>DAIDGZ010000152.1 GCA_027452125.1 Acidobacteriaceae bacterium | reverse complement strand
GCGCTGTTCTGGTTGCTAAGGCGGCTCTCTGCCGCGCGCATGGCGGCACGCTTTGTGTTGGCGCCACTACTTACGGCCCTGGCTGGAATTTTGCTGGAGAGGCCCGCTCTCTCGGCGCGCGGCTGGCTTGGCCTGGCCCTGGTGGCCGCGGGCGCGTGCTGGCTGCTGCTGGCGCCCGCGGCCGACGCGGCAGAGGCGAGGTCTCTCCTGCACTCGTGAGCGCCTACCGCTGGCTGGCTTCGCCTGCGGCCACTTTGCGGTTGAACTCTGCTGAGCGGTTGCGGGGAACGCTCAGGGACTGCCAGTGTGCGCTGGCAAAGTGTTTGGCCAGCAGAATAATCTGGCCCACATGGCTGGAGTAGTGCGCCACCTGGCGGTTGACGGCCTGCATCACTGAGTGGGCCTCGCCGCGGATGGTGATGGTACGGCCCAGGTCGGCATCGGTGAGCGGCTCCAGCGCCCCGAAGACGCAGGCCCAGCCCTGTTCCCAGGCATCCAGAAGCGCAGCGCGCGTGGCTGGCGGATCGACGAACTCGCTGTCGCGGTCGCGATTGGGCTTCTCCCCGTCGCTGGTCAAAAAGTCAGTCCAGCGCGAGCGCATGTTGCCGGTCATGTGCTTGACGATCACGGCGATGGAGTTGGCCTCGTCGTCGAGAGCCGCGAAGAGCTGCTCGTCCGTCACCTGGGCCATCGCTCGCTCAGCCATCAGCTTGTACTGCCGGAAGATGGCCAGGGAATCGTGTATGTAGGAGGTAGTGAACTCAAGGGCCATGGGCTCAGTCTAGCGCCTGCGGTAGCCCGTGCCAACGCACTGCACTCAGCGCTGCGGTTCGTAGGGCTCAGCCTTGAGCATGTTGCCCAGGATGTTCCGCTCCTGCGGACTGAACATGCGCTGGTAACGATCCGAGTTCAACACCGTCTGACGCTGATCCGGGGGAACGCCCCGCAGGTCGCGGAAGGCATTCTTCATCACCCCCTGGCGCGCCTGCGGCAGGGCAGACCACTGCTGTGCGGAGCGGTTGATCTGCATGCGCTCCTCCGGTGACATGTGTTCCAGAAGTTCGTTGCGCGCCAGCCACCGTTGCCGTTGCGCCGGAGGCATCTGATCCACCTGGCGCAACCGCTGCATCAATCGCTGCTGGTCATTCGGGGGCAGGCGCTTGAAGGTAGGATCATTGCGCAGCAGATGCTCCTGCTGGCCAACGTTCAGATTCCGGTGCTCATTGAGCCAGGAGCCCAGGTGCCCCGGGGGGCTGTTGTAGGCGGGGCGCTGCCCCGTATTGCCCGGATATTGGTTCGCCGGATTTTGCGGCCGCGTGCGCTGTTGCGGCTGGAAGCTGTTTCCAGGCCGGAATTCCTGGCGTCGCATGGGTTGCATGCGCCGGAAGTTGTAGTGCGGTTCTGCCCGGCGGACTCCGCCACCGCGCTGGCCGCGCGCCCATCCCTGATGCAGGCACAATGCACCCAGCGCCGCGGACAGAGCCACGGCGCGCGCCAGGCGAAATGTGACGGCCTTTCTCACAGCATCTTCTCCCGCACGGAGCGTACGGTTAGTCCCCATTGCTGTTGCTGTCTGAGATCGTTTCGAGCTGGTCCAGCAGCTGAGCGTTATTATCCAGCGTTTGCAGATCGTGAACCACTGCCGTCTGATTGGCCGGCTGCACGATCAAATCCCCATTGGCAAGATTCAGGTACGCGCCGCCGCCAATCAGCAGCAGGACGGTAAGCGCCATGGCTGCCAGTGGCCGGACGTGCGCCGCCTGTCCCAGTCCGAGACCGGCCTGTACGCGGGCCGTCAGGCGTCCCAGCCAGCCCGCCGGTGCCTTCTCGCGCTCTTCACGCAGCCGTGCGTTCAGCCGGGTGGTGAAGTAGGGGCTGGGCTCGGGAGCCTGCCACTCATCCAACAGGGCCAGGGTTGCGCGCAACTCATCCAACTCGCGGCTGCAATCCTCGCACTCGGCAACATTCGATTGAACCCTGGCAGGCGCGGCTACGGGGTCCAGCAGCATCGCTGCCAGCCGGGACTCCGTCGCGTCGCAATTTGTATGCAATGTTTTCATCTGTACCACCCTGCTTTCTGCCGGTGTCCCCCGGCTTTTCATTAGCAGTTGTCCCTTCACTTCTACTTACACAAAATCCTTCAATTTGTCGCGCAGCGTCTGATATGCGCGAAACAGGAGCGACTTGGTCGCCGATTCGCTCAGATTCAGCGCCTCGCCGATCTGCCGATAATCCAGGCCCTGGTACTTGTGCATCAGCACTGCCGCCCGCTGCCGTTCCGGCAGGGCCATCACATGCGAGCGGATGGCGGCCATGCGTTCGTTTCGAACCATCCTATTCTCCGCGCTGATTTCGCCGCTGGGCAGGTCGACCGTTGTGCCCGTCTCCGGGTCCGGCTCGTCCAGATAGACCGTTTGCGCGGCCCGCTCGTGACGGGAATCCCGCGCGTGATTCACCGCCAGATTTGTGGCAATGCGGTAGAGCCAGGTGCTGAAACGGGCTTCGGCGCGATAGCTGTCCCGGGCGCGGTAAACCCGCAGAAATACCTCTTGAGCCAGTTCCTCTGCCACCGCCTGGCTATGCACCATCCGGTAAAGAAAGTGGATCATCGGACGGTGATATTTCCCGACCAGGTAGTTGAAGCTTGCCTCGTCCCCCGCGGCGACACGCAGCATTGCGGCTGCGTCCCCATCCTGTTCCTGCACGGCTATACCGGCATTTGACTGAGGCGCTAGCTCCGTCTCCGGCCCTGATACCGACCGAGATCCCAGGACCGAGTTGTCCAGGACCAAGGTTGCCATACCCTGCTGAACCCTAGTTTCGCCAGAAGGTTGCGGTCCCTGGGCAGAATCCATGCCGGAATTTTGCGCACCGGGCCGATGCCCTCCGTCGGCGAGCAGGGCACTGCCCAGCCCCGCCACGGAGCCCAGCGTCGCTTCCCCTTCCGTGGGAAACTCGCCAGCCTGGCGCATCGGTTTCAATCTCCAGCGCATGCCAATTCCTTGCGGGGCGCGGCCACGGGAGGTTTTCCTCAATCCGGCTTGGCCTTAAAGCCCTGCTGATGCTACTCTAACTTACGGGATGCCCCACTGGAGCAAATCGCTTCAGGCTTCTTGCGCGGGGGCGCTTAACTCAGCGGTAGAGTGCCACCTTCACACGGTGGAAGTCGCAGGTTCGAATCCTGCAGCGCCCACCATAACTCTCGCAAAATCAAGAATCTTCACCTGTGGTCGACTCGTGCCTGTTTGCGCTGCCGATGGGCTTTTTCACGGCGCGGGAGCGGTGTGTTTATGACTCCGGTATAGTCAGATTCAGGCATGACATCCCCAGCACGCAGCAAAGCGATCCTCCTCCACTTTTCCGGGCCCGACAAGCCGGGCATCACCGCTGCTCTTACCGCCATTCTGACCGGCCACAACCTTGCCATTCTCGACGTGGGCCAAGCCGTGGTGGTCGAAAATCTGGCATTGAGCTTCCTCGTCGAGCTGCCCGCCGGGTACGATTTTGCCCCGCTCAAGACCGAGCTTCACGACCGCGCCCAGGATCTGGGCCTGCATGCCCGTTTTTCCCCTGTAGCCCAGAACGCCCTGCAGCACTGGCAGCACGGGCTCGGCCAGCATCACTTCATCATCACCCTGCTGGGCCGGGCGGTTACGGCCGAGCAGTTGGCCCGGGTGAGCGCCATCATTGCTGCCCACTCCATGAACATCGACCGCATTGACCGGCTCTCCGGGCAGCTCTCCGCCGCGGATGCCCCGGCCAATGCCTGCGTGGAACTGGCGGTGAGTGGCGACGTGAGCCGCGAGGCCTCCATGCGCGCGCAGTTTCTGGCCACCGCGCAGGAGCTCTCCATCGACATCGCCTTTCAGCGGGAGAGCATCTTCCGGCGCAACCGCCGCCTCTTTGCCTTTGACATGGATTCGACGCTCATTCAGGGCGAGGTGATCGACGAACTGGCCAAGCTGGCCGGGGTGGGCGAGCAGGTCTCCAAAATCACGGAGGCGGCCATGCGTGGCGAACTGAACTTTGACCAGAGCTTTACCCGCCGGGTAGGCCTGTTAAAGGGGTTGCCCGCCGAGCAGGTCTACAGCTTGCTCAACCGCATTCCCCTGGCCGATGGCGCAGAGCGGCTGATTCGCACGCTCAAGCTGCTGGGGTACAAGACGGTCATTCTCTCCGGCGGCTTCAACTTCTTCGCCCGCTCGCTGATGGAGCGCCTGGGCATCGACGAGGCGCACTCGAACGAGCTGGAGATTGTGGGTGGCCGCGTCACCGGACAGGTGATTCCGCCCATTATCAACGGCGCGCGCAAGGCGGCACTGCTGGGCGAGATTGCCGAGCGCGAAGGCATCTCACTGGAGCAGGTGGTGGCCGTGGGCGATGGCGCCAACGACATCCCCATGCTCAGCCTGGCCGGGATGGGCATCGCCTACCGCGCCAAGCCGCTGGTGCGGCAGAGCGCGGACCAGGCTATTTCCTGCCTGGGCCTGGATGGCCTGCTGTACCTGCTCGGCGTGCGCGACCGCGACCTGCACCCGCACGAGCCGCAGACAGCAGGGCAGTAGACGATTGCGCCAGTTGGGCGCGAGACCGGAACACGAGGAAACAAGGCCATGCCAAACGTCGGCATGGCCTTTGCTGCGCCGGCGTGGTCATCCGGGATAGGGATATCGTGCTCAAGATATATCGCAATACGATTGAATCGTAGTACGATAGATAAGACGGTCCGCGGAGCCCCTTCTCCGCAGGACCAGAAAAGATCCTATGAAAAACTCCCGCAAGATGTTCGAGGAGCTTGCCTTCTTTCGCCATCGCATTCGCAAGTTCCTGCGTTTCAGTGAAGATGCCGCGCGTGCCTGTGGCATCACGCCGCAGCAGCACCAGTTGATGCTGGGCATCGCTGGATTCACCGGCGCCGGTTCAGCCACCATCTCCGAGATCGCCGAGTTCCTGCAGGAGAAGCACAACTCCGTGGTGGGGCTGATTGATCGCGCCGTGCAAAGCGGCCTGGTCGAGCGATCAGAAAGCCCGACAGACCGGCGCGTTGTGGTGGTCTCGCTGACGCCGCACGGCGAGGAGATTCTGCTGCAACTCTCTCTTCTGCATCAGGATGAGGTCCGCCGCCTGCGCAGTGAGTTTCTGCGCGCCGGTGCGCCCCATGCCAGCGAGCAGCCCGCATCAGGAGGCCTGCAATGAGCGGCATCAGGCAGGCAAACCCGGCTGGCAGCCGCTTCCTCCGCCACCCGCTGCTGCGGCGTTATGCTGCGCTGGTGAGTGACGATTTGAGCGCGGTCTACGCGCGCGATCTGCGCAAGTGGCTCATTCTCGCGCCCCTGGTGGGTGTGGTGACGGGGTTGGCGATCACCGCCATTGCCGTAGTGATTCTGCGCCTGATGTGGCCCCCGGTACTGGACTTCTACCTGCATCACCACTGGGCGATGGTCCCTGGGGTATTACTGGGGTGCATGGCCGCTGGCTTCATCATGCAATACCTGACGCCGGACCCCGATGAGCACTCCTCCGAAGAGATCATCCGCTCGTATCACGAGCATCAGGGCAGCATTAACATGCGCCCGTTCCTGCCCAAGCTGCTGGCCGCTGTGGCCACCGTGGGCATGGGCGGCAGCGCCGCGCTGGAGGGGCCAAGCATCTACGGCGGCGGCGCCATCGGCTCATGGATGTGGACCCACTTTCGCCGGGCCACGCGCTTCCGCCTGGATGCGCGCGACCGCCGCATCCTGCTCATCTGCGGCGCTGCCGCGGGCATGTCCGCGGTCTTCCGCGCGCCGCTCACCGGCATCGTCTTCGCGCTGGAGATGCCGTATAAAGATGACCTGGCCCATGAGGCGCTGCTGCCTTCGCTGATTGCTTCCGTGGTCTCTTTCATGACGCTCAGCTCGTTCCTGGGCAGCGCGCCGCTCTTTGACTTCGCGGTGGAGCCCTCCTTCACGCGCATCGATCTGCTCTGGTGCGCCGTGCTGGGACTGCTCATTGGTCTGGCAGCCATGGCCTTCGTTACCATCTTTCGCCGCGTGCGCAGCTTCTGCGTGAATGCCCGCGCGCCGCACTGGGTAAAGCTCTCCATCGGCGGCCTGCTCACCGGTCTGTGCGGTCTGGCGTTTGTCGGCCTCTACAACGGCGCCCTGGTTCCGCTGGGGCCAAACTACGAAGCCGTCGGTCTGATCCTGGGCGGCGGGCACAGCAGCCTGGAACTGGTGCTCTTCGGTGTGCTCAAGCTGGCCGCGACGGTCTTCACGCTGGGCGCGGGCGGCGTCAGCGCCATGTTCGTGCCGTTGTTCCTAAGCGGCGGCGCCTTCGGCATGGCCTTCGCGCAGTCAGTCGTACACAGTGGCGCGCCGGCTCTGTATGCCGCGGTGGGCATGGCTTGTTTTATTGCCGCAGGCTACAAGACGCCGCTGGCCGCGGTGGTCTTTGTGGCGGAGGCCACGGGCGGTCACGCGTTCATTATTCCCAGCCTGATTGGCGCTGCGGTGGCGTATGCCGCTTCGGGCGACGCCTCGGCCTCCGGCGATCAGCGGTTGCATGAAGCGGTGAAGGTGCATGCATTGCAGGGCGTGCCGGTGCGCGAGGTGATGCAGAGCCATGTGCTCATCGCGCTGGCCTCAACCGGGCTTCGTGAGTTTGCTGCGACGCTGTCTCCCCATACACGGCATGAAGTCTTTCCCGTAATAGAGGAGGGGCAACTGATTGGCACGTGCAGCCTGTGGGCGCTTAGCCATGTTCCGCCGGAGAAGTGGAGCAGTATGACCGTGCGTGACATTACGCAGTCGCATATGGACCACGTCGCGCCCGAGACGGATGTGATGGA
This sequence comes from Acidobacteriaceae bacterium, assembly GCA_027452125.1. Taxonomy (GTDB): domain Bacteria; phylum Acidobacteriota; class Terriglobia; order Terriglobales; family Acidobacteriaceae; genus Telmatobacter. Next base: position 15,379 of record DAIDGZ010000152.1, on the reverse strand, counting down.
TGCGTTGCAGCTTCTGCTCAACGAAGATGCGCCGCCCTCCCTGCTGGTGGTGGAAGAAGCAGAGCGGGTGGTGGGCATTCTCACCAAAACCGATGTCTTGCAGGCGCTGATGCCGCATCGGCCGGAGGCGCAGGACGAAGAGGAAATAGAGGTGCCAAGCCCGGCCTAAGCTTATCGCACCGCAGGTATGCGTTCGTTGATGAACAGATCGCGAAGGAGGCCGCCATGGCTGATTTGTCTGTTCCCGAGGTTGACCGTAACCCCGCATCCGAAAGTCACAGGAAGGGACAGTTCGGTGTAGCGCTGGAGCCGGAGGCGGTGAAGATCTGTGGCTTTGCGCTGCTAGTGGGCCTGGTCGGCGGTCTGGTCGCGCAGGGACTGCTGGAACTGATCTACTTCTTCACGAATGTCTTCTTCTACGGACACTTTTCCTTTACCCTGCACAATCCCGCGCAGAATCATCTGCATCTGTGGGTGATTCTCATTCCGGCGATTGGCGGCCTCGTCGTGGGCCTGCTCATCTATTTCTTTGAGCCGACGCTGAAGGGGCATGGCATCCCCGAAGCCATGGAGGCGGTGCTCTTCGGGCACAGCCGCATGCGTTTGCGCGTGGCCATCCTCAAGCCGCTGGCCACGGCCCTGGCCATCGGTACCGGCGGCCCGTTTGGCGCGGAGGGTCCCATCATCCAGACCGGCGGCGCGCTGGGCTCGCTGCTGGGGCAGGCCCTGGGACTGAGCCCCTACTACCGGCGCGTGCTGCTGGCCAGCGGTGCTGCGGCGGGCATGGCCGCCACCTTTACCGCGCCGCTGGCGGGTGTGCTGGTTGCGGTGGAACTGCTGCTCTTTGAGCTGCGCGCCCGTTCATTCATCCCCGTTGCGCTGGCCGCCGCCGTGGCGACCGGCGTACGTGTGCACTTTGCCGGGTGGGCGCCGCTCTTTCCTATGCCGGAGTATAAGATTACCGGCACCAGCGAGCTATGGCTCTTTGCCCTGCTCGGCATCCTGATGGGACTGGTGAGCGTGGTAATGATCCGCGTGCTGGCCTGGCTTGAGGACTTCTTCGACGCGCTGCCTGTTCCCTATGCGGCGATCTGGAGCCCGGCCATCGGCGCGCTGATCCTTGGCGTCATCGGCTACTTTTGCCCGCAGGTCTTCGGCACCAGCTATGACACCATCCGCGACATGCTCAATGACCGGCTTAGCTTGGGCAGCCTGGCCAGCATCTCCTTCGCCAAGTTCTGGGCGCTGGTCATCTCGCTGGGATCAGGCACCACGGGCGGCGTCTTTGCGCCGTCGCTGGTGGTGGGCGGCGGACTCGGCGCGGCGTTCGGCATCGGCTGCGCACACCTGTTTCCTCACCTGGTCAGCGATCCCGGCTTCTACGCTCTGGCGGCGATGGCCGGCGTCTTTGGCGGCATTGCCCGCGCACCGTTCACCAGCATCGTTTTCCTGGCCGAGCTGAGCCACAATCCAAACTCGCTGCTGCCGCTCATCCTCACCGTGATGATTTCCGATGGCGTGACGCGGCTGCTCAGCCGCGACTCCATCATGACGGTGAAGCTGGTCAAGCGCGGCCTTATCGTCACGCAGGATTACTCCGTGCCGGTGCTCATGCGCGCGCGCATCGACGAGGTGATGCACACTCAGTTCCGCACTCTGCAAGGGGACGAAGAACTCCGCAACGTAATCCAGGAATTTTCCCCCGGCGATGTCGGCTTCATTCCCGTGGTGAATGCGGCGGGCACGGTGCAGGGCATTGTGGAGGCGCACGATCTGCTGCGCATCGAGCAGCCGGATCACCACTTCAGGATGCGCGAGCTGGCGCGGCAGGACTACGTGATCGCCTACCCCGGCGAATCGGTAGACCGCGTGCAGCGCGACATGATGCTGAAGAACGTGGAGAACGTCGTAGTGGTCAAGCCGGGCGATGGCCTCAAGCCGGTGGGCATCGTGCGCGCCAACGACATTCTGCATCTGCGCCGCTGGCTGCTGGAAGAAGAGACTGGCGAGCAGCGCCGGGCCACGCTCGACCATCCCGCGGAAAGTTCCGGCGTGAATCTTGGCTAAACCCAGCCCGCATCCACCACATAGCTCTGGTTGGTGATGGCGCTGGCGTCGTCGGCGGCGAGGAAGAGCACCAGCCGCGCCACTTCCGCAGGCTCAATGTGCCGCTTCAGCGCCTGGCTGCGCAGGATCTCTGCCTCGTACTCCGGCGTATACCAGAGCTGCTTTTGCTTCTCGGTTGCAATGGCCCCCGGCAGCACGGCGTTTACGCGGATGCCCTGCGGGCCCAACTCGTGCGCCATGGTGCGCGTGAGTCCCACGATGGCCGCTTTGGCCGCGACATACAGGGGCAGGCCGGTGGAGGGAATGATCCAGGAGATGGAACTGATGTTGATGATGGAGCCGCGTCCTGCCGCGCGCATGGCTGGGGCCACGGCCTGAATCATGAAGAACTGCGGCCGTAGATTTGTAGCGATGGAGCGGTCCCAGTACTCCGGTGTAACCTCATCGATCGCATGGCGCTGATCGTTGGCGGCGTTGTTCACCAGCACATCGACCGTGCCGAACCTCTCCAGAACCTGCCGCACGGCAGCTTGCAGTGCGGCAAGATCGGTGAGATCGCAGTGCAGGTAGAGCGGCGCGGGGCATGCCTCGGCCTCCAGGTTCCCGGCCAGCGCCTGTCCCGCCTCGTCCTGCATGTCGAGGAAGGCCACGCGCGCCCCCTGCCGGGCAAAGTGCGTCACCAGGGCCGCGCCGATGCCGGTGGCGCCGCCCGTGATCAGAACGGCGCGCCCGGCAAGGCTGGGATAGGTGGCGAAGTGTGAGTGGACGTCAGGCATGTCGCTTTCTGCTCCTTATTGCGCGACAGGCTTGATGTGCATCACCACGCGGCCGGATTGGGCCAGGTGCAGTTTGGCTCCGATACGGAGGAAAGGATTGCCCATGTCGTTTACCTTGTCCTGCGTCAGGGTGTAGCCGCCTGGCGCATCCACCGTGACCAGAACGCTCGCACCCTGGTAGTCGATGCGGAAGGATCTGGCATCCACCGGAGTGCAGGTGCCGTGCGTCGGGAAGGACTCAACCACATCGGCGGGGCCGTTCACGTCCAATTGATCAACCAGCTCCACTGCGCCGCTGCCGCTGCGCGTGTAGTGCATGGTGCGCACAATCTTCTTCAGGTTCGGATCGTTGTAGGCCGCAGTCAGATCCAGGGCGACCGTATCCTCTTCGGGCGAGAAGTGCGTGGAGACCACAGTGGGGTGAACGCGTGTGGCTTCAAGCTGCAGCTTTCCATCAATCTCCGGTACCGGGTGGCCAAAGGAGTTGAGTAGGCGATAGGTGTAGCGCTTGGAGTTGAAGGTGTCCGCGTCGTAGAAGCCGGGCCCGCCGGGATCGCCTACGATCTGCGTGGTCTTCATCCCGATGGAGTAGGAGCCAACATCGTTGTGGCTGTGGTTGGCATTGCCGCCGGCCTTGATGGTGATGGCGAAGTCGCCGCCCTTGTCGGGCCGGTCCACCAGCACGCCCGGCTCGGGATACCAGGTGCGTACGCCCAGCATCGTCTCGGCCGTTTCGCCCTTGTCATGCCGCTGCGAGGCATTGGGGAAGGCGGCCAGCACGGCCGTGGGCAGCGCGCCCCGATCGCTTTTGCGGATGATCGCCAGGTCGTCCGGGAAGACCCCGAGGTTGAAGATGCGGTCGATGGTGGCCAGGAAGGCCGGGCTGGGCCTGGACATGAAGTGCGCATCGCCAAAGTCGGCATACACGCCCGGAAGCATGGCGAACTGCAGGCCGAAGAGCGCGGCCTTGCGCGCCTTGGGATTGTTGAAGAGGTCGAGCTTGCCGCCGGTGGAGTACCAGAGTTGCTCGCGCAGTTCCTCGTAGTTGGAGAAGCCGTACTCCCAGTAGCCGATGCCCTCGGTGTCGTAGCCCGAGTCGCTGAAGCTGTCCAGGTAGTTGCCGGACCAGTGCTCGGCGGCGGCGGCGAACAGGCCGCGTTCCTCGCGGCTGGGCAGAATGGTCAGCGCCGCGTCGGTGACGCCATTCAGGCACACCGCGTTCCAGTTGTGCTTGGCATTGAGCCAGTCAATAAAGGTGGTCTCCTGGCCGGAGTAGGCCCGGCGCATAGGGCCGAAGACGTGCTTTTCCAGCGCAGCCATGGCCCTCTGGCGGGTCGGCGCTGGAATCTTGTCTCCCAGCAGGTAGAGCGTCTCGGCAACGCTGTGCCCCAGCGCTGCGGCGTTCAGGTCCACGTAATAGCGGGTGCCGTGAAAGTTCAGCAATTGCGGGTCATGCGCCGGCAGCGTCCACGAGGGCTCGGCGGAGATAGCGTCGAGCTGCTCGGCGATGCGCGGCAGAAACTTGCCCTGCCACTGGCTGCATTCGGCCAGAACCAGTGGCGTAAGCTGCCCGGTGTGGCGGTGCAACATGGCCTCGCCCTCGCGGCGGTCGCCGTCCCGGCTGAAGCGCAGATAGGCGTCGTCGTTCCACGGGGGCAGGGGACTGGCGATGAACTGTTCGGCTTCCTGCACGTCGTCCTGGTAGAACTGTGCGGCCTTATCCCACGCCGCGCGGTCTGTGCAGGCAACGCCAAACCCGGCTGGCTCGGCAGGCAACATTTGGGCAATGGTCTGCACGCGCGCCTGGTTCAGGTCAGGGTATTGCCACTGGGCATGGGCGGCCACGGGCAGCGCCAGCAGCGCAGTCAGGGCGAAGAGTCCGGTGCGGACGGGGACGGTGAAGCGAGCGAACATGGGCAAACTCCTGCAGGGTAACTAGGGCTCCAATGGGATCGTTAGCAAATTGGCGGCGCAACTGCACGCCTCCGTGCAGACGGGCGGAATTATACCGCGCACACAGAGACTCGTGCCGAACCAATGCAAACTGTTGGAAAGTGCAGAGAATAAAAAGCAGGGCCCGGAGATCATCCCGGCCCTGCCTGTTGCCTGTCGACGTCGCTCCGTTAGAAGGACGGCCAGGCCTTGACCAGTGCATCCACGTTCACTGTGCCGATGCCGGTGGCAAAGTCCCAGCCTGCGCCCGCAGCATAGGCCGGCTTGTACGCATGGGATTTAGTGGAGAGCACCCCGTTGGTTCCCGAGGGCGCGTAGCAGTTGAAGGGCCCGGTGCAGTTCACATCGTTGTCTCCAAAGGTGACGTCGTGGAAGATGCAGGCGTTGCTGCCATTGTTCGAGTCGCAGGCGGGGTTCCCCTTGCGGCCGTACTGGAGCGTTGCCAGCAGGTAATAGATAAAGTCCGGATTGCCCTGGCGTGAGCGGGTCTTCTGGTTAACCAGAGCCTGTACTCCGGCCAGAATCGGCGCCACGAACGAGGTGCCGCCACCGCCTGCCCAGGTATCGGGCGTGCCGGTGCAGGGCTGGCCGTAGTAGGCCGGGTTCGAGTAGCAGACCGGGTAGTAGTGGCCCCACAGGCCGTTCGCCGCAAACATCGACACGTCGGGAATGTCGCGGACGCCGTCCCTTGGCACTCCGGCCAGAAACATCTGCCAGAAAGGTTTGTCGTAGCCGCGGCATGAGCCGCTGACCGCCGGCGTGTTTGGATTGGAACTGGTGGCTCCATACGCGCAGGCGCTGGGACCGCCGCTGCCGCCCGCCACGGCCAGGAAGTACGTCGAGCCGATATCGGAGTTGCAGAAGCCATTCGCCCCGTAGGGCGTGCTATACCCCTCGATGGTTGAAAGCGGGCCGTTGGCGCAGGAGTCATCCCACGGCATCTCCGGGATGTAGGACTTGGCTGAGCCATAGGTGGCGGTGTTGCTGGGGTTCCAGTAGACGCTGTTGGCGCCGTTGTAGGTGTCCGTGTAGTCCGTGCCGCCCGCGGCCAGGTTGTACGGGGTAGAGGCATAGCCGCTGACCGCAATGCCGTATTGCGCCGCGGGTTGCTGTGCGTCGCAGGAGGCTGCGCCCTCGTCTCCGGCGGCAACGTACACCGACGTGCCTTCCAGCGCAGCCAATTGGTAGAGCAGACGAATATAGCGATTGCCCGCAGCGCCCAGCGCCGCCTCGCACTCGCCATAGCTGATGCTGACAATCGACGGCGGATGATCCGACTCCAGCAGCGCCTGCATGGCGGTGGTCACGCCAAACGTGGTCTGCGTGTCGGCGCAGGAGGCCAGTACGATGTTCGCTTGCGGTGCGGCCGCTGCGGCCCATTCCGCATCCAGTGTGGCCTCAAAGTCATTGCCCACCACCACGCCAGGGTCCGCGCAACCGCCCGGATGGACAACCGAGAAGCTGCTGCCGCCATACTGATCAAGGTTGAAGGTTTTGCGGAAGTTCGCGTAGTCGTTGTTGTCGAAGAGATCGGTATCTTCCAGCACCACGATCGTCTGGCCGTTGCCGGCAATGCCCCGGTTGTACACCGGATTGAAGTTGTAGATGGTCTGCAGGTCTGCCGGCGCCACCAGTTGATAGCTGCTGTTGACCGTGTCCTTGGGGCCGGCAAGCCTTCCCGGCGCCAGCGCCGTGGTCTTCATGCGCGGCTGCACCATCGGCTTCGGGCGAAAATTATTCAGCGAGACGATGCCGGCAATCACAGGGGCCAGTGCCGCGGGAATCTGCGGATCGCGCATGTTGGCAAAGTGATGGTGGCCGCGTACATCGAGCGAGTGGATTTCGGTTTGGAAGGCCTGGGCCACTTGACCGGCGTTTCCAGAGAAGTCGATGAGCAGACCGGTCGGCGAGACGCTGTTTACTTGGAAACCGTGCGCCTCCAGCCACCCGCGGACGGTGGCAATGTCCCTGGGGGTCGGCCCATAGAGTTCACCTATCTGGGCTGCGGTGAGCCAGTGATGATAGTTGGGATCGCCGGGCGTCTGCGTGGCAGCCAGGTAGGCCTCCAGCGCTGCCTCGCGCCCGGCAGGCCGCTCCAGCAGGAGCTGCATGTGCGGCAGTTGCATGGAGTCTGCAACGGCGCCGCGATCTGTGGCGGCACTCACCTCCGGACGGACGTTGCCCGGCAAGGTGACGCGCTGCGTTTCATCAATATGACCCTTGATGAGGGGCTGCTGATCCGCACCGGAGGCTGCATGCGCAACAGCGCAGAGACCAAGGGCACCAATCAAAGTGAAGGCAGAGACTGTTTTGCGCACGCAAGGAGGAAGATGCGACATGGGCAACTCCAGTGTTGGGGGTGAAACTGGACGCGGATCGAGGTAAAAACGAAGCAACTGTTGGCGCTACTCTAGTACAGGGCCTCACCCGGGTCAATGCAATTCTTTGTGAATACGCCCGATATATCAGATAGGTGCAGGCTCCCTGGCCTCTTCTGGAACTCGGCGCCGCGGCGCAGAGCAGGGGGCTGCGGCAGAATCAAAGAAGGCTGGGCACAGCGATAGCAGAATAAACAGAAAATCGTAATATGGTACATGGTACCTCAAATTAGTACACAACTTTGCCATTGCAGGTGCATACTTGCTTTAGGCCGCCAATCCTGAGGAGCGATTCCCCGCTGGGTTTCCTCACGCACCTTCCGGCCGTTACACTTGCAAGGGCATTCGAACCGGCAGGCGCAGTGCTATGCCCGTCGAATGGCACAACACAGGACGCCGTTGCGCGGAGAGATAACCTTTTCGCCTGCACTTATTTGCAGCGATAGTTTCGACTCTGCCACACGATTGGGCTCACGGAGAGGGATTCATGACAGAAGCTGCTCGCTATCCTGGTATTCGCGTTACCGCGAATGGAAATCAGCTGGTTTCGTACCATACTGAGACACGCATCGCCGATGCAGGCGTTTTCTACCCGATCACCCCATCGACCGAGGGCGGCGAACTGTTTCAGCAGGCCTATGCCGAGGGGCATCTCAACGTCTTCGGCCACAATACTCTTGCCATTGAGACGGAAGGCGAGCACGCAGCTCAGGGTGGCGCCATTGCCCACTCCGTCTGCGGCAAGCGCGTGGTCAACTTCACCTCCGGCCAGGGCGTGGTCTATGGCGTGGAGCAGTACTATCACGCGCCCGGCAAGGGCTCCACGATGGTGCTGGAAGTGGGTGCGCGCGCGCTGACCAAGCACGCGCTGAACGTGCACTGCGGCCACGACGATATCTATGGTGCTCTGGACACCGGCTGGATTATGACCTTCGGCAAGGACGCGCAGCAGGCCGCCGATCAGGCGCTCATTCTCCGCCGCGTGACCGAGCTGAGCCTGACGCCGGGCATGAACATCATGGACGGCTTCCTCACCTCGCACCTCGAGCGCACCTTCTACAAGCATGAGTCCGAGCTGATCCGCGAATACCTGGGCGCGCCGGAAGACGTCATCGAGTGCCCCACCGAGGCGCAGCGCACCCTGTTTGGCCCCACGCGCCGCCGCGTGCCCAAGATGCTGGACCTGGCCAACCCGATCCTGCTGGGACCGGTGCAGAACCAGGAACACTACATGCAGGGCGTCATCGCCCGGCGCAACAACTTCACTGAGCCCATCCTCCAGTTCTTTGAGCAGGCATACGACGAATTCGCGCAGCTCACCGGCCGCCGTTATGGCCTCATCAGCCAGTACCAGACCGAGGATGCGGACACCGTCTATGTGTCTCTGGGCTCTGCTGCCGAGAACATCGAGGCCGCCGTCGATTACCTGCGGCAGACCCGCGGCGTCAAGGTCGGCTCCATCCATCTCAATGTGATTCGCCCGTTCCCTGAGGCCGCTGTGGTGGCCGCGCTCAAGGGCAAGAAGAACGTCATCATCCTTGAGCGCACCGATGAAGCGATGGCCGGCGACAACCCGCTGGGCCGCGACATCCGCACCGCCTTCTCCAAGGCGCTGCAGGGCACCGAGGGCCTGCCGGCGGTCACGCTGCAGGAAGTGCCGCACTTCTTCAACGGCAGCTACGGCCTCGGCTCGCGCGACTTCCGCCCTGAGCACATCATCGGCGCATTCGAGTACGCCACCGCCGGCCGCGCCCGCACGGACGGCAAGACCGCCGCGGACGGAGCCAACTTCTTCGTGCTCGGCGTCGATCATCCCTATGCGGTCGTCGCGGACGAGACTCCGTCGCTGCTGCCGGAAGGCGCAGTGGCTGTCCGCTTCCACTCCATCGGCGGCTGGGGCGCCATCACCACCGGCAAGAACCTCGGCGCCATCATCGGCGATCTGAACGACCTGCTCTATGAGCGCGACAAGGTTGTGGATGAACTGGGCAATCCCAAGGAGATCATCCACGTCAGCGCCAATCCCAAGTACGGCTCGGAGAAGAAGGGCGCACCCACCAGCTACTTTATGGTGGCTGCCAAGGAGCGCATCCGTGTCAACTGCGATCTGCGCCATGTGAATGTGGTGCTCTGCTGCGATCCCAAGGCCTTCACCCACTGCAACCCGCTCGACGGCATGGACGAGGGCGGCTCCCTGGTGTGGGAGTCCGACGTGGATGGCGAGCGCGCCTGGCAGAACCTGCCCATCTGGGCCCGCAAGCAGATCATCGACAAGAAGATTCGCGTCTTCACACTGCCCGGCTTTGACATCGCCAAGAAGGCCACCGATCGTGCCGACCTGCAGCTCCGCATGCAGGGCAATGCCTTCCTCGGCGCCTTCTTCCGCGTCAGCTCGCTGCTCCAGGAGTTCAGCATCACCCAGGAGCAGTATCGCGAGGTGGTGCACAAGCAGTACGTCAAGAAGTTCGGCAAGTTCGGCGACGCCGTTGTCCAGTCCAACATGGAAGTGATGACGCAGGGCTTCGAGCGCGTCAAGGAGATCGCCATTGGCGAGCTCAGCGCTGCCGACCACTCCACCCTGCGCGGCGAGGCGCTGCTGCCGGTTCTCGAGCTGGCTGCCGCGAGCGGCTCCTGCGGCATCGGTTGCCGCTCCACACCCAAGCCCGAGGGCCAGGCGTCGCGTCCGCCGGTTTCTACAATCGCCGCCTTCGACGCTGAGTTCCGTTCCAGCTTCGGCTACAACCAGCCGGCCACGCCGCTTTCCGCCATGGGCGTGATTGCCGCTGCCACCGGCGACACGGCCTCCAAGTATGTGGCCCGCCGCGAAACCCCGCTCTACATTCCTGAGAACTGCACGCAGTGTATGGAGTGCATCTCGGTCTGCCCGGATACTGCGCTGCCCAACTGCTCGCAGGATCTGACCACGCTGCTCACCACGGCCGTGCACTACTACGTGGCCGATTCCGCCGACCGCGCCAACCTGCTCAAGTCGCTGCCTGAGATCGAGAAGCAGACTCGCGCACGCATGCTGGCGGAGATCAAGACCGGCACGCCGCTGCCCACCATTCTTGGCGAGGTAACCTCGCAGGTGGAAGGCCTCTCGGCTGCGGCTCGCGAGCAGTTCCTCGGCATTCTTGCCAAGGTGCCGATGGCCTACCAGAAGGTGAACGCCATCTTCAGCTCGCCGGAGCGCAAGAGCCCCGGTTCGGGCGGCATCTTCTCCATCTTTGTCAGCGACCTCTGCAAGGGCTGCGCTGCCTGCGTCACCGCCTGCGGCGACCACCAGGCGCTGAAGATGGTGCCCGAGACCGTCGAGGTCAACGCCGAGCACGAGTCCGGCACGCACTTCCTGGATCTGCTGCCCGACACGGCGCAGAAGTTCCTCGGCTTCTACAACAACGAGAAGCCGACCGATTCCAAGACGGCCACCCTGCGCAACATGCTCATGGTGCGCAGCAACTACGACGCGCTGGTCTCCGGTGACGGCGCCTGCGCAGGTTGCGGTGAAAAGTCCGTGCTCCGCTCCATCGCCGCGGTCACTGAGGCGTACATGCGCCCCGTCTACCATGCCAAGAGCGACCGCTTCGTGGCCAAGGCCGGCGATCTGGAGAAGAACGGCGCTGCCCGTCTGGCGGCTCTCAAGCAGAGCAACCCGGCTGAGTACGCGCTGCTCAAGCAGGCCGTGGCGCACCTCATCCTCGGCCTGGGCGGCGAGGACGAGAAGGACACCAAGGCGCGCATCGCCGCGCACGAGGCGCAGCACGGCGAAATCAGCGACGCGCAGATGATTGAAGCGCTCGCCGCCGTCCTGCTCACCGAGGCCTTCAACCACAAGAACCTGCAGCCGGTGGACGGCCGCCTGGCCAACGGCATGAGCGTGATGGCCATGGCCGCGCACACCGGATGCAACACGGTGTACGGCTCCACCTCGCCCAACAACCCGCACCCCTACCCGTGGATGAACTCGCTCTTCCAGGATGGCGTGACCGTGGGTTGGCTGATGAGCGAGAGCTTCATCGTCGATCATGCCCGCCGTTCGGTTCTGCCGGAGCGGCTCGCAGACGCCATCCTTACCCGAGATGCGAATGTGATCAGCGCCGAGGAGTATTACCACCTCACGCACTTCACTGACGCGCTGATGACCGACCAGGAGATCGTCGAACTGCCCAAGGTCTGGGTGGTCGGCGGCGACGGCGGCATCGGCGACATCGGCTACCAGAACACCTCCAAGGTCGTGTTGCAGAACCGGCCCAACGTCAAGGTGCTGATGCTCGACACCCAGGTCTACTCCAACACCGGCGGTCAGAACTCCGACTCCACGCCGATGCTGGGCGGCAATGACATGAACGTCTTCGGCTCGGCCACCCAGGGCAAAAACACCGAGAAGAAGACCGTCGCCGAGACCTTCCTCGCCGGCCACGGTTCGCCCTTCGTCGCGCAGGTCTCCATCGCCAACGCGCCCAAGCTCTACCGGGCGATTCTCGATGGCCTGGAGTATCGCGGCACCATGTTCCTGCAGGCCTTCACCACCTGCCAGCCGGAGCACGGTGTGCCCGACGACATGGCTCTGCACCAGGCGCAGCGCGTGCGCGACTCGCGCGGCGTGCCGGAGTTCGTCTTCGATCCGCGCAAGGGCGAGAGCTACCAGGAGGCCCTGGACATCAAGGGTAATCCGACCATCGACCTTGACTGGTACGAGACCAAGGATAAGAACACCGGCGAGCTTCGCCGCTACACGGTGGCGCACTGGTGCACCACGGAAGCCCGCTTCCGCAACCACCTGCGCAAGCTGAAGCCCGAAGCCGCAGCCAAGCTCATCCATCTGGACAACATGCTGGTGCGCATCACGCAGCAGGATGTGGTTTACCGCAACTACGTGAACCCGCAGCATCGCGCGTACATTCCTGACTTCGGCGTGTACATCACGGTGGAGAACGAGGGCAAGGTTAGCTACTACGCCCTGAGCCGTCAGCTGGTCATGTTCTGCGTGGAGCGCCGCAAGGCATGGCGCATGCTCCAGTCCAAGGCCGGCATCGTCAACCGCGAGTATCAGGCGCAGAAGGCCATCCTCGCTGAGGTGGACAAGGGCACGCTCAGCAAGGATGAGCTCTTCGCCCGCGGCCACGAGATCATCCGCGAGCGCTTGGCCGGCGCGGTTGCGGCCCACGCATAAGCCTCATCAACACAGCAAGGCAACAGCGCGGACCTTCGGGTTCGCGCTTTTGCGTTAGCAGCGGGGAGCCCATTCGCAAACAACCGTGTTGACACACGACGCGGATCGCGTTACTTTGTAATGCAAAGTGAGGCTCCCATGCCGGACCTGCATAAAGCGCTTGGCGACATTACCAGCATCCGCCGCCAGATGGCGCAAAGCACGGAGTTCCGCGGATACGGCCCGGCTACGCTGGCGGCCACCGGCCTGATCGCGTTTTGTGCCGCAGGCATCCAGGCGCTTTGGATCGCAGTTCCAGCGCATCACTTCGCGTCCTATCTCACCGTTTGGATCGCCACAGCAATCGTCTCGGCTGCGCTCATAGGAATGCAAATGCATGCCCGCACCCGGCGCATCCACTCCGGCCTCGCCGATGAGATGATTCGCATGGCAGTGGAGCAGTTTTTGCCATCGGCTGTTGCCGGCGGACTGATCACAGCGGTCATCTTCGCATATGCTCCGGCAATTCTCTGGGCCTTGCCGGGTTTGTGGCAGATCATCTTCAGCCTCGGCGTGTTTTCATCTTGCCGTTTCCTGCCCCGTGCGATGATCGCCGCGGGCGTATGGTACCTGTTCACCGGGCTCTTCTGCCTGTCTCTCGCAGATGCCCGCGCCTTCTCTCCATGGGCAATGGGCATCCCCTACGGAGTGGGGCAGTTGCTGGTTGCAGGCATCCTCTACTTTTACAGAAGGGAGGAGACCGATGAAGGCTTCGAGTGAAGGCCGCTTTGCCTACGAGGGCCTGGATCGCGTGATTCATGAGCGCGCACGCCTCAGCATCCTCACCTCGCTCATCACCAATCCGCGGGGAGTCACCTTCGGCGATCTCAAGCAACTCTGCTCCTTGACCGACGGCAATCTTAATCGCCATCTGCGCGTGCTTGAAGAAGCAAAGATGGTCAGCATCGCTAAGGGGACGGATAGGAATCGCCCGCAGACGATCTGCCGCATCTCCGCATCCGGCCGCAAGCGCTATCTGGAATATCTGGAGACGTTGGAACAGGTGGTGCGCGATGCCGCAATCACCACGGAGCCTGCCGGCATGCCGAAACTGGCCGATGGCTGGACGCCCACGGGCGCCTAGCAAAATTTTTTGTCCACTTACTTTGCAATGCAAAGCAAGTGGACTCATAAGGACGATTCGCGTAGGAGGGATATAGATGAGCGAATGGAGTGGGATTCAGGCGAGCCTGCAATCAAAGATGCAGACCCGGTCACTCGGCGTGAAGTTAATTGTGGTGTGCGGACTTGCACTTTTGATGACGATACCTGGACTGTTTGTCTGGGGCTTGATTGGCGAGCGAACACGGCGCGCCGACGACGTCACAAAGGAGCTCAGCAGCTATGCTGGGGGCCGGCAGACATTTCTGGGGCCAACACTTGCCATCCCGTATGACATCCCGGCACGTTCAGCGGCGGAAGGCGCGCAACATGGCACGTATCTGATATTCCCCGAGCAGGCTACAGGTGAAGTGAAAACGAGCACGCACGAGCGGCAGCGGTCGCTCTTCAAGGTACCGGTATATCAGGCGTATCTGAAACTGCATGCGACTTTTGATCTGACCGGTGCCCCTGCTGCCGCCCCAGTGGGTGCTGTGCTCGACTGGAACCGTGCGGAGCTGCTCGTGGGGGTGAGCGATCCGCGCGGCGCGTTGGCTGATGCAACGATGGAGATCAGCGGCAAGAGCGCAGTGCTGGCTCCCGCGGCAAGTGCTGCCAGCCTCAGCATTCGCAGTGCGCAGGGGCAGCAGCTGCAATTGACGCTGTTTGGTGCGCATGCCGCGGGGATCGCTCGGCCGGGTGCGCTGTTCAACGTAACGGCCGACCTGCACTTTAGCGGAGCGCAACGAATTGCCGTCCTCGCCTATGGCAAAACAACGCACCTGACGGTTACGGGAGACTGGCCTAATCCGGGCTTTGATGGAGGATTTCTTCCTACAAACAGGGCTGTCTCGAAGAATGGCTTTCGCGCGGAGTGGTCAGTTCCATTCATCGCTCGTGGAGTCTGCGCAGAAGGGGATGCTGCGTCAATTATGGGGCTTGGTGCAACGGCGCTGGGCGTCTCGTATATCGAGTTGGTCGATCCGTATCAGTCTGTGAGCCGTTCCCTCAAGTATGTGCCGCTTTTCCTGGGACTAGTCTTCCTTTCATACTTCCTCTTCGAAGCAACAACAGGCAAGCGCGTGCATCCAGCTCAGTACATTCTTGTTGGTATCGCGCAACTCATCTTCTATCTGCTTCTTCTTTCTCTGGCAGAGAGGATCGGCTTTGACTGGGGATTCCTCGTGGCCGGCGCTGCAACTGTATTCCTGATGGCTGCCAACGCGAGCTGGGTCTTCGCCAGTGCGAAGCAGGGCTATCGTGCCCTGGCAATCTTCACCTTGCTCTATGGGCTCATCTACACATTACTGAGGCTGGAAGATAACGCGCTGTTGGTAGGCGCAATCGCGAGTTTTGTGGCCATTGCGGCAGTAATGTACTTCACCCGCAGGATTGACTGGTATAGTTCACTGCCCGCAATCCAAATCGGAATGGACAGTAAGCCTGCGAAGGAAGAGAGGTGATATTCGATGCCAAACATGAGCAGGGATGGCCTGCACGTCGCCATCATCATGGATGGCAATGGGCGCTGGGCCGGGCTGCGCGGCCTGCCGCGTGTCGCCGGGCATCGTGCCGGCATCGCCGCGGTGCGTCGGGTGGTGGAGCACGCGCCCGATGCGGGGATTCGCTGCCTCACCCTCTATGCTTTTTCCGCGGACAACTGGCGGAGGCCTCCCGCCGAGGTGCGCAGTCTGTTCTGGCTGTTGCGTGCCTACCTGCGGCTGGAGGTCACGCGATTGCGCCAGCAGGAGGTGCGCTTTCAGGCGATAGGAAGGCGCGACCGGATTCCCGCCGAGGCGCTGCGTGTCATAGAGCAGGCCGAGCGCGCCACGGCAGCATGCAACCGGCTCCATCTGCGCATTGCCATTGATTACTCTGCGCGCGAGGCAATG
>DAIDGZ010000151.1 GCA_027452125.1 Acidobacteriaceae bacterium | reverse complement strand
AGCCGCATAGCTGAGGAAGAGATCCGGGTTGAAGGTCAGGCGCAGGCGGCCATCCTGCTTGGAGCCCACCAGGATGAAGTCCAGCGGTGTGCCCGGCTTGGCGTACACCCAGGCATCCGTCTGCAACCCATCGGGCGAGACAAGGTACTGGTTGTTAAGCGCACTCTTGATGCGCACATGAACACCGGTGTCGGCCGGGCGATTGGGAATCTGCCAGTTGGAGGGCGGCGTCTGATACTGCAGCTTGTTGAGCCACTGCCAGGAGAAGTACATGTGCATCGAGGTGTCGAAGAGATCCTCGTAGCCCGGCCAGGGAATGGCGTTGTAGAGGCAGACGCGCTGGTTGGCCTGCAACTGGCGCACATAGGTCATCTGGTCGTTGGTGCCCACGCCCAATCCGGCCATGCAGGCCTGCACGGTGCTGCCCGGTCCGGACTGCCCCGGTGCCAGCACGTAGGTGGAGTCGCGGTGCGAGGGGTCGTTGTACCAGTTGCTCATTTCGTTGGTGTCGAAGGACAGCCAGTTGTTGGCCAGCGTGGTGGCTTCCTGCGTGGCCACGGCCTGGCGCTGCGCCAGCGGCGTGCCCATGGTGCGGATAAAGGCGGCCCACATATCCTTCATGGCCTCGGTAGCCACCAGTGCGGGAATCTTCATGTTGCTGGCCTTGTAGCTGTTCCATGAGCTATCGAGGCCTGTGCCGGGATTCCAGATTACGTCGCCGCTGGAGTAGTTGAAGATGGCGGCCTGGGAGTGCGAGTGCTGCTCAGAGCCGGGCGCGCACAGATAGCTCTTCACCTGGCGCACGCGGGTGTAGTTGTCGGCGACGATGCGCACCGTGTGCTCGGAACTGAAGGAGTCTTCAAACAGGTGCGTTGCGCGGCCAAACAGGAAGTAGTTGCGATCCACGCTCACCGTGGTGGAGCCCGCCGCGCCGCCGTCATACACCTGCATGATGGTGGGCGGAGCCATGGCCGCGGCCACGAAATACTGGATGAAGCGCTGCCGCGAGTTGGTGGCTGCGGTCACGCCGCCGGCGCCGCTGGTCTCGTCGTAGCGGCGCATGAAGTGGTCATACTGCACCTCGGGCGGCTCCTGCGCCACCGCGTCCCAGCAGTCGATGTTGCCGGGCAGCTTGCCGCCCGCCACGTTGTAGCCGGCAATGTCCACCCAGCGCTCGCCGATGATGGCGTCGTAGACGGGCTTGTAGCGCGAGGCATAGCGCTGATCGTTCCACGGCAGCGACTTGATGCGCTGCACCTCGGCCTGGGCGCCAGAGCTGGAGAGATTCAGGTTCTTCGCCTTGCCCTGCGTCCAGAAGCGGCGCGGGTCGTTGGGATCGGGCACGTCCGGCACCGTTGCCGGAGAATAACCAAGCAATTCGATAGCCGCCATGCGAGTGACCCACTCGTGGCCCATGGGGATGCCGTTGGCAAAGCCAACGCCCAGGCCACTCTGCGTGTAGGTCCACGCGGTGACGGCGCCAAAGGTGGCCAGAACCACCGCGACAGCAACAGAAAGCAACTTCAAGCGAATGCGCGACATGCAAAACCTCATCAGTGACTGCGGGGGGAAGGGCCCGGAACGATGCTGCAGGAGATCGCCGTGCATCACGTCCAGTGCCACTGCGTACACACGTGCCCGCGGTGCTGCCGCACCCTGAATAGGCGGGGACAGACACGCCGAATATCCGGTCTCAGCGAGCAGCGTGCGGCGCTGCTTCAGGCAAGTGAGACACGCCTTCGGGGAAAGCGGGCGGTAGACTCCGGGGACAGACCGTGCTCCTCCTGTTAGTCCCATGCAACAGGAAAAGACGGATGAGGCAGACGGGGAGGAAAAGACTGTGGTGATACGGCGGTTCGCTGGCTTCGCGAACTTGATATGCAGGCGGGGAAGAGATGAAAGGCGGCGGATCTGACTCGAACTGTGTGCCGCTCTTGGCTAACGTAGCGAGCGCCCGAAAATTTGTCAATCAAATTTACGCATACAGCTCGCCGGTTGAAACGGACAAGGCTCCAGCATCGTATGCCGGAGCCTTGTCTTACAGCACTATGAAAACTAGCGCGTCTGCAACTGCGGCTCGTAGTTGGGCCGCGGCTGCGACTCA
>DAIDGZ010000150.1 GCA_027452125.1 Acidobacteriaceae bacterium | reverse complement strand
CTTCATATCCATCGGCTCGCCCTCCACTTCAATGTAGGCAATCGTCTTCTGTGCGGCATGCAGAAACTGCTCGGTCTGCGCCAGCTGCAGAATCTGATACTTGCCTGGCTTGCCCGCCTTGATCAGAAACTCTGCACGATTGGCCGGAGCCAGGATCGCCTGCGCTGCGTTGTTCACATAACGCCGCAGCCGCGGCTGGTCGTAGTTGTTGCCGTCCATCGCCAGCAGCCACATATCGTGGCCTTCCACCTGCAACGGAACCATCAGGTCCGAACAGGCGTTGAGGAAGCGAAAGCGCGCCACCTCACCCGGTCGCATCTTGTAGGTGAAGGGGGTCAGCTGCGTTCCATTCGGCTCAATGGGATTGGCGCTGTTATGCGTCTCTTTGTAAAAGGCCTCGCCGTTGAGCAGATAGAAGCGTAAAGCGTAGTCGCCCGTGGTGAACCCATTGCGCAACTGCGGCTGCGGCACAGCCTTTTGGGTCTCCGGATCGTAGATGGTCACCTCGCCGGTGAAGGTCTGCCAGATCGCGTTCTGCTTGGGGTTGTACTCCCAATAGTCGGCCTTGGGATCGTCGGAGGGAAACAGACCAATATCCTGCATCACCAGCGGGTAGTCCTTAGCTGCCTTGATCTCCGGCACCTCGTCAATCGCTCCTTTCACAATCAGACCTCCCGCCATGCCGGTAACAGCCTGCAGCACCGTGGAGCCGTGCGAGTGCGGGTGATACCAGTTGAGGCCCGGCGACTGATCTGCCGGGATCACAAACGGATAGTCTTTGTACTCCCCCGGCGCGATAGAAATCATGGGCGCCATGGGATTCATGGTGCCCAGCGGCTCAAACAGATGCGGTGCAATGTCCAGTCCATGCAAATGCAGGTTGGTATGGCTGAACATGTGCGGCACATCCATGTCGCCGTTCCACCCCTCCGAGGAGTGCGGCGGCAGCGAGTTATTCACGCGTATCTTGAGCGTGACGCCCGGCTTGGTCACGATCATCGGGCCGGGAATCTGCCCATTGTAGGCCCGCAACTTCACCTTGACGCCGTCGATGGTGCGCATCACCGTGGCGCAATCCAGCGTAATATCCGGCACGAACGCCTCGGCAGACTCCGGCGCGGCCGGTGCGCCCATCGGCGCTAGTTCCGGCGGAATGGCGCTGCCCGGCGCGAGCGCGGGCGGCTCCGCCTTGGCCGCGGCTGCACCTACGGCAGCCGATGCAGCGAGGGTGAGAAATGTACGGCGAGAGACTTCTTTCATTTGACCTCCATGGCGAACGCGGAGCGGTGGCGTGGCGCTGGCGTGATCTGATTCGGATCAGTGCAGGTATCCGGCTTGTGGTTGACGTGGTAGTTGCCGTATTGCGTGAAGGCCACCGCCATCTGCAAGGACGTATCCAGGCTCACCGCACCCGGGAAGAGTCCGCCCGGGAAGCCCTGTGGCGCAGACTGATTCTGGAAGTAGTCCGAGTTTTCTGCGGAGAACTCCTGGCACATCCCCGCAAAGCCGAAACTGGGCGGCACATTGGTGCCCATCTGGTTCACTGCATTGGGAATGGCATAGGCGCTGGCGTGGCAGGAGGTGCAGGAGGACTGCGGATTGTCCACCGGCCCGGCCAAGCGTCCCTCGCAGCCCAGGTGCTGGAAGGTCTGCACGTCGGTGTTGATGGCGCTCTGCTGCAGCGGCAAGCTGGCGAGATGCGGCACGGCCGGGAAGGTCCATGGATCAGAGCCCCACTGCAAACCCAGCGGCACCATATGGTCCCAGAAGGTCTTGCCCGGCAGGTCGCCATCATAGGCAAAGGTCCCGTAGACCCAACCGATCGGCGAGCGCGGATCGGTCACCGCCACGTCCATCTGTACCACGTGCGAAATCTGCACCTCGCGGTTGCACTCGTAGCCCGCTGTGGGCGAGTACTTGTGGCGATCAATCTGCCAGGCCGGCGCGCCCTTCAGGTAGCTCACGCACTCCGGCGGCACGCTGGAGGTCAGAATCTTCACCACCACGGTGCCCACCGGGAACGGCATCCCCGCCGGAACCGGTACGCCCATGTACTGCGACAGCTGCGGAACGCCGCTGGAGGGAATCGCCCTGCCGATGGCATAACCGCCATAGGCGTTGTAATAGCCTACTGACCAGCTCTCAAAGCCGTAGGGATACTTGACGCGGCAGTCCTCGGTCTCACCAGCGATGAAGCTCAGCGCGTGCGGCGAGTGCGTGGGGCCGACAAACTCCGAGAGCTGCGCCGTGCGCTCGTTGGTGGTGCCATGCACGTATTCACGGCCGGCTGTCGGGTCATAAGCCATCCACGGCACGTTGTACCAGCGCGGCTTGCCGTCCACCTTGATCCGCCATCCATCGGTGTTGTTCAGATCGCTGGTCTGCCCCTCTTTCACGTAGTTGAGAATCGTGGCCATGTAGACATCCCAGTTCTGGCCATGCCACTGCGGACTCTGAATCTTGCGCTTGTCCGCGGGAAACTCAGGCGTAAAGTTCACCTTGACGTAAAGCCAGGGGCACTCGGTCTTGGGACACTCCTCGCTAAGCGGATGCGGCGGCTGATGCGGATAGTCTTTGCTCAACTCAAAAACAGGCGTGGCCGGATGCGGCGGCGGATTGGTCACCGCATTGCGAAAGGCGTAGTAAGCGGCATCATGCGCAACTGGCTTGACCGGCTTCTGCTGCGCACCTGCTGTAGCCCCGCACGCCAGAGCCAGAAGCAACGAGACAAACATACCCTGTGTCCTGTGTTTCTTAATCATCGATGGAACCTCCTGTAGAGGGAAATGGCCTGTGGAGCGCGCTCCGCGGAGACGAATGAGCGCAGGATGGTCTGCGGAAGTGAATGGGATGAAGGCAGTACGCAGCGCAACCGCACCGGCTGGGGCCGGACAGGCGAGAGACTCACAGGCAACTGTGCAATCACGTGCGCTTCCCATCACTCCGCGCGGTCTGTTTGAGCAGCCGCGCTGCACAGCGCAGGATCAGGGAGGAGAAATCCGTACCGAACTGAATGCGGAGCGCGCTTCTGCTTTGTCAACTGGCGCGCGTTCCGCGGCATGCGGTTACGACCCGGCGATGGTTGCCCATGCGGCAATGGCGCCGTTGAAGCTGGTGTAGAGTCCGTAGGCGTTGTAGATGGCAGAAGACCAGGCCTGGCGCGCCTCGTCTGGAATCGTCTTATGATCCGGCGTCTCGGTGGGCACCAGCGTATCTGAGATGTTGCGGACAAATACGAACTCCGCGCCCACCTGCTGCGCGGCATAGCCGATCACCGCGTCGTCCATCTCCAGCGCAGCGTAGTCGGTAGCCTGCTCGGCGATGTAGTAGTAGTCTGTGGTCAGCAGTGGTGTGCCCTTGTAGTCCAGTGCGCGCGGCGTGTGCAAGTCGTCCGGGTTGATGGCGGAGTTCATCAGGTCGTGCAGGCTGAAGGGTTTCAGAGCCGAGGCGCCTTCGTCATGGCTGTTCTTGGCCTTCCACAACACATCCTCAAGATGCCGCGACGTAGCCACCTTGGCCAGCGGCATCATCAGCTTCTCCGCTTTGGACATCAAACCCCAGGCTGGAAAACTACCTGACATGAAGGTCTTTCCGTTCAGGCCGGAGGACAGATTCTCCTGGAGCTTGAGTTGCAGCTTGCCGCTGTTAGTCACCGCCACATCCCCCAGATGCTCGCGCAAGCTGGCCCCGCCAGCCGTTCCAATGGAGTAAACCTGCCTGGGCTTTGCGTCGCTGGCGATGGTCTTGACCATGGTGACCAGACCTTCGAGCCAGGGCGAGTGCGACAGGTGCGCGTCCGCCTTGAAGAGCAGCACACGCGTCTTTTTTTGGGCATCGGCCACATGTGCGATATCCACCAATTGGTAGTAGCCCCAGAGCGGACCGCCCGGTGTAGAACCGGAACCGGAGGGTGCTCCCTTGCTGTACTGCAGCCAGCGATGCACCAGCGTGCTGCTCTCACTCTCACCCGCCGCCGCGCTATGCAGAAAGACATGATCCATGGCCGACCACTCGGCGTCGGTCCAGGTAAACATCACCACATCGGCCTTGGGCAGCGCGGCATCCGGTCCCTGGTAGTGGATGGCAACCGGTACGGGCGCCTGCGCCCCAATCGAAGCCCAGTCAATCTTGGGCAACACGGTAGGCGTGGTGCTCACCGGAGCCTGCACGCGAAAATCATTCCATCGAGACACGCAACATCCTTCTCCTCTGCGACGGCAGAGTTCGTCTGGCGGCGCCGTTCACTGGTCATGCCGGTGGCGCCGCATTCAGGTCACTGCGTTCCGCACAGCATGCACACGCAGCCCACCGCACACCGCAAGCATGCAGAAAACCGGGAAAAAGCCATGTTGAACGCTGGGGAATCTTTTGCAGAGGGGAAGGGAAAGCAGATTACTGACGGGTGCGGGTTCTTCTCTTCGTCCCGCACTTAAGGCTTAACGAATCTTCACCGAGGCTGCCTGCAAAGTCAAGAAAAGAATTTATCGGAAGCGTTGCAATCGCGTGAAATGCGGCATGAGAAGCGTTGGGAGTGTGACGCAGTGCGGGCGATGACCTGGCGCATATTTCGTATTGATTGGCAACCACCATTCGGATAGGGTGGCGGCGTCAGCGCATTTCACAAACATGCAGCACACTGCCGCCGCCAGCATTCTGGCTACACCTTGCAGATCAAATGATTGTCCAGCAGGTCAAAGTCGATCTCCGCGCCCAGCCCCGGCCCCTGCGGCACATGTACATAGCCTTCGGCGTCAATCTTGATGGGATTCCGCACGCCAAAACTGAAGGGCTCCTGCGGAATAAGAATCTCGAAGTACTCGCAGTTGCGGATGGCGCAGCTCACGTGCAGGTTGGCTATGTCCAGCAGGGCGTTGGTGGTGGTGTGCACCTCGCAATTCACGCCAAAGGCCTCGCACAGCGCGGCAGTCTTCATCAGGCCGGTCACGCCGCCTTTCCAGGAGACGTCGCTGCGCACAATATCCACGGCGCGTTGCGTCAGGTACTGCGTGGTGCCGAAAAGGCCGCCCGGCGTCGACTCCACGCCCGCAATCGGTATCTCCAGCGCACGTGTCAGCTCTTGGTAGCCGTAGAGATCGTAGTCAGAGAGCGGCTCTTCCAGCCAATAGAAGTCCAGCTTCTCCAGTTCGCGGCCCACGCGCAGCGCCTGCTGCTGGGTGTAGCCGGCCACTGGGTCTGACATCAACACCATCTCGCTGCCCAGTTCCTCGCGCAGCGCGCGGCAGGCTTCCACATCGCGCGAAGGGTCGCCCCAGGGGTGAATCTTATAAGCGCGGTAGCCCATGGCGCGATACTCCTTCGCCTGGCGCACAAAGTCGTCCACCGTGGGCAAAATCAGCGAACTCGCGTAGGCGGGCAGCTTGGTGCGATAGGCGCCGAGGAAGCGGTAGAGCGGCAGCCCCGCGGCCTTGGCCCCCAGATCCCACAGCGCCACATCCACCGGTCCATGGGCATAGATGGGCAGAAAGCCCCACCAGCGGTCCATGCGCCGCACCTGTTGCCACAGCAGTTCGCGATCCAACGGGTCCTGGCCAATAAGCAGCGGGCGGATGATGGAGCCGATCAGGTGTGCGGTGGCCTGTCCGCTGCGGCCGCCCCAGGCAAAGGCATGGCCTTCCAGCCCCTCGTCGGTCTTGATCTGCAGAAAGACCACGTCGTGGGCGGCTCGGCCGCCTTTCACGCCCGCGGTCACCATCTCAGAATAGGGGTTGGCAATAACGCTGATAACAATGTCAGTGATCTTCATACGGAGAATCCCTTCTTTTGCGTGCCAGGCCTGGAAAACCAGGGGGATCGGCTAGCTCTGTGGCTCCACCGGATAGCCGCGGCTCACGTAGCTGTCGATGATCTTGGCGTAGACCTGTTTCCAGCCGCCTTCCGACTCCTCCTGGGGGATACCGTTGGGCCACACACTGATGTAGAGGTAGTGCAGTTCGCGATCGACGCGCGGATTGTCCACCCAGTGCACGGTGCGCGGGGGCACAAAGGCCACTGCCGGCGCCGTTACATCGCGCGTCTCCTCGCCAATGTAAATACGCGCCTCGCCGCTCCAGATCAGGTATATCTGCATAAAGGTGTCGTGACTGTTGGGTGGAGTCGTGCCACCCGGCCGCACCATCTGCAGCACGGCCTCGCAGGCGCCGGTTTCGTCGCGCGGCAACAACATCACAAATTCGTTGCCGGCGCAGCGGAAAGGCTCGCCTTCCGAAAACTGTTTCACAAACATTGCAGACTCCCTCAGTTTGCCAGGAATACAGTACCTTCACTCGACGTTTACGCTATCACGCGGCGCGTGCCGCACTGCGGAATCAAATCCGCATCACAGCTCGTTCAGGATAAGCACCACGCGCCCGGTAAGCAGGTCGTTGGGAGCCTCGCCCGGGTCTAGGTCGATCAGTTCCACGGGATAACCGATGTTGTGCGGACGCAGTACCAGGCGGTTGGCGGCGAAGTCTGCGTAGCGCAGGGTCAGGTGTGCTCCGTGCCGAACGGCATACAGATTGGGCCGGTTCGGCCGGTAGGCCACCAGCGAGTTATAGTGGCGATCCAGCAGCACCACCGCATCCGGCATCAGCAGCGGCTCCATGGCCGCGGCATCGGCAGCCGTTGCGCGCACCGCGACAAAGCGCTGCCAGGTGCGCCGGCTGTGCGCTCTGCGCGCAGACACTGCCCGCAATGCACCGCCCGGCAAATGCAACAGTCCCTGCTGCACGCCGGGCCGCACTATCGGCTCAAACAGCGCCGTGTTATGCGAAACAATTGGCACCATACTGCTCTCACGTGGACTATCGGCGGCGTTGCGCCGCGCCCGCAAGGGCTGCAAATCGGCAGTGGTCATGTGCTGTGCGGCCAGGATCCGATCCATGGCCTCCAGCGAGAGTTGCCGCTGGCTGCGCAGAAAATTCGATAGATGCGCCTGCCCATACCCCGTCTGTCGGGCAAGCAGAGACACGCTCAACGATCCCCGCTGAATCCTGCGCTGAAGCTCCAGGCGCAAATACTCGTGCATCTGCGTAAAGTTCATCTGTGGAAAATCTGCTCCCAGCAATGCCGCATGGGGGCGCCCCATTGCTTACTGAAAAGTTGTTTGCACCGTTTGGCCAACATTCTGAGCGCTTCGCCAACGAATGAAAAGCAACCACAAGGAAATAAAAACTGCGCAATTGACGGAAAATCGGCCCCGCTCCTAGATTAGGTGTACTTAATCTCGCATTGGCTTGTGGGAAACCACGGGAAGGACGTGTGTTGCCGTCGGCCCGTGCCGGAGTGTTTTTTATCTATTTGGTCCGGCCGTCGGCTCGTACTCGGCAGAGCATGTGCAACTGTCATGCGTCCTCCTGCCCGGTGGAGCTGTCTCTGTCCGCCATGAAAGCTAGCGCGGGTGTTCCAGAATCTGTGCCTCATGAATGTAATCACCATCACGGGAAAGCCAACGGCAAATGGCCACCAGGCCACAAGAAACCTGTGCCGCCGCCTGTGCCTCTCCCCATGCCGCGGATGCGCAAGCAACAAGAGTCTCCGCAGGGAACTGACAGTTATTCGGAGAAAGCACGATGGAATTGCGCGTACAACTGAAAATTTGCGAAGGGTGCGGCTGTCTTTGGTACCGCCCCGAAACCCAGCAGACCGTCTATTGCCAACAATGTAAAACTCGGCTTCGGGAGTTTCCCATGCCCCACACCCGCAAGCGGCGCGGCCGGCCGTCACGCGAGATTCTGCCCCAAATCTGGGCCGTGGCTGAAGCCGCCGGGGGCCTGTTGTGAGCGCCGCCCTGCAGTTGCCCGTCATGTGGGGATCTGCGGCAGCGCCCGGCCTATGGCAATCCCACCGCAACCGCCACCTTCGCCCATCAACAATCCGCCGGCAACCGCATTGCATCGCTGCCACCGCACAGAATGCCGAGCCGGATATCACCCTGGCTTTCTATCGTAAGCACACGGAGCGCATGCTACGGAGGTATCTGTACGCCTCCATGCAGGTGGGCCGCGCCCCCTCGGTCCTCAGCGATCCGGTGGCGCGCGGCTGGGTTTCCAGCCGCCCCGTTCGAACCTTTGAGGATGCGGTGATCTTCGTCCTCGATGTGGAGAGATGCCTCGATAAATTGCCCGCTCTGGATCGCCAGATCCTGAGCCGCGTGGTGTTGCAGGAGTACACCCAGGTCGAAGCCGCAGCTCTACTGGGTATGAGTACACGCGCCATGTCCTACAAGTTTCTGCAAGCCTTGGACCGGCTCACTGCTCAACTACTGCAAAGCAGGCTGCTCATACTACCGCATTAGTTCATTCTCACCAGTAAAACCGAACCCGGGGAGCGCATCGGCAACTCCCCGGGGATGGACAACTTACCCGTAACGCTCCGGCGCAACCTTAACCTCCTCCGCACCGTTCTTTCAACACGTTTCTGCTATCGTGGTTGCGCACCATTTTCCCGGGATCAACATGCACTCTGCAGGAGGCTCGATACCCATGCGCTATCTCTGTGCTCGCTCCGCCGTTTTACTGCTACTGGCCGCACCGCTGGCTCTATCGGCACAACAGCCCACCACCGCGGCTCAGGCGCCCAGCCGAGATACCAGCTATATTGATGCCCAGGGCGCCGCACATGTGACGCGCGTCGTACCCCTTCCCCAGACTATCAGCGCGCAAGGCCGCGCCTCGCTGGCGCGCGTCGTGCCGGACCAGGGCCCGCCTGAGTCGCTCGCCGAGCGGCGCGCTCACATGGACGCCGGCACAGCGCGCGCTCGCATTGCCTGGAGCAAGCTCTGCCCCAACACCATCGTTGAACAAAAAATGGCAGGCGTGCCGGTGCGCGTGGTGACCCCAGCCAACCTTGCCCCGGCAAACCACGACAAGGTACTGCTCAACCTGCACGGCGGCGGCTTCAACTCAGACTCAGGTTCCTACAATGAAACCATTCCCATCGCCTATTACACCCGCATCAAGGTAGTAGCCGCACTTTACCGCCTTGCGCCGGAGCATCCCTTCCCAGCCGCAGTGGGTGATTCCATCGCAGTCTACAAGGCGCTGCTGAAGACCTACCAGCCCGATCACATCGTCATCTATGGCACCTCGGCGGGAGCCATTCTCACCGGCGAAGTTGCGGTGCGCATCAAGCAGTTGGGCCTGCCCATGCCCGCGGCGCTCGGCATCTTCAGCGGCATGGGCGACTTTGCCCGTAACGGCGACTCGATGTCACTGTTCTCTGTGCGAGGCCTCTCCGGCCACCTGGATCCGCCAACGAACGCTCCGCATGACTCGTACTACGCGGGTAGAACAAATCCGCGCGATCCAGTTCTTTCTCCCGTTTATGCTGATCTGCACGGCCTGCCACCCACGCTCTTCATCACCAGTACGCGCGACATGCTGCTCAGCGGCACCGCTAATCTGCACCGGGCCTTTCTGAACGCCGGCGTAGATGCGCACCTGGAGGTCTTCGACGCCTTCCCGCATGCCTTCTGGTACAACCCCAACCTGCCCGAGGCAATCGAGGCCAATCACGCCATGGCCAGATTCTTCCTGCAACACCTGGCGAAATAGCTGCGCCTTTCTACTGCTGTTGCTGCTGCATCTGTTGCAGCTCGGCAAAGGGCACAGCTGCCGCCGGCGGCTGCTGTGCCTTCTCTACCAAAACGCTCCAGTCTTCGGGAATCGGCAGATTGCGGTCCAGCGCTGGTGGCCGGTGGCTAGCCTCCACGTGCACGGCTACATAAAGCTCGCTGTCCGTGGAGCCGCGAAAAATGCCATGAGTCGGCGGCACGTCTGCATAATCGCGTCCCACCGCCGTGCGGATATGGCGATGATGGGCGATCAGGTTATTCGTCGGGTCAAAGCCCACCCAGCCCAGATGCGGCATCAGCGCCTCTACCCAGGCATGCGTCGCATCCGGCGTGGAGCGATCATGATCTTCACGTCCGCGATACAGATAGCCCGACACATAACGCGCCGGTATCCGCACATGACGCAACAGCGCAATCATCGTGTGGGTAAAGTCCTGGCACACGCCCTTGCCGTTAGCGATCGCCTCATCAATCGGCGAGTCTACCCGTGTGGAACGCGGCACGTATTCAAAATAGTCGAACAGCCGCTGATTCAGCTCATGCACCAGCATCAGTGGATCGTCGCGGCGCACCACGTTGAGCTTTTCCGCCAGTTGCACCAGCGCCGGAGTCTCTGCGGCAAACGTGCTGGGCAACAGCATCTCCCAGTAGTCGCCCGTGTCGATTAACTCATCCAGCGCCTGCCAGGCATCCAGCGCCAGAAAGCTAGGTACCTCCGGCCGCGGCTGCTGCTCCACCACGGACTCGGCCACAATGACCAGCTGATTGTGCTCGCCGGGAATATCAAAGTGCTGCACATGATTGCCCAGATGGTCGCGATAGCTGAAGACGCGGCAGCGCGGGCTCACCGAGAGCGAGAAGGTCAGGCAGTGCTGGCTGCTGTCGGAGCGCGGGTGCATGCGCGTCTCCATGATGCTCTCGCTGATCGGCTGGGCATAGCGGAAGCGCGTCAGGTGCCGGATCGAGTAAAAGTTCATCGTGTAACCCTCCGTCATACCGCCAGCGCCGACTGGATCGAGTAGTGTACGTAATGCCGGTAGATCAGTTCATGAATCAGCAGGCACTGCTGGCGGATAGTGTGCAGAAATCCGGCTGTATCGCCGCCGAGAATTTCACTGATCGTCGTAAAGTCCAGCATCGCGTGCAGCCGCCCGATGCCTGCTGTGAGCGCTCCAGGCGAGCGTCTTCCGCACGTGCGCTCAATCGACTCAATAGCCTGACGGATACTATCGACGCAGTAGCGAATCGCATGCGGAAAGTCGCGGTTAAGCAGCACGAACTCCAGCACGCGGTCCGGCGTAATATCCGCTGTGTACACTTGGCAATACGCCTCAAACGAGGTTGAGCAGCGCAGCAGCCCCACTAGTTCCAGATACTCCACGCCGGTGTGCTCGCGCTGCATGTGGAACAGGATCGGTTGATACACCTCCAGCATGGTGGCCGTAGCGTAGGCCCGCTCTATGTAGCGCCCCAGGCGGATAAATTGCCAGCCCTGCCCGTGAATCATGGTCGTATCTGTCACACCTTTGAACAGATGCACACCGTCCAGGATCGAGGCCAGCACATCGCCATTGCTTGAGTCGAACTGCGCCTGCGTCTGCGCGGAGTGAATCGTGTGATAGAGCCGGTTAAGCCGCTGCCACTGCTCTGTAGAAATCTCCTCGCGCACCTGCCGTGCATTCTCCCGCGCGCCATTCACACAGCAGGTCACCGAGGCAGCATTCAGATTGTCGAACACCAGCCGGTGCGCCATCTCCTCCAGTCCGCCGCTCCAGTCCATGCCTGCCGGGCTGCCCAGCGCGGCAATCATCCGCCGCCAGCGCGCTTCTGCATTGGCGCCGCCTGCATCCAGCACCAGGCTCATGGTCACATCAAGCTGCCGCACGGTGTTCTCGGCACGCTCCAGGTAACGGCTCATCCAGTAGAGGCTGTCGGCAACGCGTGAAAGCATCGTCCTCCCCTCTCGTACCGCGTACGGAATGGCTACTCCAGTACCCATGTGTCCTTGCTGCCCCCACCCTGCGAGGAGTTCACCACCAGCGAGCCCTTCTCCAGAGCCACGCGGGTCAGTCCTCCCGGCACAATGTTGATCTTGTCGCCAAACAGAATGTAGGGCCGCAGGTCTACATGGCGCGGCTCCAGCCGGTCACCGATCAGGCACGGCGATCGCGAAAAATCCAGCGTAGGCTGGGCGATGTAGTTGCGCGGATTCGCCGCGATCTGCTGTGCAAACTCTTCCCGCTGCCGTTTGCTGGAATGCGGTCCGATGAGCATGCCATAGCCGCCGCTCTCGCCCACTGCCTTCACCACCAACTTCTCCAGGTTGGCCAGCACGTACTGCCGGTCCTTCTCCTCGCTCAGCAGATAGGTCTCTACGTTGGGCAGGATCGGGTCCTCGTCCAGGTAATAGCGGATCATGCGTGGTACGTAGGCATAGACCGCCTTGTCATCTGCCAGCCCCGTGCCAAAAGCGTTGGTCACTGTCACATTGCCTGCACGGTAGGCATTGAACAAGCCTGCACAACCCAACGCGGAATCGGGTCGGAAGACCAGCGGATCGCTGAAGTCGTCATCCACTCGGCGATAGATCACATCGACGCGGCGCAGGCCATCCGTGGTGCGCATGTACACAATGTTGTCGTGTGTGACAAGGTCGCGGCCTTCCACCAGATCAATACCCATCTGCCGCGCCAGATACGTGTGCTCAAAGTAGGCGGAGTTGTAGACACCTGGCGTGAGCAGTACGATGTTCGGTTCCGGCCGGCCTTCCGGCGCCAGCGAGCGCAGCGTAGCCAATAGCAGTTGCGGATAGTGGTCGATCGGCCGCACTCCATAACTCTGGAAGAGCTCCGGGAAAGTCCGCTTCATCACCCGGCGATTGGTCAGCATGTAGCTCACGCCGGAGGGCACACGCAAATTATCCTCCAGCACCACAAACTCGCCCGAGTTCAGACGCAGCAGATCGGAGCCAACCACGGCAATGTAGACATTGCGCGGCACGTGCAGCCCGCGCATCTGGCGCCGATAATGCTTGCAGCTATACACCAGTTCGCGCGGAATTATACGGTCGTTGAGAATCTTACCGTCGGAGTAAATGTCGCGCAGAAACAGGTTCAGTGCGGTAATGCGCTGCGTCAGCCCGCGCTCAATGCGGTCCCACTCCGCCGCCGTCACCAGACGCGGCAGCAGGTCATAGGGAAAGATGCGCTCCGTGCCCTCTTCGCGCCCATACACGGTGAAGGTGATGCCCTGCGTCAGGAAGGAGAGATCAGCGGACTGCTTGCGGCGCTGCAACTCATCGGCGGGCAGGCTGGCCAGCCGCTCGGCCAGCGCGCGATAGTGCGGCCGCAGCGTTCCCGAAGGCTCGCGCATCTCATCAAAGGCGCGGTCCAGAGGATAGTCACCGAAAAGCGTCTCCAGTGCAATTGAGTGGCCTGCGCTCATCGGCTCGTCTTGCCGCCCTTCTGCGCGGATTCAGGGCGCATGTGGCAGACCGGGCGCCAGCCAGGCAAAGACTGCACGCGTCAGAAGCAAACACCACCCCACCCTGTTCCTCCGGTTGTATCACTCGGGGAATAAGGGATGCGTGAAGAAAGAGGTTGTGTGCGTCGGGCGCAGCTATTCCTTAAGTCAGCCCCTGAAAAGCAGATCGGCGCAGCCCTGGGGCTGCGCCGATCTGCGTTGCATTGTCTCGTTGTGGTTTAGAACAGGTTCCACAGCGACTGGTTGTAGACCTCGTGGTGGAACTGCACTTCTGGAGCCTTGACGAAGGTGCCCAGTTCACGGGCGCAACGGTTGGCCGATGCCTGCTTCAGGTCCGCAAAGCGCCCCTGCACGTCGGCCCCCAGCATCTCCGCAACCCACTTCGACCCCTTGAAGTCGTCAATCGCCTGCTGGATGTGATCCGGCAGATACCGCTCCGCCTGGCGCAGGTTGTTGATCGTTGCCGTCTGTCCGTCGAGACCCGTCTTGAAGATCGAGTACAGCGCCAGATACGGATTCGCATCCGGGCCCACCGAGCGCACTTCCACGCGCATCGAGCGCGAGTTGCCGATCGGAATGCGCACCATCGAGCCGCGATCCGTAGCCGATGCCTTGATCTGGTTCGGCGCCTCAAAGTGCGGATCCAGGCGGCGGTACGCGTTCACGCTCGAGTTCAGAATCAGGCAGATGTCCAGCGCGCTGCTCAGGATGCGATCCACAAACTCCCAGCCAAAGCCCGACAGCTTCTCCTGGCCCTTCTCGTCCCAGAACAGGTTCGTCTTGTCCTTGGAGATCGACACGTTGGTGTGCATGCCGCTGCCGTTGACGCCCACCACTGGCTTGGGCAGGAAGCTAGCCGTATAGCCCATGTTGTTGGCAATCTGACGGGTCAGCAGCTTGTACAGCTGAATCTGATCGGCCGCCGCCACCACTTCGCCGTAGCCGTAGTTGATCTCAAACTGGCTGGGCGCCACCTCCGGGTGGTCCTTCTCGTTCTGGAAGCCCATGGCACGCTGCACTTCCGCGGCCGTGTCAATGAACTGGCGCAGCGGGTCCAGCGGCAGAACATGATAGTAGCCGCCCGTATTGATGAACTCGAACTTGCCCGTCTCGTGGAACTTGCGCTCCGCATCGCGGCCGGCAAACAGGAAGCCTTCAATCTCGTTGGCCGCGTTCAGCGTCAGGCCCTTCTCCTTGAACAGCTTGTCGGAGTAGCCCTTCAGCACCCCGCGCAGGTCGCCCGAGTACGCTGTCCCGTCCTTGTCAATCACGTTGCCGAACACCAGCACCTTACCGTTGCCGAACACGTCGGCCGGTACCCAGTAGAAGGCGCTCCAGTCGATGCCCAGGCGCAGATCGCTCTCCTTCTGCGCCGTAAAGCCGCGGATCGACGAGCCGTCGAAGGTCAGGTTCTCGTGTGCGCCCAGCAGGAACTTCTTGTCATAGTCCAGCAGGTGAAGACGCCCTTCCAGGTCGGTAAACAGAACGGTCACGGCCTTGATGCGCTTCTCGTCGGCCAGGTACTTCAGCCGCTTCTCGCGGATCTCGTCGGCCGGAACCCGGTTCAGGCGGTCTGCCTTGGCAGCAAGATTCAGCTCTTCAAGCTCGTCATACGACAGAGCAAGAAAATTACGGTAATCAGTGGACATGGATCTCCTT
>DAIDGZ010000149.1 GCA_027452125.1 Acidobacteriaceae bacterium | reverse complement strand
GAAGTCTACTTTGCGATGACGCGGCGGAGGAAGACGAACTACGCGCGGTTTGACCAGTTTCAGGAAGCGATTGTGCAGGGTCGTCCGAACCAGTGGCGGTGCCGTGCGGGGTCGCGTTACCTGTATATCTGCGAGGACGGGCTGGTGCACTACTGCAGCCAGCAGCGCGGGTATCCGGGGGTTCCGCTGGCGGAGTATGGCAAGCGGGATGTGAAGCGGGAGTTTGTGACGGCGAAGAGCTGCTCGCCGGGATGCACGATTGGGTGCGTGCACCGAATCAGCTACATCGACCACTGGCGCGCGCCGCAGGACAAGACGGTGAGCCCGGGCGGGCTGGTGCAGATTTCGGGCAGCTAGACTGACGGAAATCAGGGAGTAGGGAACAGGGATCAGGGAGTAGAAAGCGAACGGCGCACGATGGTGCGCCGTTGCTGCATGGTCATCTGCATGTACCTTGATTGGGCCGCCAGAAGCCTGACGTCCAATCCTCTATTCCCTATTCCCTACTCCCTGTCTCTTCTCATCCGTGCTTGATGAACTTGCCGGATTGCAGTTCGCGCATGGCGGTCTGCAGCTCGGCCTGGGTGTTCATCACGATGGGGCCGTACCAGGCGACGGGCTCTTCGAGGGGCTTGCCGCTGACGAGCAGGAAGCGGATGCCCTCGGGGCCGGCCTGGACGACGATTTCATCGCCGCGATCAAAGAGGACAAGCGAGTGGTTTTTCGCGTCGTAAGTTGGCGCTGCATTTGGGTCTGCGCCTGACTCGGTGAGGACGGCCTGGGGCTGGCTGGCGTCGCGGAAGGTGCCGGCGCCGGCGAAGACGTAGGCGAAGGCGTTGCGGGTGACGTCGACCTTGATGCGCCGCTTGCGGTTGGGCGGCACGGAGATGTCGACGTAGCTGGGATCGGCGGCTACGCCTTCGACGGGTCCGCGCTGGCCCCAGAACTCGCCGCAGATGATGCGGGCGCGGGTGCCGTCGTCCTCGGTGACCTCGGGGATGGCGGCGGAGGGGATGTCCTGATAGCGCGGCGCGGTCATTTTGAGGCTGGAGGGCAGGTTGGCCCAGAGCTGGAAGCCGTGCATGCGGCCGGCGGCGTCGCCCTTGGGCATCTCCTGGTGGAGGATGCCGCTGCCGGCGGTCATCCACTGGACGTCGCCGGCGGTCATGCGGCCCTTGTTGCCGAGGCTGTCGCCGTGCTGCACCTCGCCGGCGAGGACGTAGGTGATGGTTTCGATGCCGCGGTGGGGGTGCCAGGGGAAGCCGGCGAGGTAGTCGGCCGGGTTCTCATTGCGGAAGTCGTCGAGGAGCAGGAAGGGATCGAACTCCTTTGTTTTGCCGAAGCCGAAGGCGCGCTGCAGCTTGACGCCGGCGCCCTCGAGGGTGGCTTTGGTGGAGAGGATTTCTTTGACGGGACGCAGGGACATGGTGACCTCCGATGCAGGCGGGGACTGAATTTGAGCCTACGCTTAATAGATTCGCGAGGGAGATATTCGTTGCAACGAGTATTTTCAGAGAACAGAGAACAGACAGCCGGGGACCGGGAGCAGGGACTGGGGACCTTAAGGCTCGGGGTGGCAAATTCTCTCCTTGACAATCTAGGAGAGGCGGGGATAGATTCCTAGTCTATCTAGGAGAGGTGCTGTTTTGGCGAAGAAGACGCAGGAAGTGGATCTGCTGCAGGGGACGCTGGACATGCTGGTGCTGAAGGCGGTGTCGCTGGGGCCGCTGCATGGGTATGGAGTGCTGCTGCGGATTCAGCAGATTTCGGGGGACCGGCTGGAGATTCAGCAGGGGTCGCTGTATCCGGCGTTGTATCGGCTGGAGCACGAGGGGTGGATCGCGGGGGAGTGGGGGCAGAGCGAGAACAATCGCCGGGCGCGCTACTACCGGCTGACGGATGCGGGCCGGAAGCGGCTGGAGACGGAGACGCGGAAGTGGCGGGAGTTCGCGAATGTGGTGGCGGCGATTCTGAACCTTGAGGCTAAGGAAGCTTAGGCCTGTGCTCTCCCAGGTGCCCAAATGCCAGGCACCTGGGGCACCCAAGTTTGTTGCCACGGCGGGTCAGAAGAGGGGTTGAGGGATGAGCGTGGGGAGCCGAGTGCGGACGTGGTGGCGGGCGATGTTTCGCGCCGGGGAGCTGGACCGGCAGGTGAGTGAGGAACTGGAGTTCCACATCGAGGCGCAGGCGGAGGAGTTTGTACGGCGGGGCGTGAGCCCTGAAGAGGCTTTGCGGCGGGCGCGGGCGCAGATGGGGAGTGCAGCGGCGGTGCGGGAGAATGCGCGTGCGGCGTGGGGGACGCGGTGGGTGGATGAGTTGCGTGGGGATGTGCGGTACGCGCTGCGAGGATTCCGGCGGTCGAAGGCATTTGCGATCAGCGCTGCGCTGACGCTTGCGTTGGGAATCGGAGCCACCACTGCGGTATTCAGCGTGGTGGATCCGATCCTGTTCCGACCATTGCCTTACGCGAACCCGGGGCAGCTTGTGTCAGTCGGGTTTACGCATTCGCTGGAGCGCGAGGAGTTTCTTACGGGAAGGTTTTATGAGGACTGGCTGCCGAATCAGAGGCCTTTTGCAGCACTGGCAAGCCAAGGTACCATGCCGCATCCGTGCGACCTGGTGGAGAACGATCCGGCTGAATTGCAATGCATCAGGTTCCAGGCAGGGATGCTGCCGATGCTGGGGATTTCGCCCGTGCTGGGGCGGAATTTTTCGCCCCAAGAAGATGCGCCGCATGGGCCGCCGGTGGTGATGATCTCGTATGGGCTGTGGAAGGGTCACTACGGCGGAGACCGAGAGATCATCGGGCGGAGTATCAACATCGATGGAAAGCTGGTGCGGGTGGTGGGCGTGTTGCCGCAGGGCTTCCAGTTCCCGACGCTGCAACCTGCGGACGTGGTGCAGCCGCTGGCGCTTGACCCTGCAGTGCAGAACATCGTGAATGGCGGATTTGGCGAAGCGATGCGGACGTTTGCCCGGCTTAAGCCGGGAGTAAGCGCTGCCGATGCGGAAGCGGAGATGCAGCCAATCTTCCGGGCAGAGATGCCGTGGATTCCGCCGGTGATGCGGAACGAAGTTCGGCTGAGCGTGAGGCCGCTGAGAGCGCGGGAGGTGGGCGATGCGGGGCAAGTGGCGTGGATTCTGCTGGGCGCGGTGGCGGCGGTGCTGCTGATAGCGTTCGCGAACGTGGCCGGGCTGATGGTAGCACGAGGTGTGGCGCGGGAGCGCGAGATGGCGGTGCGCGCAGCGCTGGGAGCAAGTCGCTGGCGACTCGCGCGGCAAGGACTGACAGAGGCGCTGTTGCTGGCTCTGGCCGGAGCGGCGGCGGGACTGGCGCTGGCCGAGGGATTGCTGCGACTGTTTGTGGCGCTGGCTCCGGCGGGAGTTCCATTCCTGGGCGAGGCGCATCTGGATGGAGGCATCGCGGCGGCGACGGTGGCGCTGGCGCCGATCTGCGGCGTGGCGTTCGGACTGGCAACAGCGCTGCACCGGCAGGATGGGCTCATGGTGAATGCGCGCGCCGCGCTCACGCGCCGCCATGTGCGGCTAAGGCGCGTGCTGGTGATGGGGCAGATTGCGGCGAGCGTGGTGCTGCTGGCGGGAGCGGCGCTGCTGCTGCGGAGTTTTGAGCGAATTGAGGCGCAAAGACTGGGGTTCAGCGCGGATGCAGTAACGACCGCGCGGCTGGCGCTGCCGGAGTTCCGCTACAACACCAACGCAAAGTGGATGCAGTTTCATCTCCAGGTGGAACGGGCGGTACGGCGCCTGCCGGGAATTACGGCCGTGGCTTTCAGCGATAGCGTGCCGCCCGGGGGGTGGCACGGCGACACACGTTTCTCTGAT
The DNA here is from genome assembly GCA_027452125.1 of Acidobacteriaceae bacterium. Taxonomy (GTDB): domain Bacteria; phylum Acidobacteriota; class Terriglobia; order Terriglobales; family Acidobacteriaceae; genus Telmatobacter. The sequence continues at coordinate 644 of DAIDGZ010000149.1, read as the reverse complement.
GTTTCCGTAGAAGGCCGGCCGCGGCCCGCGCCGGGCGAGCCCGGGATGTTCGTGACGCGGCGTGTGACTCCGGAGTACTTTCGCGCGCTGGACATACCCGTGATTCGCGGGCGGGGCTTTACGGACAAGGACCGCACGGGCGACGTGCCGCTGGTGGTGCTGAGCCGACTGGCTGCGGCCGAGCTGTTCCCGGGCGGGGACCCGATCGGCAGGCGGATTAATCCCACGGGGATGCGCGCCAATGTGTGGATGACGGTGGCGGGCGTGGCGGATGATGCGACGAACAATGGGCTGACGAGCGACGAGCAACCGGAGATTTACTTCCTGCAGAGGAACGTGGCCGAGGACTGGACGAGTAGGCACGCCTTGCTGGTGATTCGCTCGGCGCTGCCGGAGGGGACGGTAGCGGGATGGGTGCAAGCAGCGGTGCACCATCTGGATGCCACGGTCCCGGTGGAGACGGAGCCGCTGACGGAGACGGTGAACAAGCTGGCCGACAGGCCGCGGTTCGAGACGGCGCTGCTGGGATTCTTTGCGCTGATGGGGCTGGCCGTGGCAGCCGTGGGGATTTACGGGATCATGGCCTATTTGACCAGCCAGAGAACGCAGGAGATTGGCCTACGAATCGCGCTGGGCGCCACGCG
>DAIDGZ010000148.1 GCA_027452125.1 Acidobacteriaceae bacterium | reverse complement strand
ATCGAGATCGGAGGATGCCGATGGGGCAGTGGGTTGCATCGCTCTCCAATGTCAGTGTGCGCCGGGCGGGGGAAATGATCTGCAAAGGTAAGTTGCTGTGCGGGGGCGAGTTGGGGACAGGGGTGGTTGACGGCGGGTTGGAGTGGAGGAACGGGCATCGCTCGAAGCCATGGCTGCCAGCCCCGGGCGTTGCCGTGGCGTTTCACATTAGCTAAGATTTACCTGGCAGGTTGGAGGGTGAGATGACTGAGGCAACGATGTTCCAGGCCAAGACCCAGCTTTCCGAGCTGGTGAAGCGGGCGCAGCAGGGAGAGAAGGTGATTTTGACCACGGGGCGGAAGAAGACGCCAGTGGCCATGATTGTGGCTCTGAAACCGGCGAAGGAACGGGTGTTTGACCTGTTTCATCATCCCGGCTTCGATCTTCCCGCGGATTTCGACGAACTGCCCGAGGCCGAACAGAAGGCATGGAGCGGAGACGGCGCGTGAGAGTTCTGATCGACACGCACTACGTGCTTTGGGCGGCGATCAACTCGAAACGGATGGAGCCGTGGGCCAGGAGACTGATCGCCAACCTCGACAACGAGATTCTGGTATCCGCCGCGTCGGTGTACGAGATCAGCTTGAAGGTGAGGCTGGGCAAGCTGCCCGAGGCCGTTGCATTCGAGAGCGACCTGATTGCCAATATCGAGAGCCGCCTTGGCTATACCCTGCTACCGCTGGAAGCGGAGTCGATGATGCGCGCCGCGCGCTTCGACGATCCGCATGCGGACCCGTTCGATCGCATGATTGCGGCACAGGCGATCCAGAACAACCTGCCCGTTCTCAGCACGGACCCCAAGCTCGACGCGTTTGGCGTGCGGCGGCTGAAGAAACCCAGACGATAGCTGCACAACTATCGTGCACGCCAAATGCTATTTGCAGCGTAGGCGTATTTGAAGATGGCGTGCCGCGGGCTGTGGTTTCCCATGTGCCGAAAAGCGAGGCACGTGGGGCAGCCATTGTTTGTGGTGGAACTCGCTTTTCTCTCCCGCGTTTGTGGGAGAGCGCACTTATCTCTCCCGGTGGGTGGGCCGGTCCTTCAGCTCATTGTCAACAGAACGGAAAAAGCAACCGCGGATCCTTCGGCTTTGCCTCAGGATGACAGGGGCATGGGAGGGGAGCGCGCAGTGGATTTATGCTTCCGGCGGCGCTCCCGGTCCCTGGGACGCAGGGACCGGGGATGCTGCCGTTCCGCATGCGATGTTAGAGCCAATCGGAGCCGGGGGCGGCCATGGCTTCTTCCAGCGTGACGCGCTGTTTGCGGCGGTAGGCAAGGTTGGACATGTGGCCGGCGATGGCGGTGCGGTAGCCGGTTTCCACCGGAGCGTTGGTGGCCTGGCTGCGGCTGCGGATACAGGCGAACCAGTTGGCCATGTGGTTGTCGCCCTGACTGGCGCCGTGCGTCTCAGGAACGCCGGGGTCGTTGACCGCTTCGGGATAGAAGGTGGAAGGACCGAAGTTGATGTTCTCGATGGAGCCGCTGGAGCCGAGGATGTGCTGGCCGAGGCGGAAGTGGGAGTTGGAGAAGGTGGACTGCCAGACCACGATCATCTCGGGGTATTCGAGGGTGACGTTGAAGGTGTCGGGCACCTGGCGGCCGTCCTTCTCAGAGTAGACGCCGCCGACCATGGTGGAGGCGATGGGCAGTTCGAGGCCGAGGGCGGAGGTGATCCAGGCGTTCTGGTGCACCATGTTTTCGGTGATGTTGCCGCCGGAGAACTCCCAGAAGAGGCGCCAGTTGATGTATTTGTTGGCGTCGAATTTGGGCTCGTCGCGGCCGTCGAGGAAGAGCTTCCAGTTGACGTGGTCGAGGTTGCAGTCGTCGGGGATGGGGCGGACCCACTGGCCGTGGCCGCGGGGGGTGTTGCGGGAGATCCAGGACTCGACCATGGTGATCTTGCCGAGGTAGCCCTTGTCGATCCACGCTTTGGCGTCTTTGAGGCCGCCGGAGCTCTGGTGTTGCACGCCGATCTGGATGACCTGTTTGGAGGCCTTGGCGGCCTTGAGGCAGGCGACGGCCTGGGGGATGTTCCAGGTCATGGTTTTTTCGCTGTAGAGGTCTTTGCCCGCATCCAGCGCAGCGATGAAGTACTTGGCGTGGAGGTGCATGGGCGTGGCGTTGATGACGGCGTCGATGTCCTTGCGCTCGAGCAGGCGCATGGGATCGTCGTAGGTGTCGATGCCGGGCACGCGGGACTTGGCGAGGTCGCGGCGGCGGGAGTAGGTGTCGGCGACGGCGACACACTCGATGTTGGGTTGCTGGAGAGCGTCGTGCAGGTCCTGCATACCGCGGTCGCCCGCGCCGATGAGGCCGATGCGGATGCGGTCATTGGCCCCGAGGGCGCGCATGGAAGGCATGGCGGCAAGCGCGAGCGCGCCTTTGCTAGCGTTACCAAGAAAACTACGGCGATTCATGATGCTGATTCCCCCCTCTGAACTACAGATTGTGATTCCGAATGAATGCCTGGGCCGGCGGCTTATCCGCGCACGCCCAGGGTGTGACGCAGATAGTGCAGGCTGAAGGCGTTGGCCTGTTGCGGCGTGCGCGGATCGCCGGCAGGAACCCGGTCCAGCTCCACGATGCCCCAGCCGTTGAAGCGAATACGGCCCAGCGCGGCGATGATGGCGGGAAAGTCGAGCCTTCCCTGGCCCAGTTCCACAAACTCGTAGCCGCTTTTGGTGGGCGCGTTCTTTACGTCTTTGAAGTGCATGAAGAGAATCCGGCTGTGGTATTTGCGGATGGCCTCGACGGGATCGCCGCCGCCCTGCAGGTAGTGCGCGGTGTCGAGCTCGAGGTAGACGTACTTCGGGTCGGAGGCTTCGAGGATGGCATCCACCGCCTCAGGCGGCTGACCGATGGAGTTCATGTGGTTGTGGAAGCCGAGCTTGATGCCGTAGTCGGCGATGCGCTTGCCGATCTCAGTGAAGATCTGCCCCTGGAGCTTGTAGTCGGCCGCGGTGAAGGTCTGGCCGGGTTTGGCCCAGGCGCTGATGAGTTGCAGATACATGCCGCCGGCCTTCTGCATGTAGGCGGCGTGCCTGACGTGCTCGTCGATGGTGTCTTTGCGCTTTGCCGGGTCGAGCGGGGTGAGGCCGCTGGAGAGGGCGGTGAAGGTGAGCTTGTGCCGGGCGAGCAGATCGCGCAGGGCATGCGGGTCGGGATACTGGTCGAGGGTGGGCGCGCGCAACTGAATGCCGGTGAAGCCTGCCGCGGCGATGTCGGCGATGGCCTGGGCGGCGTTGTCGCTCCAGGTGATGGCCGAGCAGCCGGCATGGACGATGGGATAGGGGTGCTGCGGCGCGGCGGCGTGCAGCGCACGGGGGACTGTACTGAGCGCTCCGGCGGCGGCCAGGCTGGAAAGAACTTCGCGGCGGGATAGAGACATCTGCATTCCTCCTGGTGCGCAGGCGGTTTATTTGCGCTGGTAGTCGCGGGTGACGCCGGTGCGGGTGTTGGTGACGGAGAAGCTGCCGCTGGACTGAGCGACGACCTTGAAGTAAGCCCCGTCGGTCGCGCTGCCTTTGGGGTTCGCGATGTAGGCTTCGGGACTGTTGTGCGCGGCGTCGGAGTCCTCAGCGGTGTGGAGCATGTAGAGTGCTTCGAGGCCCGGGCTCTGATGCACGGTTTGCCAGGCGGCGGGCTTGCCGGCCTTGTGCGCTCCGTTGTCCATGATGGCCACCAGCGGATGGATGGCATCGACCAGGGCACGCGAGTTGGAGAGGTCCATGCCGTGATGGTCGACCAGGTAGAGATCGATGGGCGGAATGGGGTTGTTGGGGCACACCAACGCGACTTCTTTGGCGCCGGTCAGGTCACCCAGATCGAGGAAGCGGAACTTGCCGTAGGTGACGAGGATGCCGGAGGAGCGCGCATTCTCGCTGGGGTCTTCGGGCCATTTGCGCTCGGAGGCGCAGTAGGGATTGGGCATGGGCTTGATGCCGGGAATGGCGGCGATGTGCTGGCCGTCAGCGGCGAGCACCACGACGCTGAGGCCGGGGATGCGAATGGCGTCCCCGGGGCGCACCACGCGATGCGGCTTGCCGGCGATGGCCTGGAGATAGGCTGCGTAGCCCTGGCGGGTGGCGGCGGAGTCCTCGCGGTTGGGGCCGTGATCGAGGAACTCGCCCACGGAGACGCGCTTGACCAGTTCGGGGACGCCGCCGACGTGATCGGTGTGGTAGTGGGTGATGAGCAGGTGGTCAATCCGGGTGATGCCGGCATCGCGCATGGCGGCCTGGATGCGCTGTGCGTCGCGGCCCTGGTGATCGGGCCAGCCAGTATCGACCAGCAGCGACGCACCGGAGGGAGCGACCAGCAGCGTGGCCTGGCCGCCTTCCACATCGATGGTGTAAATGCGGAGCGAGCCATGCTGGCTGGCCTGCGCATGGAGGCGCAACGGAGCCATGCAGGCCAGGGCAAAGGCAAGCAGCGAGAGAACCGCGGCGGTGCGCTGGATGAAGCGGGAAAAAGACAGCCTACGGGTGGGGACAGGAGTTCGCATGTGCGCAGAAGTGTACTTGACTGTGCCCGCGGCGGGAAAGGGCGGGGCCGGTTCATTGAACGCCCGGCGAGCCAGCGGCGCCCCGCGCAGCGTAGAATGTCCGGGAAAGGGCTTCCCCGCATATGGACAACTTCCACATCATGACCAAGCCCATTGGGCCGATCTGCAACCTGGACTGCACCTACTGCTTTTATCTGGAGAAAGAACAACTGTATGGCGACGAGTCCAGCTTCAAGATGAAGGAAGACCTGCTGGAGTCCTATATCCGGCAGTACATCCGCTCGCAGGCTTCGCCGGTGGTTACGTTTGCCTGGCAGGGGGGCGAGCCCACGCTGCTGGGTGTGCCGTTCTTTGAGCGGGTGATGCAGCTACAGGCCAAGCACTGCGGGGGGAAGCGCATCTCCAACTCACTGCAGACCAACGCCACGCTGCTGGACGACAAGTGGGGCGAGTTTCTGGCCAAGAACAGCTTTCTGGTAGGCGTGTCAGTGGACGGGCCGCCGGAGCTGCACGATGCGTATCGCGTAGACAAGGGCGGCCAGCCGTCTTTGCACAAGGTGCTGCGCGGGCTGGAGGTGCTGAAGCGGCACGGGGTGGAGTTCAACACGCTAACGGTGGTAAACCGCAAGAACTCCGAGCATCCGCTGGAGGTATACCGCTTCCTGAAGGAGATCGGGAGCCAGTATCTGCAATTCATCCCTATTGTGGAGGAGATTGCGCCGGAGCCGGACCAGAGCGGTCTGCGGCTGCTGAAGCCCTATGCGCGCAAGGACACCGTGGTCTCCGAATGGTCAGTGGAGCCGCTGCAGTTTGGCATCTTTCTGCAGACCATCTTTGACGAGTGGGTGCGGAACGATGTGGCCAAGATCTTCGTGAATCTGTTTGACGTGGCGCTGGAGTCGTGGCTGGGCATGGAGCAGAGCCTGTGCGTCTTCAAGAAGCAGTGCGGCGCGGCCCTGGCGATGGAGCACAACGGCGACCTCTACTCCTGCGACCACTTTGTGTACCCGGACAACAAGCTGGGCAACATTCTGCAGCAGCCGCTGGCCACGCTGGCCAACCTGCCCCAGCAGGTGCGGTTTGGCAAGGCGAAGGAGACCAGCCTGCCGCAGGAGTGCATCCAGTGCGATGTGCGCTTTGCCTGCAACGGGGAGTGCCCCAAGCACCGGTTCCTGAAGACCTCTACCGGCGAGCCGGGGCTGAACTACCTGTGCGCGGGCTACAAGCACTTTTTCCACCACATTGATCCGTACATGCAGTTCATGGCCAACGAACTGCGGATGCAGCGGGCACCGGCCAACGTGATGGCCTGGGCACGGAAGCAGACGGCCGAGGTGGGGACCGAATCGGTTTAAAGGGCAAGCGTACGCAACTCTCGATCCCGCCCGCGAACTTGCTGACTCGCTTGCGGTATACACTGGAGCGTACCAGCTCACAATTGCAGAGGGTGCGCAGAGCGTATGCCGGTTCGGCTCAAAGACATTGCGAAGGAACTTGGGGTTTCGGCGGTCACTGTTTCCAAGGCGCTGCGCGACCACCCGGATATCGGCCAGAAGACCAAGGACAAGATTCTGCGCCGGGTGAAAGAGCTGAACTATCGCCCCAACCTGACCGCGCGCAGCCTGGTGACCGGGCGCAGTTCGCTGATCGGGCTGGTGGTGCCGGATCTGATTCACCCGTTTTTTTCGGAGATCGCGAAGGCGCTCTCCGCGGCGCTGCGGCAGAAGGGCTACTTTCTCATCGTAGCCTCGTCGGACAGCGATCCCGCGCTGGAGCAGAACGAGATTGAGCACATGCTGCAACACCGTCTGGATTGCCTGGTGGTGGCCTCGTGCCAGAAGGATGCCGCCGGACTGCGCCAGGTGCGCACGGGCGGGCACCTCATCCTGCTGGACCGGAACTTTCCGGGATTCTCCAGCAACTTTGTGGGCATCGACGACTACAAGGCAGGCGAACTGGCGGCGGAGCACCTGATTGCCCAGGGATGCCGGCGGCTTGCGCATATTCGCGGCCCGCACAACAACGTGGGCAACCGCCGCGCCGAGGGATTTCTTGCCGCTCTCAAGCGGCATGGGCTGGAGACGCCGGATTCGTACATTCTGGAAACCCGGGAGAGCGCCGATGCGGCAGGCGAGGCCCTGGGCGCCGAGGCTCTGGATCGGCTGATGGCCCAGGCGCAGCGGCCCGACGGGATCTTCTGCTTCAATGACCTGCTGGCGGTGGGCGCGATGATGCGGGCGCTTGAGACGGGTGTGCGCATCCCCCAGGAGCTGGCCATTATCGGCTGCGGCAACTACCACTACTGCAACAAGCTGGGCGTGCCCCTGTCCAGTGTCGATCAGGGCGCGGTGGAGATTGGCAGCCGCGCTGCGGAGATGATCGCCAGCCTCATTGCTCAACCGACGTCGAACAAGCCCCAGACGGCGATTCTGACGCCGACACTGGTGGTGCGGGCCTCGTCGCAGCGCCAGTGAGCCTGGGGAAGTAACCAGGGCATCGCTTATCCTCTACAATTGAAACGATATTTACGGCAGGGCCGCCACCTCTGTCCATGAGGACGCCGACATGGCAACGATCTACGATGTAGCCAAAGCAGCCAACGTCTCCATCGCCGCGGTTTCGCTGGTGATGAACGATCCGGAGACGCCACGGGTTGGGGCACAAAAGCGTAAGTCCATTCTGGAGATTGCCAAGCGGCTGGGCTACTCGCCCAGCGGACTGGCACGGGCGCTGAGCCGCGGGTCCACCAACATTCTCGGGCTGGTGGTGCCGATGCGCGACACCATCTTCTTCAACAACTTCATTGCGGAGGTACTGGCGGGAATCCAGACCTACGTGATGGACCGCGGGTTTCACCTGATGATCTACTCGCACAGCGCCAAGAGCGGCAGAATCACCAAGGGCGAGCTGACGCAGAGCCGCTTTGTGGATGGCGTGATCTTCCTGAACACCCGCATGTGCTCGCTGCAGGACATGAAGGACAGCATCGACGACCTGAACAAGGCGCATATCCCGTTTGTGATGACCAACTGCTATGCGGGGGATGACACGATCAGCTACGTGGGCGTGGATGACTTTGCGCTGGGCCGCCGGGGCGCCGAGTATCTGGCCGGGCTGGGGCATGCACGCATCGCTCTTATCAGCGGCACCTCCAGAAGCCCGATGACCCAGCAGATTCTTCAAGGGTTCAAGGACGGGCTGACCGAGGCAGGCCACAAGTTCTCTTCCCGCTTTCACCTGTGCAGCGAGTATGATCCGAAGCTAATCCACGATCAGGTGGTGAAGTGGTTCAGCGCGCCGCATCCGCCTACGGCTATCTACTGCTCCGACGATCAACTGGTGCCGGATGTGTACCGCGCGCTGGAGGAGCTACACCTGCGCATTCCTGATGACGTAAGCGTGCTGGGCCGCGGCAATCTGCCCATCGGCACCGCCCTGCAGCCGCAACTCACGACACTGGCCATCCAGCCCTTTGAGATGGGCAAACGCGCAGCGGAGCAGCTGGTGCGCATTGTGCAGGATGGAGCGAAGGCACAGCGCATCTATCTGGATGCGCCGCTTATCGAGCGTGAGTCTGTGCGCCGGGTTGCCGCCGCATCGTAAGACAGTAACCCGGCCTCAGAGCGCCGGGGTCTCCAGCTTCACCGGGCGTCCCTCACGGCAGGAGGTGTAGACGCCGCGCACCAGTTGCAGGGCGCGATAGCCGTCGAGGCCGGCACACTCCGGCTCTTTGCCCGCCAGGCAGGACTCGCCGAAGTTGCGCAACTGCCGCTCAAACGGCGCCAGGGCAATGGCCATGGGCTCCGAGGCTCCGGATTTGGACTCTGTGGCCAGCGGCGGCGCTTCGCCGGAGTCTCCCTGCACATCCCAGGTGGTGAGCTTGTCTCCGGTGACAATGGCAGAGCCCCGGGTGCCGTGAATCTCGATGCGCTCGGAGTAGCCCGGCCACAGCGCCGTGGCCGCCTGAATGACGCCGGTGGCTCCGGAGGCGTAGCGCAGCAGCGCATTGACGCAATCTTCCGAGGGAATCCTGTGCAGCGCGCCGAGTTGCCAGTAGCCAAAGACCTCATCGACTGCACCGATGAGATAGAGCAGCAGATCCACCTGGTGAATGGCCTGGTTGATGAGCGCGCCGCCGCCCTCGACATCCCAACTGCCCTTGACCGGCCGGGCGTAGTACTCGGCGGAGCGATACCACTTGACGTAGGCATCGGCCTGGAGGATGCGGCCGAGACGGCCCTCGGCCAGCGCCTGCTTGAGGAAGAGTGTGGAGTCGTCATAGCGGTGCTGGCTGACGACGCCGAGCTGGATGCCGGCCTGGCGGGCGACCTGCATCATGCGCGCAGCAGTGTCCAGATCGATGGCCATGGGCTTTTGCACCAGCACGTGCTTCCTGTGCCGGGCGCAGAGCTCCACCGCTTCCAGGCGATAGGCGGGGAAGGTGCACACATCCACCATGTCCACCTGCGGGTGCGCACACAGCTCCTGGGGCGTGGCGACGAACTCAGCGCCGTACTCGGCGGCAAACTTTTTGCCTGACTCCGCGGTGCGGTTAGTGCAGACGGTGATCTGATAGCCGATGTTCCGGTAAGCCTGGGCATGCTTGCCGGCAATCGCGCCGGTGCCGATGATTCCCACTCGCATGGATGTGGCCGCTCCTGTGCTGTTGTTCAATCTCTCTGGTTCATCCTACAAAACCGCGCAGAGGGTTGGCGGACAAAACACGGAACTGCCCGCGCGGAGGCCCTTACGGGACGAAGCGAATTGCGGCCCTGCCTGTGAAGCGAGGTGTCTTACTGCACGGAGCTCAACGTCTGCGCGGCGCGGTCGAGCGCCTGGGTGAGCACGACGAGCTGCTGCTCCGCGAGCCGCGTGTTTCCGGCGTCGATGGCCTCGTTGACGCCGGGCAACATCACGGCCGCGTAGCCGGTGTACTGGCCGGGGGCAAAGATGAGGTGGCGGTACCAGGGACGGCCGGGCAATCCGGCGCTGCTGAGGAAGTCGCTCTCTGCCTGGCGCAGGGCCTGGTTGAGCTGCGACAGATTTCCGGAAGGAGCGCACTGGCGCTGGTAGACGCGCTGCGCGGCGGCGGCCTGCGCCGGAGCAAAGTTGAGCCCACTCATCCGTGGCTGGCCAGCCTTGCGGCGCGCGGCCTCGAGCGCCGCCGCGATCTCGCGCGCGTAGTCCACGTAGTTGTAAGGCAGCACGTCGGCATCGGCCATGCGCAAGGCCTCCAGGCCGAGGACGCGCGCCATCTGCTGCAGATAGAGGAAGCGCGCGTCCGCGTTCTGGCGATACCAGGCAAAGTCGTCGAAGGCGGAGTGGTAGACGCCGTAGGGGCCGGTAGAACTGACGTCTGTGGAGGGCACGCCGGCGTGTTGCAGGAAGGGCGTGAAGTCTGACCCCGAACCGAGGCCGCCGATTGCGACATCCGCGCCACCGGGGGGCGCCGACGACTGCGTCCGCACCTGCGTCTGCAACCACTGCTCGTAGAGCGAACCGCCGACGGGGCTGGGAACATCCTGCGTAACGGCGCGCACGAACTCTTTGAGAGAGGGAACCGCCGACGCGGAGAAATCCGCGCCGGAGACACCGACATCGACGTTGAAGTAGGCCACCGCCTGGTCCAGCCCCCCGGATGGACTCTGCATGCGCTGCTCCACCCACTCGGTGGAGCCGATGAGCCCCTCTTCTTCGCCGTCCCAACTGCAAAAGACCAGGGTGCGCCGGGGATGCCAGCCGGTACGCAGGAGCGCGCCGACGCCGCGCACCGCCTCGAGCATGGCCGCCGTGCCGCTGGAGGGATCCACCGCGCCGAAGACCCAGGCGTCGCGATGATTGCCGACGATGACCTGCTGCTGCGGCTCCTGCGCTCCCCTGACGGCGCCGATGACATCCCAGATGAGGCGCCGCTGGTAGTCCTGGCGGGAGAGCATGTGGACGCGCACGCCGCCGGGTCCCAGGCGGTAGCGGAAGGGCAGCGCCCCCTGCCACTCCTGCGGAGCATCGGGGCCCTTCAAGGCGGCGAGGATCGGCGCGGCGTCGTGATAGCTGAGCGGAATGGCGGGAATGTCCGGCTGGTTTCCCTGGGGTCCGGTGGAGTCTTTGAGGCGGGCGGAATCGGGGAGGTTCAGGGTGGAGGCGACGCCGGGCGTTTCGGGATCGCCGGGATACTTGAAGAGAAACTGGACGGAGCCGCGCTGGACGCCGGTGTCAGGCCGCCAGGGGCCCAGCGGCCAGGCATCGCCTTTGGCGTAGCCATCGTCCTGCGGGTCAGAGTAGAGGAGCACGCCGGCGGCGCCGCGCTGCTCCGCGAGGTAGACCTTGACGCCGCGGAAGTTGACGCCGTAGCGGCAGAGGACGATCTTGCCGCGGAGATCGATGTGCAGGGCCGCGAGCCGGTTGAAGTCCTCGATGCGCCCGTAGTTGGCGTAGACCACCTCGCCGGTGATGTCGCCCGAGGCGGATGAGCCGTTGAAGGGCATCACGATGCGGGGATTGTCCTGGAAGGGGTCGCCGGGGACGTGCTCGCGATTGGGCCCGGTCATGAGCGCGTGGCCGGCGTCATCGTAGGCCTCCACGCGCACCAGCTGCGGCCAGTTGAGGAGCACGCGATAGGGGACGATGCGGGTGTCCAGGCCGGCTTCGCGGAACTTCTGGGCGACGAACTCGGCGGTTTTGTAGTCTTCCGGGGTAGCCGCCATGTGCGGCTCGGCGGTGAGGATGCGCAGATCTTCGCCGGCACGGGCCGCGCTGGGCACGGCGAGGAAATTCTTTTCAATCCGCGCCTGGGTGGCAAAACGGGCGTAGCCAAAGACCTTCGGCTGCGGGGCAGACTGGGCGGCGCCCGCAGCCGCAGCGAGAGTCAAAAAGGAAACAAGAACAAGTGTGCGCACAGGCATCTACCCAACTGCTCCACAAGAAGAACCGGGCTGCACGTGGTCTGGCTGTGATCTAAGCCACAGGCTGCGCACAGTGCGCGCAGCGCCGCGCCGCCAGCGGAATCTCGCTCAGGCACTCCGGGCATGGCTTGGTGGTGGGCGCCGCCGGAGCCTCCTCGGCCTTTTTACGCAGGCGCGCGGAGACGGTGTTCATGGGCAGCACGATGATGAAGTAGACCACGCTGGCCACGATGAGGAAGCTCACCACGGCGTTAAGGAAGCTGCCCACCTTGATCTGGCCGTTGCCGATGTGCAGAATCACCTGGCTGAAGTCCGGCTTGCCGATGGTGGCGGCAATGAGCGGATTGAGCACATCGCCGACCAGCGAGGCGACGATCGCGTTGAATGCCGTACCTAAAATGACGGCCACTGCCAGATCCACGACATTGCCACGGAAGATAAAATCCCGGAAACCTTTCAGCATGCTGCACTCCTTTGCGGGGACGATCCTGGTGCGTCGCGGCGGGCCGGTGAGGCTGCCGCGATTGGCCCCATGCTACACGCAGCCGCTGTGCAGAGGAAAGTGCCGGGCTGCTCAGGGATACACACCGAGGAAGAGCACCAGGACCAGGATCATCAGCTCGGAGTAAAGCAGGATGAGGATGCCGGCGTGGTAGAGATTCCACCGCGGGTTGAGGCAGCGGAAGGTCTCAAGCATGGCCCAGCAGACGAAGGGCGCGGCCAGCCACTGCCAGCGCGTGGCATGGAGGGCGGCGACATCAGGGAATCCGGCAAGGCGGAGGCTGACCGCCAGCGGGGCCAGGGCCAGGAGAATCGCCCGCGCAAGCGAGCGGCGGCGCAGGCGGAGCAGATTGAGGCGGGGGATCGCCATCCCGCTAGTGTAGTCCGGTTTGGGGGCAGGACGGCGGTCCCGCGTAATGGGTCACTTGCTGATGCGCTGCATCGCCTCTGCGTTCTTTGCTTTGCTCTGACCCGGCTGTATACTTTCCCCATTCCACGCGCGGGCGGCCAACAGTCTCAGCCGGAACAAGTTCCGTGGAGTCAGGCACAGTGCCGCAGCGCTGGCCCGGCAGTCCCTGATCCCCGAAGAGGTGCGCGGTTGGCCCAGATCGATACTCCAACGCAAGCCCCCGCCGCAATGATGCGCCCGCTCTTCGTGGACATGGACGGCACGCTGGTGAAGTGCGACACGCTGGCTGACGCCCTGGTGGTGCTGCTGCGCGAGCACCCGGGCCGTTTTCTGCTGACGCCGCTGCACCTGCTGCGGGGCCGGGCAGCGCTGAAGGCGTATGTAGCGCGATCGGTCACGCTGGATGCGGAGCACCTGCCCTACAATCGTCCGCTGCTGGACTTTCTGCGGCAGGAACATGAGCGGGGCCGCGCGCTTTACCTGGCTACCGGCTCCAATGAGGCGCTGGCCCGGAAGGTGGCCGGGCATCTGGGTATCTTTGCCGGGGTGCTGGCCAGCGATGACACCACGAATCTGACCGGGGAGCAGAAGCTGCAGCGCCTGCGCAGCTTCCTCGGCAGCAGCGCGTTCGACTACGTGGGCAACGACACGCCCGATCTGCCGCTGCTGCGCCAGGCAACCGAGGCGATGGTGGCCAACCCCAGCCTGCGCCTGCGCCGCCAGTTGCGCGGACAGGGCATCCAAATCGCACGGAGGTTCGACGACCGGCAGTCTCCCGTGAAGGCGCTGGTGCGCGGGGCGCGGATTCACCAGTGGCTGAAGAACCTGCTGATCTTTGTGCCGCTGCTGCTGTCGCACACGCTGACGCGGCCCCAGGTGGTGGCGGGCATGCTGGCCTTCATCTGCTTCAGCCTGGCGGCCTCGTCGGCGTACCTGATCAACGATCTGCTGGATATCGAGGTGGACCGGCGGCATCCGCGCAAGCGCACACGGCCCTTTGCCGCGGGCGACCTGGGGGCGCCCACGGGCTTTGCCGCGGCGGCGCTGCTACTGCTGATTGCCCTGCTGAATGCACGCACGCTGCCCAGCGACTTCTTTGGCTGGCTGCTGGTCTACCTGGTTTCGACGCTGGGCTACTCCATCTACCTGAAGCGCATCGCCCTGGTGGATGTGCTGGTGCTCTCTGGCCTGTATACGCTGCGCCTGCTGGCGGGCAACGCCGCTACCGGGACGCACATCTCCCACTGGCTGGCGGGCTTTGCGGCCTTCCTGTTCTTCTCCCTGGCCATGGCCAAGCGCTTTGCGGAGCTGGAGCGCCTGCGGGCCGGCAATGCCGCGCCCAGGAACGACCGCGGCTACCATGTGGGCGATCTGGACCAGCTACGCACCTTCGGCACGGCCAGCGCGTTTGCGGCTGTGGTTATTTTTTCCATCTACATCAGCAGCCCCGACGTGATGATGCTCTACCACAAGCCGCATTTTCTCTGGCTGATTCTGCCGCTGATGCTGCTGTGGCTGTGCCGCGTATGGCTGATCGCCTCGCGCGGCACACTCCACGAAGATCCGCTCATCTTTGCGATGACCGACCGGATGAGCCTGCTGATCGGCGCGGCCATTGCGGCCATCGCCATGCTGGCGATTTAGGCGGCATTCACGCCTTAGCTGAACAGGTCTTTCATCTTCTCCAGCAGGCTGGGCGAGGCGGGCTTGTTCTCCACGTTCATGGTCTCGGCCAGCTTGCTGACCAGCTCGCGCTGGGCACGGCTGAGCTTGCGGGGAATCTGCACGATGACCTTCACGATCATGTCGCCATGCCCCTTGTCGTTGAGGTGGGGCACACCACGGCCGCGGATGCGAATCTCGCGTCCGCTCTGGGTGCCCTCGGGGATCTTGAGATTGACCGGCCCATCGATGCCGGGAATCTCGAACTCGTCGCCCAGGGTGGCCTGGGGAAAGCTGATGGGCACCACGCAGTAGAGGTCGTAGGCGTGGCGCTCAAAGAAGTCGTGCGGGCGGATGGACAGGACCACGTAGAGATCGCCGCGCGGTCCGCCAGCGCGGCCGGCATCCCCCTCGCCGGCATAGCGGATGCGGGTGCCCTCTTCCACGCCCGGCGGCACCTTCACGTGCAGCTTGAGCTCACTGGCGGTGCGGGTTTCACCACGGCAGGTGGTGCAGGGGTCGCCGATGACCGAGCCGGTGCCGCCGCAGGCGCCGCAGGTGCGGGCGACGGAGAAGAAGCCCTGCTGGTAACGAACCTGTCCGCGCCCCTGGCACTGGGTGCACATGCTGGGGCCGCGGCCGGAGGCGCTGCCCTTGCCTTTGCAGGTGGCGCAGGGCTCGAGGCGGCGCAGCTTGACCTCAGTCTCCGTACCGAAGATGGCGTCTTCAAAGTCGATGGTCAGGTCAAAGCGCAGATCGTCGCCGCGCTGCTGCCGCGAGCCGCGCGGGCTGCCGCCGCCCATGTTGAACATCTCGCCGAAGAGATCGCCGAAGATGTCGCCGAGGTCCACACCGCCGGCAAACGGGCCTCCGGCAAAGCCGCCGGTTCCACCGCCACCCACAGCAGCGTGGCCATAGCGATCGTAGGCCGCGCGCTTCTCCGGGTCGCTGAGCACCTGGTAGGCTTCGCTGGCCTCTTTGAACTTTTCTTCGGCTGTGTGATCGCCGGGATTGCGGTCAGGGTGATACTTGAGCGCCTGCTTACGATAGGCGCTCTTCAGTTCCTGATCGCTGGCTTCGCGCGCGACGCCCAGCACTTCGTAGTAATCAGCTTTGCTCACTGTTGTATTAGAACTCACTCAATCCGGAAAGATGCGAAATCACTCGCTGATCTGTTTGGGGTTGTGGGCGACGCGGACGAGCGCCGGGCGCAGCAACCGCTCGCGCAGCTTGTAGCCGCGGCGAATCTCCTCGGCGACGTGCTGGTCGGGCAGGTCCTCGCGTTCGACGGTACCGAGGGCCTCGTGCACGTGGGGATCAAAGGCCTCGCCTACCGTGGGGACGGGCACCACCTGCATCTGGCGCAGAATCTCTTCCATCTGCTTGACGATGAGGGCCACGCCGGAGCGCAACTGCTCGGCGGAGCCGGTGGCGTTCAGCGCCAGGCTGAAGTTGTCCAGCACGGGGAGGAACTGCTCCACCACGTTGCCCGTGGCGTAGTCACGAAACTCCATGCGCTCGCGCTCGGCGCGCTTGCGGGCATTGTCAAACTCGGCCTGTAGACGGGCCAGGCGATCCAGCAACTGGTCGCGCTCGGCCTTCAACTGGCTCAACTCACTGGCGGCAGCGTCCACGGCGGCCGGTTCGGCAGAACCTGCTGGCAGTTCCTCGCCGGCGGGCGGCGGGGGCAGCTCAGTGGCCGCATCGATGACGGCCTGCTCGGCCGGGGTTGCCGAGGCGTTCTGAGCCTGCTGTGTTCCCTGCATTTCTGTTTCCTGTTCTGGCATACCTTCAGGCTTTCTCCTGCGATTCCACATGTCTCTTCTTATGATAGCTGGCGCAATATCCTGCGCGCCGCCGTGGATGCACGGCCGTGGCGGCGGAAGCGGCCAGAGTCTCAGTTGGCTGGAATATCCAGAATGCGTTCGGAGAGCCGGGCGATGTAGCTGACCGCCTGGATCATCTCCTGGTATTGAATGCGCGTCGGAGCGATGACCGCGACCGTGCCCAGGCTGGCGCCGCCGAGGCGCGCCGGGGCACCAATCAGCACCATATCCTGCATGGCGGGGGAGGCCTCATCGAGCCCTACGACCACGCGCACTTCCTGCTGCCGCCCGTCCACGTAGGCGTTGAGCAGTTCCACAAGGCGCTGTTTGGCCTCCAGCGCGAGAAGCATCTGGCGCAGGCGCTCGCGATCGGCCTCGGCGGCGATGAGGTTGGAGATGCCTTCCATGAAGATGGTAGGGCCGGTCTCGGCGCCGTTCAACGCGCCCTTACGGCACAGCTGCTCAATGGAAGAGAGCATCTGGCGATAGGCCTCGCGCTCCACATCCACGCGGCGCGCGACCTCGGCGCGAATGCGCTCGATGGGCCAGCCGCGGAAGTTCTCGTTGAGGTAGCGCGCAGCGGTCTCCAACTCGGTATGCGACAGGTCCTGGTCGAGCGCCAGCACGCGGTCCTGCACGGCGCCTGCCTGGGTGACCAGCACGGCCAGCACGCGGCCCGTGGTCAGACGCGAAAAGTGAATGTGCTCGAGAATCTGCCCGGTGGTGGAGGTGGCCAGGGCCACGCCGAGCCCGCGCGAGAGCAGCGCCAGCACATGCGAGGTGCGCTCGAGATACTCATGGGAGCTGGCCACGCCGCTGAAGCTCTCTTCAATTTGCCCTAACCGCGCCGCGCTGAGGGGCTCGGCAGGATGGGTTGCGGGATGCGCGCCGGCCAGCAGCGCCGGGTGGGTGAGCTGCCCCACGTAGTAACGGAAGGCTGCGGCGGTGGGAACCCGGCCGGCCGAGGTGTGCGGCTGCTCCAGCAAGCCTGCCTCTCCCAGAGAAGCCATCACGTTGCGCAGGGTGGCCGAGCTGAGGCCCTCACGGTTGGCAAAGGTACGGGCCAAGGCCTGCGAGGCAACCGGCTCACCGGTTGAGATGTATAGCTCGATGATGGCCGTGAGCACCAGGCGCTCACGGGGACTGAGGCGCACATCGGTCATAATGTTCCTTCCCACCCCGGCCGAGGCCGATGCAGTGCCAGCCGTTTGAGCCTGGCCTGGCTATCGGCTCTTTTTTCAACCGCTTAGACGGCCGGAAGAGATACACGGCTGCGCTTTAATTCTAGGTTTTACACAGGCCGGTGTCAACGCGCGGCACCCGGCGGCGACTTGGCGTAATACCCGGTGGTGGTGCGCGCCTTGAGCCCCGGTTGATCCAGCCGGATCTGCAGGCTGTGGTACTCGTCAGGCTTGCCAGCCGGCGGCGTAAACGAGAGGGTGTAGTAGGCGCTGGCATCCTGGACGCAGAGGGCGATGCTGCGCGCGAGGTCATAGTTGGGATCGAGCGCCAAGCCGCCGCTTTGCACAGTAAGCACCTTGAGGGAAAGATTGCCGGTATCCGCCTCGCCCGGCGACCGCAAGCCCTTCAGATAGCTCTGATAGAGGTAGGTGATGGCGTTGGGATCTCCGATGGAAACGCTGTAAAGCGTGGTATCCGCCTCGCGCATCAACTGGGAGTAGGCCTCCACGGCGCGGAAGTATTTCTCATGCAGACTGTAGAGCGGCTGCTCCAGGTCAGCATCGGGCAGCCACGGCCATCCCGGCCCCAGCCAGATGAGCAGCTTGCGCCCGGGAAGATGCACCTCGTTCTGGAGGATGACGCCCAGCATATTCAGGGAGATCTGGAACTGCTCCCCTGCCCCGTAGTCGCCCGCCCGGCGATTCATGTCGCGCAGGATGCCGTGGGTGTGCGCCAGACGATCGGCTACGATGTTGCCATCGCGCGAGGGCTGGCTGATGACATCCACCGATTCATCCGTAACGGCATAGATGGAGACCGGAACAGCCAGATGGCCGTTGTTGCGGCGCAGGAACCGGGTCACCTCCTGACGGACGTAGGCAACATGCCGAAACTCCATGTTGACTGTATCCATCACCAGGACCGCCTGCACCGGCTCTGCCGCGCCTGCGGCGGCCGCACCCTGCGCCGTCCAGTTACGGATGGGTACCGGGCGTTTGTTGTCCAGCAGGGTGAAATTGCGCTGGGCCAGCCCGCCGACGGGTGTTCCCCTGGCGTTGGTTACCTCTACGTTCAGATGCATTGCACCATCGCCGCCCGGCGCGGTGGCGGAAGGCTGCGGCTGCGCGGCCAAAAATCCTGCTGTGCTCAACGCCAGCAGCGAGCCGGCCAGAAACGGACGTACCATTCTTCCACTCCCATTGTTCAGCAAACGCCGCACGGCCCCGCGCGCCTGCCGACGCCGCGGGAGAGCGACGAAAGCTCTCATGACGGGTAAGATGCTGATAACAGCAGCACATGCCGTACGCTGTTGCCCGTCACCTGGAAAAGGATTTGGTCTTATGAAGCTTCGCGCCCCCGACCGGCTCTTTTACGCTCTGGCATTGCATCTCTGCATTGGCCTACCCGCTACCGGGCCGGCGCAGGCACAGACCACCGGCAGCGCACAGGACGCATGGCAGCAGGAACTGCAGGCCTGGCGGGCGGAGCGTGCACACCTGGTGGATGCCCCGAACGGCTGGCTGTCACTGACGGCGATGGAGTGGCTCAAGCCGGGCATCACGACCATCGGCTCCGCGACAGACAACCGGATTCACCTGCGAACCGGCGCGCCGGACCACCTGGGCATGCTCACCGTAAGCGGAGCCACGATCCAACTGCTGGCGCCTTCCGCAGGTTTTCCACACGATCTGACCATCGGTGGAAAACCCGCGCGCGAGGGGCCGCTGCCCACGGAAAACGGACAGCCCGCGGTGATCGCATGGCACGACATCGCGTTGAGAGTGCTGAATCGCGGCACCCGCTATGTGCTTGAAATCAAGGATGCGGAGTCGCCAGCCCGGCAGAGTTTTCGCGGCCTCTACTGGTATCCGCCCGACCCCAGCTACCGGGTAACGGCGCGCTGGATTCCCTACACCCCGACGCATGTGGAAAAGATTCCCACCATTCTGGGCACCACACTGGATATGCCCACGCCGGGCGTGGCCGAGTTCACCCTCAACGGCCAGACGCTGCAACTGGAACCGGTTGTGGAGGACCCGGCCGGGAAGACGCTGTTCTTCATCCTGCGGGATGCCACCAGCAGCACCACCACGTACCAGGCGGCGCGCTATTTGCACACCGGCCTGCCCGATCACGGTCTGAGCCAGCCGGGACAGTTGGTGCTGGATTTCAACCGCCTGGAAAACCCGCCGAGCGCCTATACACCCTCCGCCGCCGGCCCACTGCCGCCGCTGCAAAACCGTCTGTCGATCACCATCGAGGCCGGGGAACGGCGGTACCATCCGTAGACCTGGCTGCCGCCCCACGGATGCCGATCATTGACAGCGGCTCTAAATTCATGGTTCTTATGTCCCTTGAGACTGAGTCTCGCAGGAGGCGTTATGCGGAGATGGTTTCGAGGAACGTTGCTCGCCTGTATTGCGCTGGTTCTGGCCGGAATCGTGTTCGTGCCGGCCTGCACGGCCAGCTCTGCCAGCAAACAGGAGAAACACGCGCGCAAGATGGAAAAGCAACTGGGCAAGTTCAGCCCCGGCAGCTACCTGGAGTTCTCCTTCCGCGACGGCACGGAGGCCACGGGCAACCTGAACAGCCTCTCGGCCAACTCGTTTACTTTCACCAACACCGACAGCAACGCCAAGGAAACGCACAAATATGGCGAGCTTTCCTCCGTGAAGAAGGGCAAGACGTACATCGGAGAGGGCTCGGTACGGCACCGGCGGTTTATCTTCTTCTGACCCCGAGCGCGGGCTCTCAGACGGGCGCCGTTCGGCCAAACGATAGAAAGACTGATAGATTTTAGACAGGACTTGTCGATTTTTCCTCAAGAAAGCTGTTGCCCGGATCAATCCCCAGCCGGGTTAGAAGAGAGCCATGTTTCACACTACGGAAGATATTCGCATCCAGCGGACCACGGTCGTCCTGCCCCCGGTTTTCCTCGAAGAGGAGCGCCCGGTCACTGAAGCCGCCTCGACCACGATTTTTGACGCGCGCGCACAGATCACCAACATCCTGAACGGCCGCGACGGGCGGCTGCTGGTGCTGGCTGGTCCCTGCTCCATTCACGATCCCAAGGCGGCGCGGGAGTACGCAGGGCTGCTGAAGCAGGCGATTGCGGAGTTCTCAGAGGATCTGTGCGTGGTGATGCGGGTGTACTTTGAGAAGCCGCGCACGACGATCGGCTGGAAGGGGCTGATCAACGATCCACACCTCGACGAGTCCTACAAGATCAACGACGGGCTGCGGCTGGCGCGGAACCTGCTGCTGGATCTGGCGGAGATGGGCGTGCCGGCGGGCACCGAGTTTCTGGACATGATCTCGCCGCAGTATATTGCCGGGCTGGTGAGCTGGGGCGCGATTGGCGCGCGGACCACGGAGAGCCAGGTGCACCGCCAGCTGGTTTCGGGCGTGTCGTGCCCGGTGGGCTTCAAGAACGGCACCTCGGGCGACGTGCAGGTGGCGGTGGACGCGATTCTGTCCGCGGCGCACTCGCACACGTTTCTGGGCCACACCAAGCATGGGCAGTCGGCCATCTTTGTGACCACCGGCAACCCGGACTGCCACATGATCCTGCGCGGCGGGCGCAAGACGGTGAACTACACCGCCGAGTGCGTGGACGAAACGGCGAAGAAGATGCAGAAGGCGGGCATTCAGCCGCGCATCATGATCGACTTCAGCCACGCCAACTCCAACAAGGACTACAAGCGCCAGGCGCTGGTGTGCCACGACGTGGCGGGACAGATTGCGGGCGGCGACAGGCGGATCATGGGCGTGATGATCGAGAGCAACCTGGTGGCCGGGGCGCAGCCGCTAGTGCCGGGCCAGACGCCGGTGTATGGCCAGAGCATCACCGACGCCTGCATTGACTGGGCCGAGACCCGGGAGCTGTTCCAGGAGCTGGCCGCCGCGGTGCGGGCACGGCGCAAGGCTGCAAACCATGGTTGACGTACAGTGCGGACAAGAGCTGTGCCTGTGACAGGTTGGGCTGGTCTGCCCGGTTAAGCCACCTGCTTGAATAGCTCGATGTGTGGCCGGCGTTTGCGGCTGGCACGCCACAGATCGAACTGTGTCTGGAGATCGATCCATAGCGTGGGGCTGGTGCCCAAGGCATCTGCAAGGCGCAGGGACATC
>DAIDGZ010000147.1 GCA_027452125.1 Acidobacteriaceae bacterium | reverse complement strand
CAGGACGGCTTCAACGGCGAGGATGCGCTGGTGGTAGTGGACGGCTGGAATGTGAGCGTGGCGCCCGCTTCGGCTTCCGGCGTGGCGGTGAAGCCGAACCTGGAGGCGCAGCCGATGCGCTGGCCGGAGACGGGTTTGCCGGTGGCAACGACGGGGCTGCGGCAGTAGAGCAGGTTTGCAGAGATCGATAGCCCGGATTGATGGCCCCATTCTGGCGTTGCCAGGGTGGGGCTTTCTTCTGGCCGTAAGGAAGAAAAACCGGGCCGTCTTTTTACCTCTTGCGCGGATAGAGTATGATTCCTGTGATCCGGATTGGGAGCGCTGCGAAGCGCTGAACTGAACCGATTTACTCAAGGGGAATCGTTGCATCGGGGGCAGTGTGGGCTCCGCTGCGACCCGCAGGAGCGTTATGTCGCGTTTGAACCCGTATGTTGTGCTGCTTACCCTCATTGCCACGCTGGGGGGGCTGCTGTTTGGCTATGACACGGCTGTGATCAACGGCGCGGTGGACAGCCTGAAGGCCTACTTCATCGATCCCCGCTTTACGGACCTGACGAACCATGCGCAGGCCAACGCGGCCAACTCGCTGCTGGGCTTTGTGGTGTCGAGCGCGCTGATTGGGTGCATTCTGGGCGGGTTGATCGGGGGCTGGGTGAGCACGCGAATCGGCCGCAAGCGCGGGCTGATTATTGCCGCGCTGTTCTTCCTGGTGTCGGCGCTGGGCGCGGCGGCGCCGGAGTTTCCCTTTGCGCCGATTGGGCATGGCGGGCCGGCCTACATGGCCAACTTCGTCTTCTATCGCATTCTTGGCGGCATCGGGGTGGGGCTGGCCTCAATGCTATCGCCCATGTACATTGCGGAGATTGCGCCGCCCAAGGTGCGCGGGAACCTGGTGGCGTGGAATCAGTTTGCGATTATCTTCGGGATGCTGGTGATCTACTTTGTGAACTTCGGCATCTCCAAGGTGGGCAGCGGCGATGCGTGGCTGAACGCGATTGGCTGGCGCTACATGTTTCTCTCCGGGACGATTCCGGCGGGTTTGTTTCTGCTGCTGCTGTTGTTTGTGCCGGAGACGCCGCGCTATCTGATGCTGAAGGGCGATGAGGCCGGCGCGCGGGCGGTGCTGGACAAGCTGGTGACGCCGCAGGAAGCGGAGAAAGAGATGGGCGAGATTCGCGCATCGTTCCGAGAGCACCACTCCGGCAAGCTGTTTTCGTATGGAGCGCTACTGGTGTTTGTGGGCGTGATGCTGTCAGTGATGCAACAGTTTGTGGGCATCAACGTGGTGCTGTATTACGCGACGGACATTTTCAAGGGGATGGGCTTCACGACCAACGCCTCACTGTTCCAGACGATCATTGTGGGCGCGGTGAACCTGATCTTCACCACGGTGGCCATCTTCACGGTGGACCGGTTTGGGCGGCGGCCGCTGCAGATGATTGGCGCGCTGGTGATGGCGGTGAGCATGGCGACGCTGGGCACGGCCTTCTGGCTGGGCGGCGAGGGGATGCTGGCGCTGTGCGCGATGCTGCTCTACACGGCGGGCTTTGCGGTGTCGTGGGGCCCGGTGACGTGGGTGCTGCTGAGCGAGATCTTTCCCAACCAGATTCGCGGCAAGGCGATGGCGGTGGCGGTGGCGGTGCAGTGGGTGGCGAACTACCTGGTGAGCTGGACGTTTCCGATTCTGGACAACAATCCCTACCTGGTGGAGCACTTCAAGCACGGGTTTGCGTACTGGATCTACGGGGGCATGAGCGTGCTGGCGGCATTGTTTATGTGGCGGATGGTGCCGGAGACGAAGGGGAAGACGCTGGAGCAGATGGAAGCGGTGTGGCTGGGCGAGGGGCGCCGTGCGGTGCAAATGAAATAGGCCGACAGCTCCTGAAGATGGCGGACCTCTGGCTGCCAGACCGTTCGTGGTACTGTGGAGGCCTTGAGACGAATCGAGGTGACGAGCATGACCGAGTCGATGCTGGTGACGATTGCAAGCCGGAAGACAGTAGAGCAGACGGCAACTGCTCTGCATGCGGCGGTGCAGGCCCATCATTTCGGCGTTTTGCATGTCCATGATCTGAAGGAAACGATGGCGAAGAAGGGTGTGGTGTTTGAGCATGCATGCCTGATCTTCGAGGTTTGCCAGCCGCAGCAGGCAAAGAAAGTGCTGGAGCAGAATATGGGCATCTCCACAGGATTGCCCTGCCGGATCTCTGTATACGAAGAGGGCGGCAAGACCATGCTGGCCACGCTGAAACCCACGATGCTGCTGGGAGCGCTGGGCTTGCCGCAACTGGATGCGGTGGCTCGGGAGGTTGAGCAGGCGATTGTGAGCATGATGACCGAGGCTGCCTCCGGCTGAGGAATGGCGCGCGGAGCTCTCATGCGGAGTGGCGTAGCGCACAGCGGGGCTGCGGCGGGCATCGCATAATAGCGGCAGAGATTACCGTATGCCGAATCTGAAAATCGTTGCTCTGTTTGTGGCGGCGCTCTTTACCGGCGCCGCTTATGCCGCTTCGCCCACCGATGGCCACATCGCGAATCATGCGTATGTGAACAGCTATTTTCACTTTGAGTATGCCTGGCCGGCGATGCTGAAGCCGGACAAGCTGCCTTCGCCGGAGGCCGGCGCCCAGGGCGCGCATGCCTACATGGTTCCGCTGTTCAGCGCGCGGCAGGGCAGCCAGCCCTACGGGGTGGTGGTGGTGGCCGAGAAGCTGCATATTGCCGGGCCGCACTCGGGCGGCATCCAGAGCAGCGCGGAGTTCATTGACCGGATGGCGGGGAGCCTGCGGGCCGGGCCAATTCTCGCCAACATCAGCCGCTCGCAGAAGAAGGGCGCGCAGGGGATGGTCTTTGACAAGCTGAGTTACACGGTGAGCGGCAAGCCTGCCTCAGTGATGGCGACGCAGATGGGCGACTATCTGATCGTGTTCAAGTGCAGCGCGCCTTCGGCGGCGGAGATTGCCCGGCTGGAAGGTTCCGCGCTGGCGCTGCGCAGGCTGAAGTAAGAGCGCAGCAGGCATGCAAAAGGCCCGCATCCAGAGTGGATGCGGGCCCTTTGTGCTGCGTGTGCCGCGGTTTGATTACGCTGCGGGCGGAGTCTGCGCCTTGGCGTTGATCTGGATGAGCTTGTGAGTCTTGTAGTAGTCCCACACCTGGCTCATGAAGAGCTCGAAGGACTCTTCGCGGCGCTGCTCGAGGAGCTGGTCGCGGGTCTGATCGAAGTTCTTGGTGATCTCATCCGCGGTTGGCTCCTGCTTATCCACGATCTTGGCTACGATGCCGTTGGTCTGGGTGTCGATGGGGCCGCTGACGGCGCCCACGGAGAGTTGAAGCAGCTGCGGAGCCACCTGGCCGACTTCGCCGAGGTCGGGAACCTGACCGGCTCCGGTGACGAGGTCACTGGTCTTGAGGGTGGCGCCCACGGCCTTGGCGGCCTTGGCCAGATCGCCGCTGGTTTTGGCCTTGGCATCCAGCTCGGTGGTCTTCTCGCTGAGCAGCGCGGGCAGCTTTTCCGTGCGGTAGTCGTCGAGGATGTGGCTCTTCCAGTCGGCAAAGGCTGGGGCGTGCGCCGGAGTGATGCCGGTGACCTGGAAGATGGCATAACCTTCGCCGGTGGGCGCAAACTGCGGCGCCGCGCCCTGCTTGGCCTGGAAGGCCTTGGCCAGGAGCTGCGTGCTGTCTGCCAGGGCGGAGATGACGCCGTCCTGGGCCACGGGCTGGCTGGTGACCAGCTGGAGGTTGTGAGCCGCGGCGGTCTTGGCCATGCCGTTCTTTACGGCCTCGGCGGCCAACTGGCTGGCGTAGTTTTGCTGGGCCTGAGCAGAGGCCTGACGGGCCAGCGTGGCCTTGATGGTGGCTTCCACTTCACTGAGCGGCTGGGTGTGGGCGGTCTTGCGCTCCTCCACCTGTACGACGTGGTAGCCGAACTGGCTCTTTACGATCTGGATATCGCCGATCTTCTGGCTGAAGATGGCCTGATCGAAGGAGGGCACCATGGTGCCGTGCTGGACGAAGCCGAGCTCGCCGCCGGAGTTTTTGCTGCCCGGGTCATCCGAATACTGCTTGGCCAGGGCGCTCCAATCGCCGCCCTTCTTGAGCAGGCCCATGACCATCTCTGCTTTGGCTTTGGCAGCGGCGTCGGTCTTGGCGTCCGCATTCGCCGGCACGGAGATGAGGATGTGGCGGGAGCGGGACTCCTCCGGCACGGAGTACTCGGAGAGGTGGGCGTTGTAGTACTGCTGAATCTGCTGCTGGGTAGGCTGAGGCATGCCGCCGGGAATCTGATCCGGCGCGAAGGCAAAGTAGGTGATGGTGCGCTGTTCCGGCACGGCCGAGGCGTAGCGGGCGGCGTTCTGTTTGAAGAAGGCCTGGAGGTCGGCATCGGACGGGTTGATGGTGTTGCGCAGGTTATCGGCCGAGATGACGGCGTAGTCGAACTTGATCTTGGTATTGGCCTTGCGGTAGAGGTCGCGGACCTCCTGTGGGCTGACGGTGACCCCGGCGGTGACGTAGGCCTGGAGGCGGCGCAGCGCGATCTCGGTCTTTACGCTCTGCTCAAAGTCGGCCACGGTCTCGTTGAGGCGAGTGGCGATGAGGTTGGCGTAGGCATCCTGGCCGATGAACTTGCCGTCGGGATAGAGCACCTGGGCATCCGGGCCGGTCTGGAGGAAGGTGCGCACATCATCATCGGTGGCAGTGATGCCGAGCCGGGCGGCTTCCTGGAGGAGCACCTGCTGCTGGACCAATTGCTGGCCGACGCGCTGCGCGAGCAGGTTCTGGATGATGGGGCTGTCCGGGTAGTGGTTCTGCTGCATCTGCTGCTGGACCAGCTTGTCGACCTGGGTATTGCTGACGGCGGTGCCGGAGGAGAAGATGCGGCTGTACCAGTGGGGATAGACCACGGCATAGGTGTCAGGCGACGAAGATCCCATGCCGGAGAGGCCGGGGATCAGGTAGACCACCATGGAGACCGAGGCGGCGCCAATGACGACGACCAGGAGAGCTTTGGTAAGGCGATTGTCAGTTTGCAGGAAGCGGATCATGGATGGACTTGAACCTTCGACTCTCTCTTAAGCGGACAGGCTGAATTCGCCGGGACAGCACGAGACGGACTGCGGGCGCCTGCCGCGGATACGCAACGCTCGCTGGATGCGATTCACAGCAATTATAGACGAGCCAGGGTGGAACTGATGGGCTATGGGGCGGGGCGGAGCACCGGCGTTGCCGGGCTGGGCCGGGATTGTTTTGGGAAAAACAGCCCAGGGGCGGAGTTGCAGCTTGACGAAGGGGTGTAATGCATTTAATTGAACAGCAGGAGGGTCTATGGACCGGCGTGATTTTCTGAAGACGGCAACAGTGGCGGCAGGTGTGGTGGCGGCGGCAGGATTGCTGCGGGCAGAGGAGAAGACGCCGGAGGCCAATGGCATGATCTATCGCACGCTGGGGCGTACCGGCGAGCGGGTTTCAGCCATTGGACTGGGCGGCTACCACCTGGGCAAGCCGGGACTGGATGAGGCGGAAGCCATCCAACTGACGCGGCAGGCGATTGATCGCGGCATCACCTTCATGGACAACTGCTGGGACTACAACGGCGGAGTCAGCGAGCAGCGGATGGGCAAGGCGCTGGCTGGGGGCTACCGCAACAAGGTGTTCCTGATGAGCAAGTTTGACGGACGCACCAAGGCGGCGGCTGCGCAGCAGATCGATGAGTCTCTGCAGCGCCTGCAAACCGACCATCTGGATCTGATGCAGTTTCACGAGGTGATCCGGCTGGAGGATCCCGACCGGATCTTTGCCGAAGGCGGGGCGATGGAGGCCATGCTGGCGGCGCAGAAGGCAGGCAAGGTGCGGTACATCGGCTTTACCGGGCACAAGGATCCGCTGGTGCACCTGCGGATGCTGGAGATGGCGCGCAAGCACGACGTTCACTTCGATGCGGTGCAAATGCCTCTGAATGTCATGGACGCGCACTTTCGGAGCTTTCAGCACCAGGTGCTGCCGGTGCTGGTCAAGGAGCAGATTGCGCCTTTGGGGATGAAGTGCTTTGGCGACCACCACATTCTGCAGAGCAACACCATCCAGCCGATCGAGGGGCTGCACTACTGCCTGAACCTGCCGGTGGCGGTGCAGATTACGGGCATCGACAGCCAGGCGGTGCTGGACCAGGCGCTGGAGGCGGCGCGCACCTTCAAGCCGATGAGCGAGGCTGCGGTGGCCAGCCTGCTGGAGCGGACTAAGACGGCAGCCGAGGACGGCGTGTACGAGCTCTACAAGACGACCGCCAGCTTTGACGGAACGGCGCATAATCCGAAGTGGCTGGGGTGAGAGGCGGGATCAGGGGCTTGTCGCGGTTCCGGCTGCAAGCCCCTGCGTTTTTGAGGCAGGAGCAGGCTATTCCATGGGCGGGAAGGGCTCGCGCTTGAGGGAGCCGTCGCGCTGCTTGATGAGCTGATCCACCTTGCCCTCGGCTTCTTCCAGCTCCTGCTTGCAGGTGGAGGAGAGGGCGACACCCTCTTCGAAGAGCTTGAGGGATTCTTCGAGGGGCAGGTCGCCTTTTTCGAGCTTGTCGACGATGGCTTCGAGCTTCTTGAGAGACTGTTCAAACGATGGCATGGGGAACTGTCCTCTTACCACTCTACAACCAGCGGGCGGCAATTCTTGTTGATCCGGGGCCTGTTCACACTACGCGGATGGCGGCGACCCTTCGGGTGGTGTGAACAGGCCCCAGGTCAGTGCGGCCACACAACGCTGCGAACCATATCCGCGTGTTGGGACAATTCGCTGGGGACCGCGCTTCCGGGTAGCGCGAAAAGGACGACTTGGGCACCGCTTTTCCTGGCCAGCTTCATCGCCGGAACACAGTCTGTGTCTGCAGTGACCAGGCCGATTCTGTCCACATGTTTCAGTGCGGAATAAGCGGCGATATCAAGGCCTATGCGCATATCCACACCCTTTTGCTCGAAATCCGGGCTGAAGTCCGCATCGGTCAGCGCATCGCTACCCGCCACTGGAACTTTCTTCAGCTTGAATCCCCTGAATTTCAGCACTCCGAGCCGGACAGCGATCAGATCTTTCTGTGCGAGCACCTGGAGCCATTGCCCTGATTCATCGAAGGTTTTAGTGAGTCCGGAAACGGGGAGCTTCTGTTGCCCCTGGTAGGGTGGACAGTCGTAGTAGAGCACGCGAAAGAGCTCTTCATCCGACGATGGGCAATTTTTGGAAAAAGACTCAATAAAGCCTGGATCGTAATGCCGTCCAGCTTTTCTTGCGGCGACGCGGAGAAATCCGCCATCGATCATCAGAACAATCTTTTTCATGGTCGTACTCAAAAAAACGAACCCCGAAGCTCTCGCTTCGGGGTTCGCGGGATACATGCTCGCCTACGAGCGTACGGATATGCCTCAATCCTGCTCTGATGTGGTCAGAAAGTCAAGGAAGCCGCCTGGTTGGCAACGGATCCCGGCTGTATTCCCGTCGATACCGCTCTACGCCTGCATGGGCACGGTGCCTGGCGGGAAGGCGCTGGCGATGACCTCGGCGGCGACCATGGTGTGGCCTGAGGGAGCGCTGACCTGTACGCCCTGCACGTAGGGACGTACGGCTTCGAGCATCTCCTGGGCGATGCGAATGCCTTCCAGGCGTGCAGCCTCAGGCGTGGCGGCCTGGGCCATGCGCAGCATGATCTCCTCCGGCATGGAGACGCGGAGGTCGTTCTTGAGCAGCTCGGCGTTGCGCAGGCTGGTGAGCGGCAGAATGCCGGCGATGACCGGGATGCGATGGTCCTGAATGCGCTCGAGGAAGTTTTCCAGCAGGCGGAGGTCAAAGACGGGCTGGGTGATGACGTATTCGGCGCCGGCATCCACCTTATAGAAGAAGCGGCGCAGCTCGTTTTCCACGTCGAGCACGCCGGGGTTGGCGGAGACGCCGATGGCAAAGTTGGTGCTGGCGCCGATGGAGTTGGAGCCGATGTCCAGGCCGTGGTTGAGGCGGTTGACCACGTTGACCAGGCCGATGGAGTCCACATCAAAGACGGCGGTGGCATCGGGATAGTCGCCGAGCTTGGGCGGGTCGCCGGTGAGGCAAAGGATGTTTTTAAGCCCCATGGAAGAGGCGCCCAGCAGGTCGGACTGGATGCTGAGGATGTTGCGGTCGCGGCAGGTGTAGTGGAGCACGGTCTCCATGCCGGTGTGCTGCTGAATCTGGATGCAGAGGCTTTGGGCGCTCATGCGGGCGGAGGCGGTGGGTGCGTCGGGCACGTTGATGGCATGGACGCCGAGCTGGGCGAGCGTCTGTGCCCCTTCGATTTCCTTTGAGCAGTCAATGCCCTTGGGCGGCACAATCTCGACCAGAGTGACGAACTTGCCTTCACAGAGCAGCGAGCCGAGGCGCGAGCGCTGGGCGAGCGGGGCGGGAGGCGTTTCGGTGGTGAGCGAAGGCTCAGCGCCGGGTACGACAACCGGGGTCTGCTCGTCGAGCGCGCGCATGGCGGCGCGCATGGCGCGAATGTGGTTGGGCGTGGAGCCGCAGCAGCCGCCGACGAGCTGGACGCCCGCGGCAATGGCCTTGCGGGCAAAGCTGGCCATGTACTCCGGCGAACAGAGATAGATGTTGCGGCCTTCCACGGCGCGGGGCATGCCGGCATTGGGCATGGCGGCCAAGGGCAGCGGGGTGGCGGCGCGCATGGCTTCAACGGCGGTGAGTACGGTGGTGGGGCCGGTGGAGCAGTTGACGCCGATGGCGTCTGCGCCCCACTCGGTGAGCAGGGTGGCGGCATGGGCCGGGGAACTGCCGTCGAGGCAGTTGCTTTCCTCGTCCACGGTGACCATGACCAGCACGGGCAGGCTGGGCGCGACCTCGCGGGCAGCGCGTAGGGCTTCGCGGGCTTCGTTCATCGCCGGCATGGTCTCGACGATGAGAAGATCGACGCCGGACTCGGTGAGCACGGTAATCTGTTCGGCAAATGCTTCGCGGGCTTCGTCGAGGCCGGTTTTGCCCAGGGGCTCGAGGCGGACACCGAGGGGACCGACGGAGCCGGCCACCCAGGCCTGACCGCCCTGCTTTTCGCGGAAGCGGTCGGCAGCCTGCCGGGCCAGGCGAACGCCGGCCTCATTGATCTCTCGCATCTTTCCGGCCAGGCCATGGCGGGCCAGGCGCATGCGGTTGGCGCCGAAGGTGTTGGTTTCCAGAATCTCGGCGCCGGCCTGGAGGTACTCCTCATGGACGGAGAGAATGAGGTGGGGGTCGGAGATGTTCAGCTCGTCGTAGCAGCGGTGGATGAAGATGCCGCGCGCATAGAGGACGGTGCCCATGGCACCGTCGGCGAGCAGGGGGCGGTCTGCGAACATCTGTGCGAACTGACTCATACCTTTAGCCATGCTACGGCACGGCAGCGGACGGCGCCAGAGGTGGGGCTCACTTTGCTATACTTCGGGAGTCATACACTGGGCAAGAACCGGGTCCCGCAGCCGCGTTCGTGCGGCGCCGGGGAGACCCGCGAAATGCCATTCATGGCGCAGGTTGCGGCTCGGGCCGCGCATTCGATCGAGGGAAGAGATTTTGAATAAGAGAAGTCTTTGGATGAGCGCCGCTGCGGCTCTCGCGGCTGCAGTTGCGTTGGCTGGCTGTGGCAGCACCACCTATTTTGCGGGCCGCGCGCTTCCCCCCAGCGGGTTGCTGAATCGCGTTTTGATCGCAGTCCAGAATCCCAGCGTATTCAGCAAAGGGGCTTTGGAGATTGTGGATGCGTACTATGACATTCGCAGCAGCTACGATACCAAGATACCGGGGTTTTCGCTGGCTGGATTCGGCGGGGCTTTGCCGACCACGATCCAGAACATGCCTGAGGAGCAGCTGGGCGCAGTTTACGGATCGGGCGACGGTAGCCTGACGCTGGCCAACTATGCGACGGAGAAGACTACCGGCACGGTTTCGCACCTGAATGGCCCGTCTTCCAGCATCTTCATCACGCGCAATGGCTCCTATGTGTTCGCTGCGAGCCAACTGGCCAATGTGCTGACGGTGGTAGATCAGGCAGACGGTTCCGCTTATCCGCTGAATTTGCCCGGCGTGTACCGGGTGAGCGTGAATCCGGGCGGATCGATGGCGCTGGCCTTTGTGCAGAACTCGAATTATGTTTACTATCCGCGGCGGCTTACGGCGGCGCAGACGGTCTCCTACTCTGGTGGACCGAGCACCTGGCCCAAGGCCGCGGTGGACTGCGAGCCGCAGAATGCGCCGGGGTGGTGCCTGTTCCAGGCGCAGAGCCCGGATCACGTCGACTCCACGGGCAACTACTATGGCGCGCCGCTCAACTTTGATCGTCCGGTGAAGGCGGTTTTCTCGTCAGACGGCAGCACGGCCTACGTGCTGAGCTGCGGACCGGAGTGCGGCGGCTCCACTGCCTCGGTGTCTGAACTGCCGGTGGCGCCGATGATCTTCCTGACCGGACAGCAGTCCGGGCTGCTGCCCTGCAACTCCGCTCCCTGCGCCAATGGGAACGCCAAGCCGATGGTGAATATTCCGATTCCGGGCGGCGCGAGCAATGCGCTGGTGCACACCAACATCATGTATGTGGTGGGGCAGAAGCTGATGCCGGATGGCTTCTTTGGCGGCTATCTGACGCGGGTGGATCTTACCGCGAATGCGATTGTTCCGGCTACGAGTTCGTCACCGAACCCGGTGTCGATCAGCGACGGCGTGCCCGGGGGCATGAGCCGCATGATTGAGGCTGATGACAATACGCTCTGGATCGGCATGCAGCAATGCACCAACGGCGAGCGGTATAACCACAACTTGCCGTACGGATGCCTGACCATGTTCAACACCTCGACCAACACGGTGAACATGCTGGAGCCTTATCTGGGCGATGCCACGGGGATTGCCGCAGTGACAGGGCTGCACAAGATCTATGCGGCCATTGGCGGACAGGTGTACATCTACGCCACCAAGGACGGCTCCGCGCTGGACAACCAGTATGTGACCGTGACGGGCACGGCCTATGACGTGGCCTACATGGACGCGGTGACGGACACCAACAACACTGTCTACTAAGACCCATGGCCAGCATAGAGCAGACCGGATTTCAGGCTGATGTGCTGGCCATTGCTGCGCATCGCGACGATGTGGAGCAGACCTGCGGCGGCACGCTGCTGCGGATGGCAGCACGCGGACTGCGGACCGCGATCCTGGACCTGACCCAGGGCGAGTCGGGCACGCGGGGAAGCGCGGAAGACCGCGCGCGCGAGGCGGATGAATCTGCGCAGATTCTTGGCGTGGGCTGGCGGCAGGCACTGAACCTGCCCGATGGCGCGGTTGAAAATACCCTGGAAAACCGGATGGAGATTGTGCGGGTTCTGCGCCGGCTGCGGCCGCGCGTGGTGATTCTGCCCTACTGGCAGGCGCGGCACCCGGATCACGCGAAGACCGGTTTGCTGGGCTATGACGCCTGCTTTCTGTCTGGCCTGGCGAAGGTGGAGACGGACGCAGCGCCGCATCGGCCCTTCAAGATTGTTTATGCCAGCCTTTATGCCGATGTGCGGCCCAGCTTTGTTGTGGACATCACGCCGTTTATCGAGCAGCGGCATGCATCGCTGATGGCGTACCGCTCGCAATATGCCAACCAGGCTACGGGCGGCGGGCTGTTTGTGCCAGAGGAAGAGATTCGCGAGCGGACCTTTGCGGAGGCGCGCCACTACGGGCTGCTGGCCGGGGTGCGCTACGGCGAGCCTTTTGTGCAGAAGGAAGTGGGCCTGGTGGACGATCTGACGCTGGTGCCGGTGCAGTCCATCTGACGGATGCGATGCACCTTGTATAAGCGCTCCTTATCCAAACGTAAAATAGAATCACTTTGCCTTATGGGTTCGCATTCTTGAGACTTGCAGCATGGAGGCTGCATGACGCAGAGATGGGATGCGGAGGCGTATGCGCGCAATGGGGCCTTTGTGCATGGCCTGGCGGGCGGGGTGGTGGAGTGGCTGGCGGCGCGGCCAGGTGAGGAGATTCTCGACCTGGGTTGCGGCGATGGGCAACTGACGGCGCGCCTGGTGGCTGGGGGCGCGCGGATGCGCGGTTTCGACGCTTCGCCCAGCATGGCCGCGGCGGCGCGGGCCAGGGGCATCGATGTGGATGAGGGGACAGCGGAGCGGCTGCCTTATCCGGACGCGAGCTTCGATGCGGTCTTCTCGAATGCGGCGCTGCACTGGATGCGCGACCAGGACGGCGTGCTGGCGCAGGTGCGGCGGGTGCTGCGGCCCGGCGGTCGGTTTGTGGCGGAGATGGGCGGGCATGGGAACATTGCGGCCATTCGGACGGCGCTGATGGCGGTGGCGGCGCGGCATGGTTTTGATGGGCGCGAGGACAACGTGAACTACTATCCCACGCCGGAGATTTACGCGCGCAGGCTACGCCAGCATGGATTCGAGGTGGAGAGAATCGAACTGATTCCGCGACCGACGCGGCTGCCGGAGGACGGCATGGCGGGATGGATCAGAACATTTCGGCGCGGCGTGTTGGAGACGATGTCCGAGGCCGTGCGGGAGGCTGTGGTGGCCGAGGCGGTGGCGCTGCTTACGCCGATCCTGCGCGACGAGGATGGCCACTGGACAGCGGACTATGTGCGGCTGCGGTTTGCGGCGACGGTGGGAGGGGAAGATACGGTTGGCTAGGAAGCAGGCGCAAGCGGGCGGGGCATGGAGGACTTCTGCAGCGGAGAACCGAGAGATGGCAGAGGGCTGGGTCAAATTAACCGTACGTTTGCAATCTGTTTGCCTGTGTGCATTACTCTGTTAATGTTTCCGGCGGTTACTCCAGTGCCCTCAACCACCGCCGGACGAGGATGACCTGTTGAGCCAGACGATCTTTGTGTTGGAAGACGATCAGGACATCTCCAGGCTGGTGCAACACCACCTGGAAGCTGCCGGATTCACGGCGCGGTTATATCACACCCCGGTGAATTTGATTCCCGATGCGGAGCGGCAGGCTCCGGCCCTGTTTCTGCTGGACGTTATGGTGCCCGGCGGCGATGGTCTGGATGTGTGCCGGCGTCTGAGGAACCATCCCGGGCTTTCCACGGTGCCGATCATCTTTCTGACGGCGCGGGCGGGTGAGAACGATCGCGTGCTGGGACTGGAACTGGGCGCGGATGACTACATTACCAAGCCCTTTGCCACGCGGGAGATGGTGGCCCGGGTGAAGGCGGTTCTGCGGCGCTTTGAGCGGCCGAGTTCGCCCTCGATCATCAGCTTTGAAGAGGTGGTGATCGACTCCAACGCCATGCAACTGAAGGTGCGGGGGGAGATTGTGACCACTACGGCCACGGAGTTCCGCCTGCTGGACTACCTGGCGCGGCATCCGGGGCGGGTTTTCAGCCGCGACCGGCTGCTGGATGCGGTGTGTGGCGATGCACGGTTTGTGACGCCGCGTTCAGTGGATGTGTATGTGCGGCGGATCCGGGAGAAGATTGAGCTGGATGCCGAGAATCCGCGCTATCTGAAGACCGTGCGTGGAGCCGGTTACCGCTTCGAGCTGCCCAAGGCGGAGTAGCCAGCCGGTGATGGAGCGGGGCGATTGACCAAAAAAGTATTTGGCAAACTACTGGGGTTATTTGTTCTTCTGCTGGTGTTTCACACCGTGGTGATGGAGTTCGTCTTCCGCGGCATGGTGGCGCAGACCGCGGGGAACACGCTGCACGTGCTGGGGCGTCAGGCGCTGTGGTCAGGACTGATTGCCCTGCTGGTGGCGCTGCCGCTGGCGGCGTGGGTGGCCAGCCGGGTGTCTGAGCGGCTGGGGCGGGTGGTGGCGTTTGCCCGGCGCGTTGCCGACGGCGACCTGACGGCGCGGCTGCCGCACGAAGGCGAAAGCGAGCTCTCCGCGATGGAGGCGGCGCTGAACCAGACGGCGGAGCGGCTGGATCGCAACTTTGCCGAACTGGAAAGCCGCCGGCAAGAGCTGGCCGCGATGCTGGATTCCATGCAGGAGGCAGTGTTTGTTATTACTCCTGAGGGGTATGTGCGCTGGTCCAATGCGGTGATGCAGCGGATTGCGGGCACGCAGTTCCGGCCGGGACGGCCGCTGGTGCACTCGGCGCGCGACCCGGAGCTGCTGGCTTGTGTGAATGCGGCGCTGGAAAAGCAGGAACTGCAATACGGGCGCACCACCTCACTGGCGCCAGGCAAGAGCTTTGAGATCAACGCCGCGCCCCTGCCCAGCGGAGGCGCGCTGGTGGTGCTGCACGACGTGACGCGCGTCGAGGCGGCGGAGCGCATTCGGCGGGACTTTATTGCCAATGTAAGCCACGAGCTGCGGACACCGCTGACGTCGATCCAGGGTTATGTGGAGACGCTGATTGAAGATCCCGATGCGAGTCCGGAACTGGCGCGGGAGTTTCTGGGCGTGATCCTGAAGAACGCGACCCGGATGCACAGGCTCACCGAGGATCTGCTGGCGCTGGCGAGTGTGGAGAGCCCGGACTACAAGCTGGCATCGCGGCCGGTGCGGGCCAGCGATCTGGTGCATGACGTGATCGCCTCCCTGAGCGTAGTGGCCGAAGACATGGATATTGCGCTGGAGATGACAGGCGCTCCGGAGGTGATGGTGATGGCCGATCCCGACGCGATTACACAGGTCTTCAGCAATCTGATTGAGAACTCCTTCAAGTATGCGCCGGAGGGCAAGCGGATCGAGGCTGGAGCCAGAGAACTGACGAACGAGGTGCAGTTCACGGTGCGCGACTTTGGTCCGGGCATCGCCTCGGAACACCTGGAGCGGATCTTCGAGCGCTTCTACCGGGTAGACAAGGCGCGATCGCGGGAGTCGGGCGGCACCGGGCTGGGACTGGCGATTGTGAAGCGCATTGTGCAGGCGCATGGCGGACGGGTGTGGGTGGAGAGCGAACTGGGCGCGGGAGCCTCGTTCCACTTCACGCTGAAGAAGAGCAACTAAACAGCGATCAGGAGTTCGGGGGTACGGGACGCCGTCCGCTTCGCAGGGGCGCGAGCGTGTTTCTGGTTTCAGCTCTTGCGCCGGAGTGGCTGCATCCGCTCTTTGCGCGCGTTACTTTTCTGCCGCAGTGCGGGGAAATGCCTTGCCAAGCGCGGCAAGCTGGTCGAGGAAAAGCGCATCGATTGAGCCGTCGGGATGTACCGGCACGTCCCAGGTGACGGCGCCGCCGTACTCACGAATCCTGCCCGTGTAGGCGATGACCTGATCGGTAGTGAAGCGCGGCTTGCCCATTCCCCACTTTTCACCGAGAAAGCTGAGCATGTGGATCTGCGCGCCGTCGAGCGTGCCGTCATGGCCGCGATGCACGGAGGCCTGGTCAGGCTTGTCGATTTCACCGGCGATGTAGTCTTCATCGGGGGTGATGGAGATGAGGCGATAGATGACGCCGGGGTTGAAAGCGACTGCGGAGGCGGCGTTGCCAGCCCGCGCGGCGGCGGCAAAGCTGGCGAAGTTGGGCGCGTCCGTGGAGCGGTACATGGCGTTCGGGAAGTAGCAGCCATCAAACCACCATCCGCTGATCTTGCTGCCCCAACGACGCGACCATTCCGCGATGATCTGTTGCCTTTGCGCTGGAAGTTCCTGTTGGGATACGGGCCGTTGAGCCATTCGAGCGCGGCGCAGGCGGCTTTGTCCTGGGCGGGCGCGCCGGAGGGCAGATAGACCATGAGCTTGATGTCGTGCTGGTGCAGTGGCTGGAAGAGGTCGGCGACAAGGTCGCGGCGGGAGAGCTTGCTGGGCTGTATGCCGACGATGCTGTCATAGACGGGATTAGGAGCGAGATAGTAGCCGGAGTTCTGCCCGATGCTGATCTGATAATGTCCTGCGCCGACCTGACTAAGGCGCTGGGCCATACCTTCCACGTCGAACCCGTCGACAAGTTTGTTCCACAGGGTGGGAGTCATGTCGAGATGATGGACGCGGGCCTGCCAGTCGGCCAGAAAGTGAGTCATGACACCCCAGCAGTAACGCGGGTCACGCATCCAGGCAGCGCGCTGTGAACCGAGGTCAGGTTGCTGCGCGGCGGGCTGGGCAGTGGCGAGGGGCGAGAGCGAAAACGTGGAGGCTGCCGCGGCAGAGGCGGCGCCGAGGAGAAGATTGCGGCGCGTCAAACTGGTCATAGCGATGCGTGCCTCCGGTGGACGATGGAGCGAATGGAACAGGACAGTCCATGGTGCCTGTTTGCGCTGGATGTGACAAGCGCGCTGGCTGCATTAGAATGGATTGATTTTTGCGACGGCAACTGCGGCGCAACGAACCACCCAGAACGAGGTCCGAAATTGAAAAGGGTTACAAGGATGACAACCTTGCATCGGTTGATGAGCGGGTGCATGGCGGTATTTCTTCTGCTGCCGGCAGCGGCGGCGTTTGGCCAGCAGGAGCGGCCGCCGGCGGTGCCGCTGATCGCGCATAATCCGTACTTCAGCGTGTGGTCCATGGCGGACAAGCTGACCGACGAGAGTACGAAGCACTGGACGGGCACGCCACAGCCAATGGCCGGACTGGCGCGCATCGATGGGAAGACCTACCGGTTTATGGGCGTTGATCCGCGGGGTGTGCCGGCGATGACGCAGACCAGCCTGAAGGTGACCCCGACCCATAGCATTTATACATTTGCGGCGGACCAGGTAACGCTGACGGTGAACTTCTTTACGCCGGCGCTGCCGCGGGATCTGGATGTGCTGTCGCGACCGGTGACTTACCTGACGGTGAGCGCTACCGGTGATGGCAGCCATGATGTCCAGGTACTGCTGGATGTGGACCCGATGATTGCGGTGGATTCGGCCAGCGATTCGGTGACGTGGGGCCGCTCGCACGTGCCGGGCATGACGGTGCTGAATGTGGGATCGCGCGACCAGCGCATGCTGGACCGCTCGGGCGATAACCTGCGCGTGGACTGGGGCTACTTTCATCTTGGCGTGCCCGATGGGAATGATGCACAGACGGTGGCCGCGAATGACGCGATAGAGAGCTTTGTGCAGACCGGCAAGCTGCCCGAGGCCGATGCCATGGATATGCCGGCGATGGCGCATGGGCACGGCATGAAGCCGGAGGCCGCGCATCTGGCGGTGGAACTGCCACTGGGCAAGGTGGGCGACACGGCGGTGAGCCGGCACGTGCTGCTGGCGTACACGGAGGAGTACAACATCGAGTTTCTGGGCCGCAAGCTGCGTCCCTACTGGCAGCGCAACAACATGAGCGTGCAGCAGATGCTGGAGGAGGCGGAGAGCCAGTATGCCAGCCTGGAGCGGCGCGGCACCGCGTTTGACAGTGAGCTGACGGCGGACCTGGAGAAGGCCGGCGGGCCGGCGTATGCGCAACTGGCGATCCTGGCCTACCGTCAGACGTTTGCGGCGCATGGGCTCTCGGCGGATATCGATGGCAAGCCGATGCTCTTTCCGAAGGAGGACTTTTCGAACGGCTGCATCTCCACGGTGGACGTGCTGTATCCCTCATCGCCGTTCTTTCTGTTCTTCAATCCGGCACTGCTGGAGGCGCAACTGAAGCCGGTGATGGAGTATGCCGCGCTGCCACGGTGGAAGTGGCCTTTTGCGCCGCACGATCTGGGCACGTATCCGCTGGCCGATGGACAGGTGTACGGCGGCGGGGAAGTGACGGAAGAAAACCAGATGCCGGTGGAAGAGAGCGGCAACATGCTGATCATGGCCGCCGCGATGGCCCGGGAGATGGGCGACTGGGACTTTATCCGCACGTACTGGCCGGAGTTTACCAAGTGGGCTGAATATCTGCGGGCCAAGGGACTGGACCCGGCGAATCAGCTTTCGACGGACGACTTTGCCGGGCACCTGGCGCACAACGCGAATCTTTCCATCAAGGCTATCGAAGGCCTGGATGCGTATGCGTTGATGGCGCGCGGGCTGGGTAAGAACGATGTTGCCGCGGAGTATGAAAGCGCAGCGAAGGGGATGGCCGCCAAGTGGCAGCAGATGGATATCGACGGCGACCACTACAAGCTGGCGTTCGACAGTCCGGGAACATGGAGCCAGAAGTACAACCTGGTGTGGGACCGGATCCTGGGCTTTGACCTGTTCCCGGCGAAGGTGCGGCAGACGGAGCTGGCCTTCTATCTGAAGCACATGAACAAGTACGGCCTGCCGCTGGATAGCCGTAAGGATTACACCAAGCTGGACTGGGAGCTATGGACGGCGACACTGGCCGAGGGGCCGGTAGGCAGCGATGCCGATCCTTTTGCCATGTTTATGGCGCGGATCGGCAAGTGGGTGAACGAAGGGCCCAGCCGTGTACCGCTCACGGACTGGTATGACACCAAGACCGGCAGGCAGATGGCCTTCCAGGCACGCTCAGTGGTGGGGGGCGTTTATATCAAGATACTGGCAGACCAGAAGCTGGCGGAGAAGTGGCGTAACAGCAACCAGTAGAGAGGGAACAAAGAAGGCCCGGAGCGCAAGCACCCCACGCGCTCCGGGCTTTTTTGCGTTTATGCGGCGCGAAGCGTGAAGAGGGTGATCTCTGGCGGGCAGTTGAGACGGAAGGGCAACTCGACTGTGCCCAGGCCGCGGTTGACGTAGAGCTGCAACGAGCCGAGCTGGAAGAGGCCCTGGACGTATTTCTCGCCGAGCGGAGGGAGGTCTACGGCACCAAGGAAGGGAAGGCGCACCTGGCCGCCATGGGTGTGGCCGCTCAACATGAGGGCAACGGACTGGCCGGCTTCCTGCTGGAGCAGGGTGTCGGCGTAGTCCGGCTCATGGCAGAGCAGGATGACCGGCTCGTTGCGGCGATTGCGGATGGCGAGGGGAATTGCTTGATCGGGACTGGGCTTTCCGGTGAGGGGATCATCGAGTCCCGCCAGCCAGATGCGGGAACTGCCACGCTCGATGGCCAGGCTTTTATTGGCGAGGACGGTGACGGCGTTGGCGGTGAGAGCAGCGGTGACGTGTCTGCGGCTGACACCCACATCATGATTGCCGAGCACTGCGAAGCGGGCTTTGCAGGTGAGCTGGTTGAGGAGGTTGGCGCATTGCCAGGCGGAGCCGATGGCGAATTTGCGCGAGCTCATGTCGGCGGTGACGAAGTCTCCGGTGAGGAACACGGCGTGGGGGTGCAGGCGATTGATGAGTTCGACGGCGTGGCGGAGGAAGAAGGGCTCGGTAAAGAGATCGATATGAATATCGCTCAACTGGGCGACGCGCAGGCCGTGAAAGGCCGCGGGAAGGCCGGGGAGCTGGATGTCCTTTTCAACGACTTCGATCCAATGGCGGGCGATCTCGCCGGAGTAGAGGGCAAGGCCTGCCGCCGCCCCGGCGGATGCCTTTAGAAACGAACGGCGGGTGAGCGATTTTGGGGGAGAGAGGACCGGCAAAGCCATACCTTATGGTAGCCGCAAGCTGCTGAAGGCGACTGCGCCGGTGGCTGTGCCGGTACCCCGGGGCGGAATTAGGTAAACATGAACTCCGCTGTCATTTTGCATGAGACGCTGGGCACCAGCCGGACCCACTGGGCACTGAAGGCGTCGGGGAAAAAGACCGGGCGATATCCACCGGCGCTGAGTTTGATGGTTTCGTAGGTCTCCCATGTGCCGTTGCCGAGAAAGTCCACTTGAATCTCAATGCTGGCGGCTTTCTCTGAAACCAGATGGAGCATCTTGCGGCGGAAGTCGGTGAACAGGAAGGGATCGCTGGGCTGCCCGGCGACGACCACGTCCTGGCGCCAGGGGCCGCCCCAGCCTTGCGGCTGGCCCCAACTCCACAGGTCATCGGACTTGGCAAACCAGATGCCGCTTTGCGGCTGGCCGAGGACGGCGTTGTTGTCGTCGTTCGGCGTCGTCTCATTGCCGCCGAGAGCGAGCATGCCGCGGAAGCTGCAGTAGTCGGGGATGGTACGAAGATGCTGGCAAACGGGTTTGAGGCCCCAGATGCGGCCCTCAAACGGGAAGGGCTGCAACTCGTAGAACATCCCCATGAGGTCTACCATGTAGTGCTCGGTTTCAATCTCGCGGATGCGCATCCATTCGGTCTGCCAGCCGTGATCGAAGGCGTGCGAGGCCTTGGGGAGCCGGTAGTGCTGCCATTGGCCGTTCACGAGTGCGGCAAAGAGTGCGGATCGCTCATCCCAGCCGGTGGCGAAGAGGACATTGCCGAAGTTCTGGCGGGCGGCGACATCCAGATGGGGTTTGTCAGAGATGCGGCGCCAGCTTTTGCCGCCATCCCACTCAAAGAGTCCGGCCTGGGTCTGGCCGTAGCCGAAGAAGCCATTGTTGCTGACCACCACGCGGTGCTGCGCGGTGTAACCGCCCTTGAAGTGGGGCTGCTGGGTGATGTGCATGTCCGCAGTGAGATTAAAGAGCAGCCGCGGCTTCAGATCGGCCACGTCCATTTCGTAAAAGAGGCCCTCCATGGTCTGGTAGTAGACGCGGTTGTGCGGATCGGTGAGGTGGGGCATGGTGGCGGTCAGGCGCTGGCCGGCCAGGCTCTCAATGCGTCGCCATTTTCCTGCCGCATCTATGACATACGGGCCAATGAGGCATTGATTAGAGGCATGGTGGATGAAGCGGTTGGCGTACACGCCGTTATGTATATCGAGCAAGGCTGGCTGGAGCTTGTCGTCGATGCGGTAGAGTCCGAGTCCATTGCCGGTGTTTTTGCCGGAGGAGTTGTAAGTGGAGGCATACAGCCCGTCGGCCCAGGGCATGAGAGCGCCGATGCCGCACTCGGTGCGGCGAGGATCGTCGTCGCCCTTGAAGCCCACGTTGGGGATGCCAGGGAGAAAGCTTTGGGCAGCGGCGCGGCCTGCGGTGGCAGCGAGAAGGGCAAGAGCGGTGCGGCGGGAAAGGGAGAAGTTCGAGGGCGTCATGCGAGGAGACTCCTGTGAGCAGCGAAGGGTGTGAAGGCCGGAAATTTCTTGCGTACTAAGTATAGCGGTTAACTTAACTTAGTGCTGGTCATTTTGAAATGTTTGAGAGCGGATTCTGCAGGCGGAAGGCGAAGGGATGGAGATAATGGCATATTTTTCGCCGGGGAAATTGAGCGGAATTCAAATGCCCGTAACATTCGATGTAGACAATTG
>DAIDGZ010000146.1 GCA_027452125.1 Acidobacteriaceae bacterium | reverse complement strand
TTTTCTATGAAAAATTCTTTGCCGAAGGGCTTGACAGCCCTCCAGACCGCTAGGCAGTCTCCAGCCCCGGCACAGAAAGCTGCGTGCTTCCCTGCTGCCCGCCCGCCAGGCGCGTCAGGGTCAGCACCGTGATGTCGTCCTCCTGCCCAAAGTGAACGGCTGCCTGCGTCGCCTCCGCCGCGTCCGGCCGCGCGCGCAGCAGGGTATCCAGCCGCTCAAAGCTGAAGATCTCTCCCTCCGCGTTGCGCGCCTCCAGCAAGCCATCCGTATACAGGGCAAAGTGGTCGCCAGGACGCAGCGCCAGCTGCGCTTCGCTGTAGCTCACCTCCGGCACCACGCCCAGCGGCAGTGCCCCCGGCAGTTCCACGGCGTGCTGATTCAGAAACGGAGCTGGATGCCCGGCGCTGGCCAGCGAGCACTTGCCTTCCCCTTCCAGCAGCACGGCCAGGCTCGTCACAAAGCCTCCCTGCATGCGCCCATAAAGCCGCTGGTTCAGCTCCGCCAGCAGTGCCGCCGGGCTGCTGACATACCGCGCCAGGGTGCGCACCGTCCCCACAATCAAGGAGACCGTCATCGCCGCGCGCAGCCCCTTGCCGCTCACATCGCCCAGCACGATCAGCGTGCAGCCAGCCCGTTCTCCTTCTAGAGGGATGATCTGGAAGAAGTCGCCGCCCACCTCCGCTGCTGGCCGGTAGACGCTGCTGATGGCATAGCCCGGCAGTTCCGGCAGCGTCTCCGGAATCAGCACCTGCTGCAGCTCCCGCGCGCTCTTCATCTCCTGCTCCAGCGCGCCCTGGTGCCGCATCGCCTCCTGCACGTAGCGGTACACGGCGTAGACAATCGCGATCAGCAGCAAGCTATCGGCAATGGTCTCCGCATTAAACGTATTTCCATTAATCGAGAACAGCGGCTCCCCAAGCCGTTGCGTCAGGGTCCAGTGCGTGAACCGGTCGCCCTGTGCCGCCGCAATGCGCACCGTCCGGATCAT
Organism: Acidobacteriaceae bacterium; assembly: GCA_027452125.1. Classification (GTDB taxonomy): domain Bacteria; phylum Acidobacteriota; class Terriglobia; order Terriglobales; family Acidobacteriaceae; genus Telmatobacter. Next base: position 2,848 of record DAIDGZ010000146.1, on the reverse strand, counting down.
ATCCGTCAGAAACGCCATGATGGCCACCAGCCAGCGCGCCGAGTCCAGCCGCTTCCGCAGGGCAAAGCTCACCAGAAGAATGGGATAGATGCCGGTCAGGGTATAGATGACGGTCAGCGCGGCGTCCGCGCCCTGAAACCACGTGCTCCAGTGCGGATTGCTCCAGTCAAAGACGTTGAGTAATCCGTCAAGCGAGGAGGAGATGAAGATCACAATCGCCAGCACGCGCGTAAATTTTGCCAGACGCCTGTTTTCCACCAGGTTCAACAGTTCCAGCAGCAGAAACCATAAACCGATATCTTGAATCGTCAGCACCGGCTGCAGCCAGCCAATCGCAAAGCTGAATGTAAACGGAATCCGCAGGCCCGCGAGAACTGTGCCCATGGTCGGCGTAAAGCAGAACATCGCGATCCACAGCAGCACCCGCTGGCTGCGGTTGCGCCACCACGCCAGCAGCGCCAGCAGCATCACCAGCGCATCCAGCGAAACGATCCCGAAGTTGTATTGATTGCGGCGCATCCATGCGTAGTCATTCTCCGCCTTGAGTCCAGCAATCGCCGCGGGACTGCCGACAATCGGCGCCGCATACATGCCGCCGATCCGGTCGCTGTCAAAGGACGCCAGTGGCCCCTTCCACACCCGCAGCGCCAGCACGCCCTCGCGCACCGGCCCCAGCCCAAAGGTCTGCGGGGGCTGCACAAAATAGGTAAGCGAATGCGGCGGCATGCCCCCGTTGCGCGCAATCAGCCGTCCATTCCAATACATCTCGTAGGCATCGTCGATGTGCAGAATCAGCATCGCGAAGTCCGGCGGTGCGCCCGGTGCAGGCCTCAGCGAAAGATGCTTTCGATACCAGGCGTATCCTACGTAACCCGCATGTCCCTGCGCGCCCCAGGGTTCGTCTGCGCTCAATTGCTCCCATCCATTCGTGCCCGTCGCATCCGCTGTGCCCGGCGCTGCCCAGGCAGGGTTGTCCCCCAGATGAAACTGCCACGGGCCATCCAGCGGCGCAGCGCCCTTGCCCAACCCGTCTATCCGCAGAACCGGCGCGCTCTGGCCCGCGGCCTGTGACAGGCTCGCGCACGCGGCCAGCAAAACTCCACACACAAAAAGAACACGAAGGGGAAGCTTCGGCATGTCAAGAGCATACCCCGCTCCTCGCGTCTCCAGAAATGAATAATTTTGGGCAGCGCGGCGCATCGCCGCCAAATCTGCGCCGCATCCCCGCCACTACAATAAGAGAAGCATGCTCGCGCTCTCCGCTCTCCCCGCCTATGTGAACCTGCGCTGGCTGTGGCTCACCGTGGCCGCATTTCTGGGCGGCGGACTGAATGCCGTAGCCGGGGGCGGCTCCTTTCTGCTTTTCCCTGCCATCCTCGGAATGCGCGTGCTGCCCGTGCAGGCCAACGCCACCAACACCGTCGCCCTGTGGCCCGGCCAGTTCACCTCCATCGCCGCCTACCGCGAAGACATCCGCAAGAACTTCCGCCTCGCCTGGCCGCTGGCCATCGCCGGCCTCATCGGCGGCACCAGCGGGGCCACCCTTCTGCTCCGTACGCCGCAGATGACCTTTCTGCATCTCGTGCCCTGGCTGCTGCTCGGCGCCGCGACCATCTTCGCCCTCAGCGGCCCGGTCTCGCGCTGGTTGCTGCGGCGCAAGGGCGCCACTGCCGGCCATCCGCATCATCCGCGCCGCCTGCCGGTCTTCCTGGCAACGGTCGCGGTCTGCTTTTACATCGGATACTTTGGCGCAGGAGCGGGCTTCGTCCTCATAACCATGCTCTCGCTCTTCGGTTATCAGGACCTCCACGAGATCAATGCGCTCAAGGTGGTCTCCACCACCATGGCCAACGGGGTCGCCTTTGCCCTCTTCGTACTCAATGGCCAGGTGGTGTGGCGCTATTGCCTGGTAGCCATGTTCACCTGTGCAATCGGCGGCTATACCGCGGCCCGTTTCGCCCGCCGCATCCCGCAGCAAATTCTGCGCGCCACCGTCGTGCTCATCGGTCTCGGCATGGCCGCCTGGTTCTTTGTGAAAGTGCACTCATAAAATGCCTGTCTTCAAACTTCTGCCCTCCTGGATTCTCAACGCAGCCGGCTCCATCGCGGCGGTGTGCACCACGCTCTCCTTTCTGCCTCAGCTCCTGCGGGTATGGCGGCGCAAAAGCGCCAGTGACATATCCCTGACCATGTTTTTGCTGTTCAGTTTCGGGGTCGCCTGCTGGTTGCTCTACGGTCTGGGCATCGGCTCCGCGCCCATCACCGCCGCCAATGCCATCACCCTCGCGCTGGCGCTCACCATTCTTGCCCTCAAACTGCGCTACGATGCGCGCGAGGCCGGCAAGCGCTGAACGCAGCTCCGGCTCACTCAGTCTGCCCCGCTCCCCAATGGGCTGAGCATTAAGCGAAAAAATTCACCTGCGTTCCCGGCTTGTCCTCGTCGCCCGCCTCCGCGGCCAGATCGTCCACCGCGTCATCCTGGCCTCCGGGCGACTTCCGCGCGTTGCTCCCGTCGCTGTCCTCACGCGCACTGCCCGGCCCTTCCAGATCGAACACCGCCAGCAAAGGTGTCCGTGCGGACGCTGCCTTCACTGCCGGTAACGCGCGAATTCCCGGAATGGGTGCAATCTCCATCGCTCTCTGCAACCGCCTGCTGCTCCCTCACCTGATCGGCAGGACGCCGAAGATCTTGAGTTTTCTCTGAAGGATCGTGCCCGGATTCGAGACAGAACCAGCCGCGCCGCGCGGATTACGCCTCGTCCGTCCCACCCGCTGTCCAGAATTGCTACACTGGGGCCATGATCGACGAAAATGAGTTTCGACGCGTCGCAGAAAGCGCCCTCAGCGC
>DAIDGZ010000145.1 GCA_027452125.1 Acidobacteriaceae bacterium | reverse complement strand
ACCTCTACTCCAATGCCTCCGCACAGGACTTCTGGAACGCCGAAACCGCCGTGAGCCACAAGCCTGTCGATAAGATTATGGATTCACTCGTCGCGCAAACCGGCGAGCCTATACTCACCTTCGGAGAGCCCAGCAACGGCCAGGTCTACGTCAGCCAGAAGCGCTTTTTCCTGAGCCCCTCCATTCAGCCTGATCCGAGCCAGAAGTGGACCCTTCCCGTCTGCTTCAAGACCACCGGCGACGGTCAGGAGTGTCAGTTGCTCACGCCACAGACCACTTCGCTCAAGGTGCCAACCTCAGCGCAGTTCTTTGCCAACGCCCACGGGAAGGGCTACTATCGCAGCGCGTATGCCCCGTCCTCCTATCAGTTGCTGGTGTCTAACGTTGAAACCGGCCTTACCCCCGCCGAGCGCATCAACCTCACCGGCGATGAGTGGGCTCGGACCCGCGCCGGCATAGCTACCATCGGCGATTATCTCGACCTAGCCGCTGCGCTCAAGTCCGATATCAACTCTGCGGTGATCGGTGAAATTGAGGGCGGCATCGAAGCTACGATGGAGCGCGCCGCCACAACACATGAAGAGAAGTCATCCCTCGCCGCCTGGATTCGCCATACCTTCGAGCCTTCGTACAAAGCCCTCGGCGCGCCGTCAGCCGGCGATACATCGGACAAGCGGCAGCTTCGTGCCTATCTCTTCGATCTTCTCGGTGAATATGGCAAAGACCCTGCCGTTCTGGCGGAGGCGCACACCCTTGCCGAGAAATACCTGGCTGACCGCTCGTCCGTCGATCCGAATCTCGGCGAAATCGCTCTCGCGGTCGCCGCGCACAACGGCGATGCCGCACTGTTTGACCAGCTTCAGCACATCTATGAGACCTCGACGAATCCCCAGGTCTCCAACTTCGCCTTGCGTCTGCTGGCTGAGTTTGAAAACCCCACACTGGCAGCGCGTGCCCTCAACTACAACATCTCCGGCAAGGTACGCAATCAGGACGCCGCCATCCAGTTCGCCATTTCTCTTCAGATAGCCCCCATCCGCAACCAGACCTGGGAGTTCATCAAAACCCACTGGGATCAAATCCATGCGCTGCTCACCCCGGAGTTGAGTGAATACCTTGTCTCCGGTACCGGGAGTTTCTGTTCCGCCGATGCAGCCAGCCAGGTGCAAAGCTTCTTTGCCACGCACAAGGCGCCCATGGCCGATAGCGACCTCAAGCGCTCCATCGAACGCATACGCGGCTGCGCTGAGTTCCGCGCCTTGCAGGAGCCTAACTTGAAAAAGTGGCTCGCCGCTCAGCCCGCTGAGTAATCTCCAACAAATTGTGCTCGCTTTTCGCCCTGGTCATGTGAAAAGCGAGCACAGCCTGCGAATCCACGAATCCTGCCCTGCAGCTAACTAGCTAGCCCTCTCGCCATTCCTCGCCGCTCTCTTCCTGGGCCCTCTGGCCTCCTGCAGATCAAACGCTGCATTCACCAGTGCAATGTGCGAGAAGGCCTGAGGAAAATTGCCCACCAGCCGCTTTCGCTGCACGTCGTACTCCTCAGCGAGGAGTCCCAAATCATTACGCAGCGCCAGCAGCCGCTCAAACAGTGCATGCGCATCCTCATCGCGACCAATCGCCTTCAACGCACTCACCATCCAGAAGCTGCACGCCAGAAAGACTCCTTCGCCCGGCGGCAACCCGTCGCTCGACTTCGATGTGTCATAGCGCAACACCAGTCCATCAGGCATCAGCTCGCGCTCTATGGCTTCCACTGTGGCTCGCACTCGCGGATCGCTGCCGGGCAGAAACCCCACCACCGGCATCAGCAGCAACGCGGCATCCAGTTGATCCGACCCATACGACTGCACAAACGTATTCTTCTGCTGGCTGAAGGCTTGTGCGCAAACCTCCGCGTGAATCGTGTCGCGCACGCTCGTCCATCGCTCCAGAGGTGCAGCGTAATTGAGTTGCTGCGCTAGTAGAATCGCGCGATCGAACGCCACCCACGCCATCATCTTCGAGTAGGTAAACTGCCGCGCTCCGCCGCGCGTCTCCCAGATCCCCTCATCCGGCTGCCGCCATATCGTCTCCAGCCGCGCAAGAAGCAACGCCAGCACGCGAAAATCTTCCTCGCGATGCCGGTTCATGCTGTGCTGCGCATGAAAAAAGCAGTCCAGCATCTCGCCATAGATGTCCAGTTGCAGTTGCAGCGCAGCCGCATTGCCAATACGCACAGGCCGTGAGTTTTCGTAGCCGGCCAGCCACTCGGCCTCCCACTCTACAAGCTGGCGCTCGCCCTTGATCCCATACATAATCTGGATCTGATCGGGACTTCCCGCCAGGGCACGCAGTAGCCAGTCCTGCCATGCCGCGGCCTCGTCGTCATAGCCCGCATTGGTCAGCGCCAGCAAGGTAAATGTCGTATCCCGCAGCCAGCAGTATCGATAGTCCCAGTTGCGCACGCTGCCAATCGCTTCGGGCAACGAAGTGGTAACCGCAGCAACCACGCCTCCCGTCGGCTCATAGGTCATCGCCTTCAGCGTAATCAGCGAACGCTCTACCGCCTCGTGGTACATTCCGGCGTATTGCAGCTTCCCGCTCCACTGCTGCCAGAACTCCTGCGTCCTGGCCAGTGCCTTGTTCACATCCACCTGCGGCGGCGCTGGCTGGTAGGAGAAGCTATGCGCCAGCGTGAACCACACGCGCTCTCCCGCGGCAATCGTAAAATCCGCCACCGTGTGCAGATTCTCGCCATGCACTGGAACGCTCGCATGCAGCACCGCGCGATTCGGCCCGGCAATCGCATGCATACATGCCACGTGCTCATCTCCCGCATCTTTGGAGCCGCTGTCGCGTGTCATCCACGGCACCGTACGGCCGTAGTCAAAGCGCAGCGCAAGTTCCATACGCATCGCCACTGAACCGCGAATCCCTTCGACAACCCGCACAATCCGTGAGTGCTCCACGCGCATCGGCATCAGGTCGGTCAATCGCACAACGCCGTCCGCACACGTATATGTGGTTTCCAGAATCAGTGTGTGATCGCGATAACGCCGTGTTGTCGTCCACTCTCCTTGTGCCGGTCCAATCTTCCAGTAACCGTTCTGCTCCGTGCCCAGCAGTGCAGCCAGACACGCGCCAGATGCGAAGTCCGGCCAGCACAACCAGTCGATCGATCCATTCCGATCCACCAGGGCTGCTGTCTCCAGGTCGCCAATCAAGGCATAGTCTTCAATACGCGCAGACATAGTCCTCTCTTTCATGTAAATATTCCCCAACAGATGGGTCTAGCTTCAGTGTCCGCCCCTCAGCGCGGACACTGCACCTTACAATTTGTTTTGCCTATCGAAAATTAGATTGCTTGTTACGACACGAGCCGGCATGCCCTGATCCCGCGAATGGAATCAGGGCATCCAGGAGAATTGCTCTATTAACTTAGATGCACTAAACCATCTTCCAGTACACTGCAAACCGTTGCCAGCTTTGATTCAGCGGCTTCAGTGTCACATTCTGCGCCTGTCCCGTCGTTTGGAATGTCAGTGTCTCTCCAGCTAGCGGCTTGATCCAGTCGTTCAGCTGCGCGCCCTTCGCCGTCAGTTGCGGCACCTCCACTTGCGGCGCTTCGGCCAGCTCCGGTCCCTGGTTGTGATCCAGATACTCCTCTAGCCCCGCCTTGGGAAACTGCCCTGCGAGCACAATCGGCCCATACAGAAACGCCTGCCGCGTGGGATCTTCGCGCAGCGGCTCAGCCGTCAAATGCATCGGCATGGTCAGTTCCACCTTATCGCCAGCCTTCCACGCGCGTGTCAGCGTCAAATAGCTCCCCGGCGTTCCTGCCACCTCAAGGGGCTTGCCATTCAGGCTAATGCGATTCGCCTGCGTCGTCCATCCCGGAATCCTCAACCGCATCGTCCACGCTGTTGCAGGAGTCTCTTCTACCGTGAGCACCGTGCGATCTGTTTCAGGAAAGCGCGTTGTCTGTCTTACCCGCACGCCGCGCTCCTTCCAGTGCACCCGCGAGGCAAAGTAAAGGTTCACATAGAGCGCTTCGTCGTCATGGAAATAGATCGTGTCATTCAGCTTCGCGTACTCTTCCACGCCCGTGCCGGTACAGCACCAGAAGGTCTCATCCTCCGTACACGTCGTCTTCCATGCGCCAGGCGCGAGTGACAGAAAATACGTCGTGTGTCCTGTCTCCGGCTCAATCGTGCCCAGCCGATGATTCAGCAGGTTCCGCTCATAGTAGTCCATATAACGCGCATCGCCGCTCCAGCCGTAGAGATGCCGCGTCAGCTTCATCATGTTGTATGCGCAGCAGCACTCCTGGTGATGCGAGCTCACCTGCATCTCCGTCGCCAGATGATCCGGAAGTGTCAGCCAGTGCTCGTTGTTGCTCGATCCACCTGTTGCGTAGGTGCGCGACTGCGACACAGTCTCAAAGAAGAACCGGCTCAGATCGCCAAAGCGATAGTCCTGCGTCAGCTCATAGCGTCTGGCTCCACCGATCACCTGCGGCACATGCGTATTCATGTGCTGTCCCTTCAGCGCATCGCGGCGCTCCGCCAGGGGAGTAAAAAAGATCTTTTTCGTAAACCGGTCGCCGGTGCGCGCCCAGCGATCATCGCCCGTCACCGCCGCCAGGTTGTATAGCACCTCATTCATTCCGCCGTACTCGGTGTTCAGAATCTCCTGCATGTGTTCTTCGCTCTTTGCCGCGGTCCATCCATCCACCCAGCCGGCCAGCTTCACCAGCACATCCAGCGCCTGCGCGTTCTCGGCCAGCATGTGCACATCCAGCAGCCCTGCCATGATCTTGTGCATCGTGTAGAACGGCGCCCACACCCGCTGCCTCTTGTCCAGCCGGTCAAACAGCTCCGTCGGAAATGCGCTCACATAGCCGTTGTCATTCAGCTTTGCCTGGCATGCAGCAATTCCCGCAACCAGCCCATCCGCCTTGGCCTTGACCGCGCGCTCGCGGGTGGCGCCATACAGCAGGCCCAAAGCAGACATGGTGTGTCCCACAAAGTGCCCGCGTAGTTCGCACTTCGGGTCTTCCCATCCGCCCAGCGGCTTCGCATTCGAAGGCAATCCGGCAGTTACTCTGAAGTTGTGGAGCAGGTGATCGTTCTCCACACGCAGCAGGTAACCGCGATTCCAACCACGCGCGTCCATCAGCGGCCCCGGGGCCAGTTCCACCGCATCCAGCGCGAAGGGCTGTAGCCTTGGCTGCAGCGGCCTGCGCGCAAACGTGATCGGCTCGGCAAAAGGCTCAGGATCAAGCACCGGCCCGTGATGGTTATATTCCGCATCTGACTTCGGCGTCTTCTTCTCCGGCGTGGCGATCGTCGCCTGCCCCAGCGCCGACGAAGCAGCCGCAAGTCCCAACGGCGCCAGCGCCAGTCCCTTCGTAAATACCCGCCGGCTCACTGCACCCTTGTTCGCCATGCTCACTCTCCCGGTAAACGCTTTCCCGAGGAATCCTACCCCATCCCTCCCGTGTCTGTATAGCTCCCAGTCCACAGATGCCAATCAAACCAGGGTTACTGTCTTGTAGCGCTAATTACTCCCCGCCGCAGCCGGCGTCGTGGTTTCATCGCTCCGCGTTGCGGTCATCTCCGCGCTCCAACTTCCGTCATCCGTGCCAAAACTAAAGTCGATCTTGTCGGCCGCAATCTTGCCCGTGTATATCAGCTTGTACGTCTGCCCCTGATAGTCCGTATTCACCCAGAAGGTCACCGTATCGCCCTGCACCTTGCCATCGTGAATCTCCGCGGGCGAAGTTGGCAATCCGTCCACCGTGCCCATCACCGCTCCATCGGCATCCTTCAAATGAAAAGTCAGATGCACCTGGTTCCCATCGAATGGAAAAGCCCCTTTCCAAGTTCCGCCCAGATCGGCTCCAAACGCACAGGGCAACAAAACCAAAACAGCCAGCAGACATACCATTCGCAGCGCGACTTTCATGCATCTCCTCCGGATGTCGCGAAGTCTACCATAGCTCGGCACAATCTGCCCTCCACCCTTTACCATCGAATCATGACCAGGTGCGCTCCGGGCCAAACCCTTCTCATCGACGCCGACGACACCCTGTGGGAGAACAA
>DAIDGZ010000144.1 GCA_027452125.1 Acidobacteriaceae bacterium | reverse complement strand
AGCTCCGGGCGGCGCCACGCCCCAGCCGGGCATTGAGCTATGGAATACCCTGGTGCCGCAGAACGTGACTCAGGCCTTTGCCACCGACCTGAAAGGCAACGTCATCTGGACATATTCCTATGTCCACCCGGGGGTGGACGTGCTGCAGGGCATCCAGTTGCTGCCGAACGGCGACATGCTGATGCTGATCTCGTATCTTTCTTCAGCCACCTTCAGCAACAGTTCCAATCTGATCGATGAGATTCGCGAGGTGGATCTGGCCGGGAACACCGTCCGCAGCCTGACCATGGACACTCTGAACCAGAAGCTGGCCGCCTCGAACCTCCGCGACTCCAGCGGAAACACGTATCAGCTAGGGAGCTTTCACCACAGTGTGCTGGCCCTGCCGAATGGCCACTGGGTGCTGCTGGCTACGATCACCAAGCAGTTCACGAATCTTCCCGGATATTCCGGAACTACGACGGTGACCGGGGATGCGCTGGTGGATGTGGATCAGAACTCGAATCCGGACTGGGTGTGGGATGCCTTCGATCATCTGGACGTGAACCGCCATCCGATGAACTTTCCGGACTGGACGCACTCCAACGACATGCTGTATTCGAGCGACGATCATAACCTGCTGCTCTCGATACGCCACCAGAACTGGATTATCAAGATTGAGTTTCTGGATGGCACGGGCTCGGGCAAGGTGATGTGGCGGCTGGGCGAGGGCGGCGACTTCAAACTGGTGGGCGGAGTGGATCCGACAGACTGGTTCTATGCCCAGCACGGCATGAGCTACTTTACGCCGAATACGACGGGGGTCTTCCGCATCGGGTTGATGGACAACGGCAACGACCGGATCTTCCCCACGGGGCAGGTGCACTGCAAGCCCAACGCCCCCACCACGGCAAGCTGCTACTCCACGGTGCCGGTGCTGGAGGTGAACGAGGCCAACAGGACCGCGACGCTGGTGACGCACTATGTTCCGCCGCCGAGCTACTTCAGCTTCTTCGGCGGCAATGCGGAGGTGCTGGCCAACGGCGATCTGCATACGGACTTCTGCGCGCCGACTACCGGAGCGATCGACCAGGAACTGGACTCGCAGGCGAGCAAAGTGATCTGGCAGGCAGTGACGCCCAACGCCGACCAGTTCCACGCCTATCGCCTGCCCAGCCTGTACCCGGGCGTGCAGTGGTAGGGAGGCGTGCCTATGTCAAACAACCCAGGGATTTTCCTGTATCCGGCATGGTAGAGTGGGAATCCACGGAGGACGTTGCTGACCATGCTGGAAGGCTCCCCGCTTCCCGTCACCGCCGAAACCATTGACTTGCAGCAGCAGGTGGCGCGATTGCAAGCCCTGCTGGAGGCCTCGCGCCAGGTGCACTCCACCATCCGCGAAGAGGAGGTGCTGGAGCAGGTGCTGCGCATCGCCGTGCGCGAGCTGGAGATGGCCGGAGCCGCCTTTCCCGCCGCGGGACTCTCGTATGGCGCGGAGGTTTCTCCGGGCGCGCAGGATGGCTACGCGGTTTTCGCCTATCCTCTGGAAGACCGCGATGGCCGCCGCATGGCCGAGCTGGTGGTGGCGCCGCCCGAGGGCCGCGAGCTGACCCTCTACGAGGCGGATTTTCTGGAGGGGCTGGCCCTGCAGGCTGCCGTCGCCCTGGAAAATGCGCGCAACCACAAGCGCAATGTGGAGTTCGCGCGGGTGCAGCAGGATCTGGAGGCGGCGCGGAACATCCAGCGCTCGCTTTTGCCGCACCGGTTGCCCACGATCCAGGGCTATTCGGTGGCCTTTCGATCGGACACCTGCTATGAGGTGGGCGGCGACTACATCGACATTGTGGAACAGCCCGACGGCAGCCTGCTGCTGGCGGTGGCTGACGTGGCGGGCAAGGGGCTGGCTTCGGCGATCTGGTCCACCAGCTTCCGCGCGGCTTTTCGTGCCATGGCCGCCACGGCGCCGCCGCTGGACGAACTGGCCGCGCGCATGAATCAGCACCACTGGTCAGAGGGCGAAGAGGCGCGCCGCCGCTACGTGACCGCCATCTTTGTGCGGCTGCATCCGCAGGCCGGGGAGATTGAGGTGGTGAATGCCGGGCATAATCCCGGCTTTCTGGCGACTCCCGGCGCATCGGCTCACCAGTTTCACGCCGCGGGCACGCCGCTAGGCATGCTGCCCGGCATGAGCTATGCCGCCGAACGCCTGGCTTTTCCGCCGGGAGCCCGCCTGCTCTTCTACACCGACGGCCTGACGGAGGTCTTCCGCGGAGATGAGGAGTTTGGCACCGATCGCCTGCTGGACGCATTTTTGCAATGTCCGGCCGCAAAAGCCGATGGTATTCTCGATGCATTGTGGGGGGCCATCCAGGCCTTTGCTGCCGGTGGTCCGCAAGGAGACGACATGACCGCACTCGCACTGTGCCGCGGAGCAGACCCGGTGGAGGACCCTGCATGAGCGTGTCCAAGTCCACCACAGTCGAGGTTCGTCTTCCTTCCCGGTTGGGCTACGAGAAAGTGGCCATGAGCACTGCCTCCGCCGTGGCCAAGCTGATGGGCTTTCGCGACGAGCGCATTGAAGACCTGAAGACAGCCGTGGCCGAGGCCTGCATCAATGCCATCGAGCACGGGAACCGCCTGAACGAGAAGCTTTCGGTGGGCGTGGTGCTCTCCTCGGACGAGGACAAGCTGGAAGTGAAGGTGATCGACGATGGCAAGGGCATCAAGAGCCAGCCGCCGAAGCCGGACATCGACCGCAAGATGCATGGCGAAGAGGACCCGCGCGGCATGGGCATGTTTCTCATCCAGGCCCTGGTGGACGAGGCGGAGTGGGTGGCCGGGTCGGATGGCAAAAGCAGCTACGTCCGGCTGGTGATCCGCCTGGACAAGGACTCCTAGCCGCTCACCCTGGCGGCGTCACGTTATTCTTGGGATACGGAGACTATTGATCGTGCAGAGCGAAACCAAATCGCGCGTTGACCAGCTCACCTCCCCGGCCGGCCACCCCGTTGCCGTGCTCCGCTTTGAAGGCGATATCGCCAGCACCTCAAAGGACGCCGTGATTGGCGCCTACCAGGCACTTCCCAAGGCCACCACGCGGCTCATCCTGCTGGACTTTACCAAGGTGGACTACATCAACTCCAGCGGCATCGCCCTGGTGATCCAACTGCTGATCGAGGCCTCCAATGCCGGGCAGAAGATCTGCGCCTTCGGCCTCTCCGCGCACTTCACCAAGGTGTTCACCATGGTGGGCATCACCAAGTATGCACAGCTGTTCTCCAGCGAGATCGAGGCGATGAACGCGCTGTAGGGCCGCGCTTGTAAGCACAAACGTGCTAACATTTTGGCAGAGGTGATGTATGCCCACGCCCAGAACCCGCAAAGTGACTGACGATCCAGCGGCTGCGAGCAGCTATCGCGGGCGGCTCACGAAAACCGGCAACTCCTCGGGATTCCGTTTTGAAGGGGCGCTATTCAAGAGCCACCCGGAATTCAAGGGTGAAGTGAAGGCTCATGTGATTGCTCCGGGCCGTATGCTGGTGACTGCGGAAAACATCAGCGAGGACCGGTCCGATCTGGTGATGGATTCGTTTCTGGCATTTCTTGCGCAGGATATGACACGGAATCCAGGCAAGATTCGTCCGCTGAGCGCGGCACGCGTCAAGCGTATCGGTGAACTGACTGTGGGCATCGAGGCCAATCCCAATGAAGATCTGGGCGATGCGAGCCATCTCTGAATCGCTGACACTGTTTCAGGCCTGTCTGCGAAAGAGATTGGGTACAGCCGCTAATCAAGATTTCTTCTTCCCTGTTGGAGGACTGAAGTAACGGCTCGAGAGCAGAGATGGCTCTTGAAGCATGTGTATTCCAGGATTGGGGAGAGCGCGCGATGATTGTCAACGGCTGGAAGCTCTATCTATACCCCGCGTTCGACCAGCAGTTGCAGCATCTCGAAGAGCAAGTGGAAGCCCTGGCTCTCAAGGATCCCACGCACTATAAAGAACATCCGGCGGCGAAGCTGTTAGCAACTGTGCATCGCTTCATTACGGAGTTGATTCCGCGCGATCCTGGCGCTGCCGAATTCCGGCAGGGGAAAACGCTGGGTGCTGACAACCGGCACTGGTTCCGCGCCAAATTTCACCAGCGTTATCGCCTGTTTTATCGTTTTTCGAGCAGAGAAAAGATCATCATCTTCGTGTGGATGAACGACGAAACCACGCTGAGGAAATCCGGCTCGAAGACCGATCCGTACCACATCTTCCGCGGCCTGCTGGAAGCGGGCGATCCGCCAAGCTCACTGGAGCAGCTTCTGGCCCGTGCCGAAGAATTCGATGCCTGACGCCGGGTTTTCTCCCGGGCGCTATCATGTCCCCATGAACCTTGACGCCATTCAGACCGCGCTGCGCGAGGCCTCTCTCGACGGCTGGCTGTTCTACGACCATCACCACCGCGACCCTATCGCCGCCGGCATTCTGGGCCTCGATCCCCAGGCGCACATCACCCGCCGCTGGTACTACTTCATCCCCGCCGAGGGCGAGCCGCGCAAGCTGGTGCATCGCATCGAGCAGGGGCGGCTGGACACGCTGCCGGGCGGCAAGGCGCAGTACTCCAGCTGGCAGGAGTTGCACGCCGGACTGCGGGAGATGCTGGGCTCGGCGCGCACCGTGGCCATGCAGTACTCGCCGAACAACGACATCATGTATGTGTCCATGGTGGATGCGGGGACGGTGGAGTTGTTGCGCGGCCTGGGCAAGCAGATTGTCAGCTCCGCCGACCTGGTGAGCCAGTTTCAGGCGGTGCTGAGCGAGGAGCAGATGGCCACGCACGCCGTGGCGCAGCAGGCCATTGACGCGATTGTAGCCGAGGCATGGCTGGAGATGGGCCGCCGCCTGCGCCCGGCCAGCGGCAGGCCTGCCACGCTGACCGAGTTTGACATGGTGCAGTGGCTGGGCGAGGCGATGCGCCGTGAGGGGCTGGTGTGGCAGAACGGACCGGATGTGAGCGTGAACGCCAACACCTCCGACTCGCACTATGAGCCCACCGCCGAGCGCTGCTCGCCGATCAGGGAAGGCGACTTTCTGCTGATCGACATCTGGGGCCGCGTCAACCAGCCGGGCAGCGTGTACTACGACATTACGTGGACCGGGGTGGTAGGCCGGGAGCCCTCGGCACGCGAGCAGCTGGTGTTTAGCACGGTCCGCGACGCGCGCGACGCCGCCATTAGCGCGGTGCAGACGGCCTTTGCCGCGAACCGCTCCCTTTGCGGCTACGAGGCCGACGATGCCGCGCGCGCTGTGATTCGCGACGCCGGCTTTGGCGAGTATTTCACCCATCGCACCGGCCACAACATCACAGAAGAGATCCACGGCCCCGGCGCTCACCTGGATAACCTGGAGACGCACGATGCACGGCTGCTGCTGCCGAACACCTGCTTCTCTGTAGAGCCGGGCATTTATCTGCAGGAGTTTGGCGTGCGCAGCGAGATCGACATGATGACGGCTCCGGGCAAGGCCTGGGTGACGGGCCGCATGCAGCGGGAGCTGGTCAGGATCTAGATTTCCAGCGTGTACCATCAATCCATGCCCCTGGTCGAAGTCCAATCGGTTTGCAAGTCGTACCCGCGGCGCATGGGCTGGCGCACGGTTGAGCAGACCGTGGTGGAGAATGTCTCGCTGACCATTGAGCCGGGGGAGACGCTTGGGCTGGTGGGCGAATCCGGCTCCGGGAAGACCACGGTGGCGCGCATGATCCTGGGGCTGGTTGCGCCGACGCAGGGAACGATTCGTGTTGCGGACACCGACATTCACCGCGCATCCGCGCCGGAGCTGCGCCGCCTGCGCCGGCAGATGCAGCCCGTTTTTCAGGACCCATATGCCGCGCTGAATCCGCGCATGAATGTGCTGCAGATTGTGACGGAGCCGTTGGTGATCCATGCCCGCGAATTGCGGCGCGAGAGCGGCATGGCGTCTACGCGCAAGACTCTGCGAGCCAAGGCCGCGGAACTGCTGGGGCAGGTGGGGCTGGATGCATCGGCGCTGGCGCGTTATCCGCACGAGTTCTCCGGCGGGCAGCGGCAGCGCATCAACATCGCCCGCGCGCTGGCGCTGCGTCCGCAACTGCTGGTGCTGGACGAGCCGGTTTCCGCGCTGGACGTGAGCGTCGGTGCGCAGATTGTGAACCTGCTGCGGGCGCTGCAACGCGAGCACGGCCTGACCTATCTCTTCATCTCGCACTCCATGCCGCTGGTGCGCTATCTGAGCACGCGGATTGCCGTGATGCAGAGCGGCCGCCTGGTGGAGACGGGCGAGGCCGAGGCGCTATGCGCCAATCCGCTCGAGCCGTATACCCGGCAACTGCTGGCGGCCACGCCGGAGCTGCCTTCGACCGAGGCGTGAACCAGGCTGCCTGATGCCGAATCGATGCCCGCTCAGCGGATCAGCATGCCGGCCAGCAGCGCCGTGCGCGGAGCCAGATGCTCCACCAGAACGGATTCGTGGGCGGCATGCGCGCCTTCGCCTACAGCACCCATGCCATCCAGCGTAGCGATGCCGAGCGCGGAGGTGAAGTTGCCATCGGAGGCGCCGCCGACCGCCGCTTCGTCCAGCGTGAGGTCGAGTTCGGCGGCCAGGGTGCGCGCTTTTTGAAAGAGCCGTACGGTGCCGCGGATGCGCTCCATGGGTGGCCGGTTGATGCCGCCGGTCACGGTCACGGAACAGCGTTTATCGACCGGCCTGAGGCTGGCAAAGCGCCGCTCGATGCGCGGGCCATCGCTGCGCCGGGCGATGCGGACATCCACCTCTGCCCAGGCCTCGGCGGGAACCACATTGCTCTTGCTGCCGCCGCCGGCTACGCCCACGCTTACTGTCAGGCCGCGGGGCAGATCCGTCCAGCTGCTCACCGTCTCCACGATGCGCGCCAGTTCGCAAATGGCGCTGGCGCCCTTGTCGAAGTCGAGGCCGGCGTGGGCGGCGATGCCGTGCACCTCAATGCGCCAGTTGCCGGTACCCTTGCGAGCGATCTTGCAGGCCAGGCCCTGGGCTGGCTCAAGCACATAGACCGCGTCGCAGGTGGCGGCTATCTGCTCGGTGAGGGCGCGCGAGGCGGGGCTGCCGATCTCCTCATCGCCGTTGAGCAGCAGGATTACCTCGCGCTGGAGCAGCTCTGCCTCGGTGAGCATTTCCAGTGCGGTAAGAGCCATGGCCGCGCCGGCTTTCATATCCAGCACGCCGGGGCCCCACAGCCGCCCGTCGCGCACGCGCCAGGGCATGGTCTTTAAAGTGCCCAGAGGCCACACGGTGTCCAGATGGCCAAGGAGGAGTAGCGGTTTCTGCGTTGCACGGCGCGGCCCAAAGCGCGCCTCCAGCACGCTGCCCTGCGCGCGCTGGCGATGCATCCTGATGCGCCCGCCCAGCGCTTTAGCGTGCGCGGCGGCCAAGGCGATGCAGGCGTCCACGGCCGCCTTGTCCTCAGAGGGCGACTCGGCTTTGACCAGGCGCGCAATCAGCTCCACGAGCTGATCCTGCTTGCGGCGGGCGCCGGCCAGCAGCGCACGCATGGGGACGATTTCCTGGGCTTGGTCAATCATGGGCACTCCTTGTGCACGGAGGATGGCACGGCCTTCTGATTCTAGATTGCCATGGATGCGGCGGCGAGATAGCGAGTTGGCAAGTTCGCGGGATCGCGAGTTTGCGGGATCGCGGGCTAGTACCATGAAAGAGGGTGGGGAAAGGTGCGCCCCATGCGCCTTGCGCCCCGCGCATACGAGGAAGCCACGAGATGCCAACCACCGGAGCCAAACCGATCGGCGCAAAAGACGAGGCCAGCGCCGCGCAGGCCGTGCAGCAGATGTTCAACTCCATCGCGCCGCGCTATGACCTGCTGAATCACGTGCTTTCGGCCAACGTGGACCGCATCTGGTGGAATCGTACGGCGCGCCGTTTCCGCAACGTGCTTGGCGATCCCGACGCCGCGATTCTGGACATGTGCTGCGGCACGGGCGACATGACCATGGCCCTGCTGAAGCATCGGCCACGCGGTGCACGACCCATACTTGCGGCGGACTTTGCACACGCCATGCTCAGCCGCGGCGCACAGAAGTTTGGCGGTCCCGGAGTTGGAACGCGCGAGCCGGATGCGCCGTGTGCCATCCCCATTGAAGCGGATGCGTTGCACCTGCCGCTGCCGGATGCATCGCTGGATTTGATTGTTACCGCCTTTGGCTTCCGGAACCTGGCCAACTATGAGGCCGGGTTGCGCGAGTTCTATCGCGTGCTGAAGCCGGGCGGCCAATTGGGCATTCTCGACTTCAGCGAGCCGGGCGGACTGATCGGCAAAGGCTATGCCATCTACTTCCGGCATGTTCTGCCGGCGATTGGGCGGGCCATCTGCGGCAGAGACGGGCCGTACAACTATCTGCCGGCCTCGGTGGGGAACTTTCCGCCGCCGCCGCAGATGCTGGCGCTGATGCAGACCGTGGGGTATGCGCAGAGCCATTGGCAGTCCTATACTTTCGGCATTGCCGGCCTGTACACCGCGGTTCGCCCGCAGGCAGCCTGAGAACGCGATGACCATGCCTGTCCCCAGCTCGTCCGCGGATACTGCGCTGCAGCAGGTTCGCGAGGCATCGCGGGAGAAGCGCCACGTGGCGCGGAATTCGATGCTCGCGGCGGGCGTCATGACCGTGCTCAAGCTGGTTGCGGGTCTGGTCTCCGGCTCGCTGGGTATCCTCTCAGATGCCGCGCACTCCGGCCTGGATCTTGCCGCCGCGGCTCTCACCTTCTTCTCAGTCCGGGTGAGTGACAAGCCCGCGGATGAAGACCACACCTACGGCCACGGCAAGGTGGAGAATCTCTCTGCCCTGTTTGAGGCCGGGCTCATGGCCGCCTCCTGCGCCTGGATCATCTGGGAGGCGCTAAGCCGCATCTTCTATCACACGGTGACGCTGCATCACTCGGTCTGGCCGGTGCTGGTGCTGGTTGCCTCGATTGGGGTGGACTACTGGCGCTCCCGCCAGCTTCGCAGAGTGGCCGAGAAGACCGGCAGTCCGGCGCTGGCGACAGACGCCTTTCACTTTGCGAGCGATATCTGGTCGACCGTGGCGGTGCTGATGGGGCTGTGCGCCAGTTGGATCGGCCAGCGCGCGCACATAGGCTGGCTGAGTTACGCAGATCCGTTTGCTGCCGTCGTGGTGTCGCTGATGATTCTGCGCCTTACGATTCACCTGGGGCACGAGGCCGTGGCAGTGCTGATGGACGAGGTGCCCGCAGAAACCCGCCGCAGGCTGGTGCGCGAGGTGGAGAAGGTGCCCGGCGTTCTGGCCGTGGAGCAGGCGCGCGTCCGCCGCGCGGGGGCAGGCTACTTTGCCGACCTGACGCTTGCGCTGCCCCGCCGCTCCACCTTTGAGCACACCGGAGAGCTTGTGGAAGCGGCCACGGCCGCCGCGCTGCGCGCCCTGCCCCATGCCGACGTGGTGATTCATACCGTGCCGCGCCAGGCGCGCGCGGAGAGCATCTTCGATCGCGTGCGCACGGTGGCCGCGCGCAACAACGTGAGCGTACACGAGCTGAGCGTGCAGTCGCATCATGGACGCCTGCGGGTGGAGCAGCATGTGGAGCTGGATGAGCGCATGACGCTGCGCGCCGCGCACGACTTTGTGACTGCCATGGAGGCGGAGATTCTGCACGAGACGCCGGAGATCGACTCGGTGCTGACGCATATTGAAAGCGAGCCTGCAACCATTGAGCAGCCGGGCGAGATTGTGGCGGAAGATCGTCGCATTGAGCACGCGCTGCGCGCCGCGGCGGAGTTGCTGCCGGAGATTGCCGACGTGCATGAGATCATCGTGGTCCGGGATGGCGACCACATTGATCTCTCCTGCCATTGCAGCCTGCCGGATGAGATGCCCATGCGGCAGGTGCATCTGGCGATTACCGCGCTGGAAGACCGCTTCAAGCTGGAGTGTCCCGAGGTGCAGCGGGTGACCATTCACCCCGAGCCGCTGACGGATAACCGGCGGTAGGGTGATGGTTC
Organism: Acidobacteriaceae bacterium; assembly: GCA_027452125.1. Classification (GTDB taxonomy): domain Bacteria; phylum Acidobacteriota; class Terriglobia; order Terriglobales; family Acidobacteriaceae; genus Telmatobacter. Next base: position 9,922 of record DAIDGZ010000144.1, on the reverse strand, counting down.
GTCCCGCGGGGGATGCCTGAAATAGGGATACAATCAAGTCGCAGCCATAATTAGCCGCTATGGACAAGACGATACGCCGCGTCACCGATCTCGAGGAGCAACAGGTGGAGACCTACCGGTACTGGCAGAGCCGTCCGGCCGCGGAGCGCTTTTTGGCCGTGTGGGAAACCACCGCCGCAGCCTACGCCTTTGCCAATGGCTTCAAAGGGGAGCCGCACTATGACCCTACCCGAAGATCTAAGGCAACTCTTAAGCGTGTTGAACGAGCACGGAGTTGAGTATCTGGTCGTCGGTGGATGGGCCGTCGGTTTCCACTCCGAGCCACGCGCGACAAACGACATTGATCTCTTCATTCGTTCGAGCGTCAAGAACAGCGAAGCCATATTCCGCGCTCTGGCCCAGTTTGGGGCGCCGCTGGAGGGGCTGAGCCCGGCCGATTTCCGCGATGCTCCAGGCTCCATGTTCCAGCTGGGAAACAAGCCTGTCCGCGCCGGCCTTCTGCAGGCCATCGAAGCGGTCGATTTCGACGCAGCCTGGAGCCGGCACGTGGAATTCACGCTGGAAGGGATACCAGTTCATGTAATCTCCGCCGAGGACCTGATCAAAAACAAGCTCACCGTGGGCAGATTGCGCGATCTGGCAGACGTGGAGGCGATTCGCGAAGCGAGCAGGGCGTTTAAGAAAGGCGCGGAGTGATTTCATGGATAGCAAAGACGGGACTTGATTCAGCGGCAATAGCGTAACGCGCATAAAAACCGGCCAGTCTCTGCCTCAACACAACGCGAGGCAGAAACTGGCCGGTCTTTTAGTGCTGACTACTGCAGCAGGGTTGGCTGCTCGTCGTCCTTGCTGGCTTCCTCGGGCGGAATGATGACCGCCGCGGCTACCTTGTCTTCCGCATCCAGATTGAGCAGGCGCACGCCCTGCGTGGCTCGGCCGGCTGCGCGAATCTGCTTGGTGTCGATGCGGATGATCTTGCCGAACTGGCTGATCACCATCAGTTCGCTGGTGTCATCGACGAGCTGAATGGTGTTGACCTTGCCGATGCGCTCGGTGACGGCCATGTTCTTGACACCCTTGCCGCCGCGGGTCTGCAGACGGTACTCATCCACGTCAGTGCGCTTGCCGAAACCGTTCTCAGTGACCGCGAGGATGCGATAGGCGCCGGGCTCGTGCTCCTTGGGCGTAACCGCAACGCCAACCACGTAGTCATTCTTGCCGAGATCGATGCCGCGCACGCCGTGCGCCGGGCGCCCCATGGAGCGGACGTCGCACTCGTCGAAGCGGATGGCCATGCCCAGATGGGTGGCCAGGAAGAGTATCTGGCAACCGTCTGTGATGCGGGCCGCCACGAGCTCATCTTCCTCGTCGATGTTGATGGCGATGATGCCGCGGGCCAGCACGTTGGAGAAGTCCTTGAGCGGCGTCTTCTTGACCACGCCGTGGCGGGTGGCAAAGAAGATGAACTTGCCCTCTTCCTCCAGGTCGCGGACGGGCAGAATGGCACGGACGTTCTCACCGGGCTGCAGGCTGAGCAGGCTCTGGATGGACTTGCCCTTGCCCGCCGCGCCGACATCGGGAATCTCGTAAATCTTCAGCCAGTACACGCGGCCGGTGTTGGTGAAGCAGAGCAGGTAGGCATGGGTGGAGTCCACGATGAGCTGGGAGACAAAGTCTTCCTCGCGGGTCTTCATGCCGGTGCGGCCGGTGCCGCCGCGCCGCTGCTGGCGATAGATGGAGATGGGGGTGCGCTTCAGGTAGCCCTGGTGACTGACCGTGACGGCCACCTGCTCGTCGGCGATCAGATCTTCGAGCTGAAGTTCGGCGCTCTCGTCGACGATCTGCGTGCGGCGCTCGTCGCCGTACTTGTCACGCACCTCTTCGAGTTCCTTCACGATGACTGCGCGCAGCTTCTTCTCGCTGCCCAGGATCTCTTCGTACTCGGCGATCCGGCGGCGAATCTCCTTCAGCTCATTGAGCAGCTCGTCGATGGAAAGCTGGGTGAGGCGGTAGAGTTGCAGTTCGAGGATGGCGTCAATCTGCCGCAGGGTGAGGCCGCGCTCTTCATGCGGCAGGCGCTCGCGGTCCAGCGTGATGATGATCTCGCTGCCCTTGCCCCAGGCATAAAGGTTTTCGCGCGCCTCGGCTCTAGAGCCCGAGGCACGGATGATGCGGATCACCGTGTCCAGATTGTCGAGCGCGATCTTGAGGCCTTCCAAGATGTGCTCGCGCTCGCGCGCCTTGCGCAGCAGGTAGACGGTGCGGCGCTGCACTACGTCGATGCGGTGATCGATGAAGCAGCGGATGGCCGCGTCCAGACCCAGTTCCCGCGGCTGGCCGTTGACCACCGCGAGGAAGATCATGGAGAAGCTCTCCTGCATCTGCGTGTGCTTGTAGAGCTGGTTGAGCACGATCTCCGGCTGGGCGCCGCGCTTGAGCTCGATGACGATGCGCATGCCGTCGCGGTCGCTCTCGTCGCGCACGTCGCTGATGTCGTCAATGATCTTGTCGTTGACCAGGTCGGCGATGCGCTCGATCAGCTTGGACTTGTTCACCTGATAGGGAATCTCGGTGACAATGATGGCCTGCTTCTCTTTGGTCAGGTTCTCAGTGGCCACCCGGGCGCGCATCATGAAGCGCCCGCGGCCGGTTTTATAGGCCTGGGCGATGCCGCTCTTGCCGTAGAGGAAGGCGCCGGTCGGGAAGTCCGGTCCCTGCACGTGCTTCAGCACTTCGAGGAGTCCGGCGTGGGGATTGTTGACCAGCTCAATGGCCGCGTTGACCACCTCGGTGAGGTTGTGCGGCGGGATGTTGGTGGCCATGCCCACCGCGATGCCGCTGGAGCCATTCACGATGAGGTTGGGGATGCGGGTGGGCAGAACCGTAGGCTCGAGCGTGGACTCGTCATAGTTGGGCGTGAAGTCCACGGTCTCCATGTCGATGTCGGCCAGCAGCTCGCCGGTGATGCGTTCCATGCGGCACTCGGTGTAACGCATGGCCGCCGGGGGGTCGCCGTCTACCGAGCCGAAGTTGCCCTGCCCGTCCACCAGGGGATAGCGCAGCGAGAAGGGCTGGGCCATGCGCACCAGGGTGTCGTAGATGGCCGAGTCGCCGTGGGGGTGATAGACACCCATGGCCTGACCCACAACCTTGGCGCACTTGGTGTACTTCTTGTTGTGCTCCAGGCCCATCTCGCTCATGGTGTAGAGCACGCGCCGATGCACGGGCTTGAGGCCGTCCCGCACATCCGGCAGGGCTCGCCCGATGATCACACTCATCGAGTAGTCGAGATAAGAGCGGCGCATCTCCTCTTCAATGTTGATGGGAATGAGGTTGGTGCCGCTGGGCGGGGTGCCGCCATCGAGGGGGAGTTGTGGATTCTTGTCGTCAGCCATAGGGTTCTTCTGGGCCCGAAGAAAGGCGGTTAAAGCACACCGGTCTCAGAGAGGCCGAATCCGCGGGCAACCTACTCTAATTTTAGCGGCTCAAAACCCGGTTTAGCAAGGTAATCACAAAGAAATAAGCCTTTATTTTGCATGAAGTTATCGGCGATTCGGTGGGCTGCCGAAAGAGGCTTTAGCCAGAATCCGGCAGCGGCGTCCGGACTCAACTTCCCAGCATGCCGGGTAAACTCAACAGGCACAACACCATCTGGAGTGCCACCAGGGCTGCTGCGGCGCCCAGCACCATGCGTCCCCGCGGTCCTTCATAGGCGTCGGCGTAGACTCCGCCAATAAACGTCAGCAGAAAGGGAACGGCCCACATCCACGGGCTGCCGGGGGCGCCGGTCATGACCAGCGTCATGCAGAGCGCGGCGCAGAGCAGCGGGGCGGTATTGCCAAAGTAGCGTGAACGGCGCAGGGCCAGATAGAGCAGCAGGGCGGCTGCCGCTGCCAGCGCGACGCCTGCATTCTCCAGCGAGCTGAAATAGCGTTTGGCAGGGTCGGCGGAGAACCAGAGAAATCCGGCCGAGGAGCGGAAGACGTAGCTGAAGGCATCCGGCAAAAAGCCGTAGCAGGCAAAGACCACGGCCAGCGCTCCGGCCGCAGCCGCGAGGACCATGGGCAACACCTGGCTGCGGCGGCCATCCGCGACCCAGAGCATCAGCGCCAGTCCGAGCAGGGCCGTGACCGGCAACGCGGCGATATGCGCAGCGGCAGCCGTGCCAAAGGCAGCGATCAGCAGCACGATGCGCGGACGCCACTTGCGGCGCGGTCCCTGCATGGCATGGGCCACGCCGATGCAGGTGTAGACGCCGGCGTAGACGCCCAGGGCAGCCAGGACTTCCACATCCGGGCGCACGCAGGCGCGGATTACAGCCGGGGTAAAGCAGTAGAGGGCCAGCGCCGTGTAGCCGCCCAGGTTGCCGTAGAGCCGCCGCGTGACCCACCATAGCGCGCCGCCCAAAATGCAGCCGGCCAGCAGAAACGGCAGACGGAGCAGCAGCAGAACATGCGTCATCTGGTGGCGCAGCTCCCAGGTGCTGACCTCGCCGGTGGTCTGCACGACGCGGTCTTCGGGCTTGCGGAAGTGATCGAGGCCGCGCTCCACCAGCAGATTCAAGGTGAGAGGTAGGCCAGCGAGGCGGTAGGCCAGAATGCCGTCGTGGATGTTGCCGCAGCTGGTGTAGTAGCCGGGCAGAGCCTCGGGCCGTTCCCAGGTTTCGCGTCCGCAGCGCGCGTATTGGTAGTCGCGATCGGTGAGGGTCTGGCGGCTGGTGAGCCACAGTCCCTGGGCGAGAAAGAGCAGGAGCAATCCGGCAGCGATGCGCTGCGGCAGATTGAAGCGGAAGCGGCGGAGTTTGCCAAAGCGCTGGGTGGTCATGGGGCAAGAGTGGACTTTCCCAGTCTATACGGCGCTTGCGGTGGGGGTGGAGTGCGGGCTTACTCCTCGAGGCGGACTTCTTCCAAGCGGACCGGGCGGAGTCCGCGGAGGGCGTTGCAGAGGTAGATAGCGCCGGCGCCACGAAGGTCGTCGAGGGTGAGGACCTGTTCGCGGGTATTGGGCAGGGTGGCCAGCAGGTGGCGGCGCTCGACTCCATTGAGGAGGCCGCAGGCGATGGGCGGGGTGAGCCAGAGATTGTCGCGCAGGAGGAAGACGTTGCTGATGGCGCCCTCGGTGAGTTCGCCGCGTTCATTGAAAAAGAGCGCATCGTCAAAGCCTGCGGCGGTGGCCTGGCGGAAGGCCTCGGCGTAGAGCGGGCGGTGGGTGGTCTTGTGGAAGTAGTGCGGGTCGCGCGAGTCAGTGGGCTTAGCAGCCAGGCAGACGCGGCCGATGCGCTCGGCAGGCGCGGGAGTAAACGGCTGATCGGTGATGTGTATGGTGCCGTCAGCGGCCAGCAGCAGGCGGACGCGGCGCGGCTGGCCGGGGACAAAGGCGTTTGCATGTTTCTGGAGAGCCGCCAGCACGGCTGGCGGGTCGCAGAGGAAGCCGAAGTAAGCGGCGGAGTCCATGAGGCGGTCGAGGTGCAGGGCGAGGCGGGGGAAGCCGTCGCGCCAGAGCATGGTTTCGATGAGTTGGAAGGGGTCCTGCGCCGGGGCGGTGAGGAAGTGGGCTTTGAGCAGGCACTCGCGGTATTCGGCTGGGGGCTCGGAGTCGATGACGACGCCGCTGCCGGCGCCCATGCGGCCCTGGCCATTGTGCAGCTCAAGGGTGCGGATGGCGACGTTGAAGATGGCCTCGTTGCCGCGGAAGCAGCCGATGGCGCCGGTGTAGATGCCGCGCGGGGCATCTTCAAGCTGGGCGATGAGTTGCATGGCGCGTACCTTGGGCGCTCCGGTGATGGAGCCGCAGGGGAAGAGAGCGCGCAGAATGTGGGCGAGGCTGGTATGCGGGCGCAACTCGCCGGTGACTGTGGAGGTCATCTGCCAGAGAGTGGGGTAGCGCTGGACGGCGAAGAGATCGTCTACGCGTACGGTGCCGAAGCGGCAGAGGCGGCCAAGATCGTTGCGCAGCAGGTCCACGATCATGACATTTTCGGCGCGATTTTTGGGGTCGTTGCGCAGCCAGTCGGCCTGGGCAAGGTCTTCCGGGGTAGTGCGTCCGCGGGGGGCGGTACCCTTCATGGGCTGGGTGGTGATGCGGCGGGTGCTGCCGGCGGAGTCGATGCGGAAGAAGAGTTCGGGGGAAAAGGAAAGGACATGGCGGCCGGGTTCCCAGTGTACGAAGGCGCCGTATTCGACGGGCTGGCGGGCGCTGAGTTGAGCGTAGAGACCGGCCGGGCGGTCTGCGGCTTGGACAAGGAAAGGGGCGGTGAAGTTGAGCTGGTAGACATCGCCGGAGCGAATCCACTCGTGGATGGCGGCGATTTTTTCTGCGTAACAAGGCTCGTCGAGGGCGAAGTGCGCGACGAGGGAATGGGCAGAAGGCGGGGCGTCGGCGAGGGGATCCAGCCCTGGAGGGGGACCGTCGGGGAAGATGCCTGTGTGGTGGTCGAAGCGGTAGGCGCGGGGGTAGAGGCCGAACCAGGCGAGAGGGCCGTCTTGCGGCGTGCGCAGGCCGGCTGCCGGCTCGAAGCAGGCGCCGCACTCGTAGGCAAAGAAACCGGCCGCGACCAAGCCTTGCGCCGCGGCCGATTCAATCTCATCGAGGAGTTGATGAAGTTCAGTGGCGTTCCAGGCGACGCAGATGCGCGCGGGCTGGATGAAGATCTGCGTCCAGGGGGAGGCGCAGGGCTTGCTGCTCTCCAGCAGAACCGTGGCTGGTGAGCTTTCCACCAGCCTATAGACTGCCGCGGGAAGGGGATGCCAGCGGTTCATGCGGCGTGCAGTTCTGCGGAGAAGCGTCCGGTGCTTACTTGACGGTGACCGCGAGGGTGGTGGAGTGCGTGATGGCCGTAATGCCGTTGGCCGACTGCGCGGTGACGGAGATAGTGTAGGAACCTGCCGGGGTGGGGTATGGATTCTCCGGGCCGTGATTCAGGTAGAAGTAACGCGGATTGCAGCCGGTGGTGCCAAGCACGGTGACCAGACCAACCAGCGCGATGAGTGCGAGGCGGCTGAGCCAGCGGCGGCGGCGCGATCCCCAGGCGAGTCCACCAAGGCCGAGCATGCCGGGCAGAAGGATTGCCCAGGCGATGGGGTTGGCGCTGCGAGGATGCTGGAGCATGCCTGTGGCTTTACCGCCTGTGCCCAGGGTTTGCAGCACCATGGTGCTGGTGGGCGGGCAGGCCGAAGATGGCGAGTTCGTCGAGCAGGAGGTCAGAGTGGAGGCGAGAATCTGCACGCTAGCTGGCGTAAAAGTACAGGCCGACTGGTCAGGCAAGCCAGAGCAGGAGAGAGTGATGAACATGGGCGACGTGAGCGCCGCATTGTTCACCGGGGTGATGGTGACCGTAACGGTGCCGGAGGTACCCGCCGTCAGCGTGCTCGAGGGCGACATGCTGGAAACGGAGACGGTGAAGTCCGGTGTGCCCGAGGTTTGCGCCTGCACGGTGGCAGGCTGCGAAGCCGAGGCTTGTGCAGTTCCGTTGCCGCTGTAGACGGCGCGGAGCTGATGGGCGCCGGGAGTGAGGCCGATGGTGGTGGTGGCCTGTCCGGTGCTGTCGAGCGAGGCGCTGGCCAGCGGGGTAGTACCATCCTCGATGGTGACTGCGCCGGTGGCAGGCTGACCGGCATCATCAGTAACGCTGATGTGTGCCGCGGCCTGCGTGTATCCGCCCTGGTCGTGGGTTTCGACGGCCAGTGTTGTCTGCGTGGTTGCTGCCTGCGCGCTGGCTGCGCCAGCCGTGAGCACGGCTGCCAGCAGCGCAAAGCCCAGTCCTGCAACCCTGTTTAGCCGCGGACTGCGGCGGATCATCCCTATCACGTGCGCCTGCTCCAAATCCTGAGAAAAAGTCCTGAATTCGACACGCTGTCGAAGTGTAGCCCTATTGTATCCGGCGGGGGCATGGCAGGGCCATTCCGTCCGCCACAGTTGGACGCAGAAACGGTTGGAATGGCGCTCTGCGGAGCCCGGGAAGGGCAGTTTTTCTTGAAGGAGCCCGGCCGGACCAGGATTCGGGTGTTCCGGCCGGAGCAAGCCTCTCTACTGCCGAGGGGCTACGGGTTGCAGCCATGCGCCGTCGCCGGCGGAGTCCCAGACGTCGAAGCGCACCCACTTTTTGCCGTGGGCGTCGAAGGGAATGCGGAAGGTTTTGGCGCCGAAGGGCTGGGTGCCGGTGAGGGAGATGATCTGGCGGCTGACTTTTGCGCCGTCGCTCCAGACCAGCTCGGCGAACTGGAGCGGGAAGGTGTACTCGATGCTGGCGGTATAGACGCTCTTTGCGCCCGAGCCTTCAATACCCCAGTTGTGGAAGAGAATCTCGCCGGTGGTGCCGAAGAAGTTGCCGGCGCGAAGTCCTTCGACGATGGGCGCCCAGCTCTGGTTGTAGGCGGGCACCTTGTCGAGTTTGAGGTAGTTAACGGCGAGGAAGGGATAGGTGTCGTCGCCGGGCACCTTCATGTAGGTGTCGCCCTCGGCGAGCATGAACTTGGGCTTAGGCGCCCAGTTGCTCATGTCGTCGGTGACGCCGAAGCAGCGGGTCTGACAGAGGCGCTTTTGAGAGAGATCGACGGGCAGCGACTCCCAGGAAGCGCCGATGAAACGGTCACTGAGGAAATAGGGCTTGTCTTTGTACTCGTCGGGATAGAGGGTAGAGCTTTTGGTGCGCGGATGGGCAGTCCAGAGGATGCCGCCCTCGCGGTTAACCATCTTCATCACGTCGTCCGCGGACCCGAGGTGGTAGACATGGCCGTAGACGGGGTCGTTGTGCTCAAAGGTCTGGTCTGCCGGGCGGGGTTCGGCGCGGGTGTAGTAGACGGGCCGGGGCAGCATCAGATACCAGTGGCCACCGAGGTAAGCATTCACCTCTTCCGCGGGGATGACGAGGAAGTTCCTGTCACTGAGCTTGGCGGTGGCCTCGAAGTAGTCCTTTTGCTCGGGCAGGCGTTTGGGGCCGGGGTCGTTGCCGTCAGAGTCGTCGTGGAAGTCGCCGAGGTAGACGATGTTGATGCCGAGGCTGCGGAAGACGGGGAGCCAGGTGGGACGGAAGTCGGAGGTGCCGCGGTCGCGCACCATCTCGTTCAGGTCCAGGTGGAAGTGGCCGGTAACGGTTTTGAAGCCGGGGATGGGCTTGAAGGCATCGTTGTGGGTGTAGGCCAGGATGTCCTGCTGGGTGGCGTGGCTGCTCTCGGGGCTCAGGTAGTAGTAGACGGCCATGCGCTGCACGGTGCCGGGAGGCGCGTTGTAGAGGGCGTAGTTGTAGATCTGGCTGCGGGCCACGGAGACGCGGCGCTTCCAGACCTCGTCTGACACGCCCCAGGGGGCGTAGCCCTGGCCGCGCTCGGGTTGCATGACGCCGAGGGAGAAGGAGGAGTCGCTGTCTTTGCGGTAGTAGACGTAGCCGAGGTTGACCTCATTTTCCCGGGCGAAGAAGAACTTGTGCGGCGGGGGAAAGATGCCCAGCGAACCGGCGCCGGCGTCGAGAATCTCCAGGCGGTTGCGGGCCATCAGGTTGACGGGCTGCTGGTTGGGCGCGCCGCCGAACTCGTATTGCTGCCAGACCTGCGAGGTATCGCGCCAGACGAGCTTTGTGTCGTTGTGGATGGCGAAGCCTTTGAGGCCGGCTTTGTAGATGAAAGCCACATCGGGCTTCTGCGTGCTGGCCAGAGCCTCCTGGCGCACCAGGTTGGCGCCCTTATAGGCGGTGAAGCGCAGGCTGCCGGAGAAGAGGCCGAGGGTGAGGCCGTTGAAGGTGACGCTGACGCGCGCGCCTTCGGTGGAGACGGAGCAGGCGGTGGATTGGTAGGCCACGGAGGCGCGCTTGATCTCGTCCTGATGGCGGGGCAGGTCGGTGGTGTCATGCGCTCCGGGGACGACGAGAGGAGCGTCCCAGAAGGTGTTCCACTTGCGGATGTCCTCCTGCTCGGGGGTGTCGATGCCC
>DAIDGZ010000143.1 GCA_027452125.1 Acidobacteriaceae bacterium | reverse complement strand
AGGTGTTCAAACAGCAGGATGGGATTGCCGGGCTTGAAGAAGCGGCTGAACCCGTAAAACACCAGGTTGAAGCGCAGGCCGGGCGGGTAGAGGTAGCGCCCGCGGCGGCGCAGCACCGGCGGCTCCTCCGCATACGGCAGTGGGGCAGGCACGGCTAAAGACGTGGGGTCGGAGCTCACTCTTCCAGATTAGGAGACGGCGCGGCGCACCGGCGCAGCCGCGCAAAGTTCGTTTCCATGAGATCGATTTGGGCCAGATGAAGCTGGCCCCAGCGGCTCACTCCGCTTGCAGCTCCGCGAGCACCAGCCGCTCGGAGACGGCCTCCACAATCTGCTCGTGCACCTCGTCGATACTCAGGTCGCCCTCGATGAGCGCAACTCGTTCCGGCTCGCGGGCGGCGATCTCGCGATACTTCTGCCAGACGCGGCGGAAGAAGGCGTCCTGCTCGGCTTCGAAGCGGCCCTCGTTTTGGCCAGTCTGCTGTTCCACGCGGTGGTTGCGGCGGCGGGCGCGGGCCAGCGAGGCCTCAAAGCCGGGCAGTAACAGCAGGGTCAGGTCGGGCTGCAGCGCCCCGCAGAGCAGACGGTGCAGCTCCAGCACCGTCTGCGAGCCCAGCTCGCGGCCGCCGCCCTGGTAGGCCTCGGTGGAGTCGGTAAAGCGGTCGCAGAGCACGATCCGGCCCGCCTCCAGCGCCGGTTGAATCACCTCGGCGATGGCCTGGGCGCGATCCGCAAACATCATGGCCATCTCTGCCATGGGTGCCAGGCCAGTGGAGCGGGAGTCCAGCAGAATCTGCCGGATGCGGTCGCCGATGGCGGTGCCGCCCGGCTGGCGGGTGACGATGTGCGGCAGCCGGTGGCGCTCCAGCCAGGCGGCCAGGCGCTTGATCTGCGTGGTCTTCCCGGAGCCGTCCAGCCCCTCGAGCGTGATGAACAATCCCCGCGGCATGGGCTGAGTCTACCACCCGCCGATTGTTGCAGACGATGACCCCGCGGTTGTGTTACAAGAGGATCAATTTCAAACAAAATCCGGGAAGAAGCGCCGTAACCGCGGTCCTTCTCCAGTGGAGCTGATGAGCCTGTGAATACCCACAGTTTTTTCGCTCGCGCCGCCGCATTTCTGCCGGCAGCGCTTCTGCTGGCAGCCTCTGCCGTCCATGCGCAACACCTCACGCTGGAAGGCCAGACCGGCGGCTTTCTCACCCCCACGGCCTACGTGGTGCCCTCCGTGGAGGGCAGGGTCCTCTCGCATCCCGCCATCGGCTACCACTTTGTAAGCGCCAGCAAGGTCATTGGCGATATCCAGACCTTCAGCATTGCTGAGGGACTGGCCAACCGCGCCGAGGTGGGCTACACCCGCAGCGTCCACATGGACGGCAACTCCGCGCTCTTCAGCAGCCTGTGGCACTCCGCCGGGATGAACGTCTTCAGCGGCAAGGTGGTGGCGCTCAAGGAGGGCACAGGCGGCGTGTGGATGCCGGGCGCGGCGGTGGGCTTTGTGATACGCACCGGAGACCACTTCGTCTCTGGCGCGCTCAACAAAAAGCTGACCGGCGCCGACAAGAGCTACACCAACGGCGACCTCTATGTGGCCGTGACCAAGACGTGGCTCAAGCCTCCTGTGCCGTTCCTCGTCAATCTGGGCTGGAAGGCCACGAACGCCTCCATCTTCGGCATTGGCGGGCAGGCGACGCGCTTTGGTGGACGCCTCTTCGGCGGGCTGGGCATTCCTCTGCCGGGTCCGTGGAAGACGGCCATTGTGCCCTCGGCGGGATTCACGCAGCAGCCGCCGCAGGTGAAGAACCTCGGCGCCATCCTGGTGGGCGGCAAGGCGCACATTCCCACCACGCTGGACTACGCCGTGCGCGTGACCCAGAAGGATAACCCCCACTTCAGCTTCGATATCGGGGTGGGCCAGGTGGCCGGGCAGATCGGCACCACGTATATCGCCAACCCGCCGCTGGGCTTTGTGCCGGTGAACCTGCAGGCCCGCAAGGTGCTGGGGCTGGGACTGAGCTACCGCTACTGACCCGCAGCGCAGACTAGGGCCTGTTCACACTACGCGGATGGCGGCGACGGGAGCCGATTTTTCTGAGTTCGAGGAGGGAGGAGTGACGCAGACTGGACGTCTGCTAGCAACGACCGACACCGAAATCGGGAAAATCGGCCCCGTCCCTGCGGGTTGCGGGGAAAATTGCCCCATACGTCGTTGTCGTCCTTGCCTTGGAGTCACCAAAGTCTTCGTCCTCCGCCTCGTCT
>DAIDGZ010000142.1 GCA_027452125.1 Acidobacteriaceae bacterium | reverse complement strand
CCCCTATATGTCGATACACCCTATGGCGCGGTCGTTCCCGGCGCAATCACATTCACCGTGAAGTAGGCGCTGCGGTTGACCACCGTGTTGTTCACGTAGGCCGTGCCCACCACCTTGAGCGTAGCCACGCCCAGCGGCGTGCCGGTGATGGCGCTGGTGGGCAGCGCGTTGTTGCTGGTGCAGCCGATGCCTGCGCCGGCCAGCCCGGCCAGCAACAGCGCCAGAATCAGCACGCAGCGCGCCTGGCCCAGCAGCCGCCGGCGCGACCGCCAGCCGAAGGGCAGCAGCACAAAGCACAGCAGCGCCAGCGCAGCTCCGCCTGCCTTGCGCGACCACGGCGGCACCGCGCCCTCATGATTTGCGGCGGTGGTGCCGGGCGCGCCGGACTTGTAGGTCTGCACCACGAAAGTGACCGTGGCTGGGGGCGTCACCTGCTGCGGGCTGGCCGTGCAGGTCATGTTGTCCTGCGTGGGCACCTGGCAGACGATCTGCACCAGGTTGTTGTAGCCGCCCAGACCGGTGATGACAAACGAGGCCGAGCCGGCGCTGCCCTGCACGATATTCAGGTTGGTCGGCGGATTGCCGGAGGCCGCGGTCAGGGTGAAATCCTGCACGGTGAGCGTGAGGATGTTGGAGGTGGCCACATCGTAGAACAGGTCGCCCTGGTAGTAGGCGGAGATAGCGTCCTGGCCGCCGGGCAGGGTCTGCGTCGTGAGCGTGGCCACGGAGCTGTCGCCGGGCGTCACCGGCGTAAGCGCCGCAATGCCCAGCACGGTGGTGCCGTTGTAGAAGACGACGTTCCCGGTGGGATTGGCCTCGCCCGTGGTCGGGTCGGGCGTCATGGTTGGCGTCACCGTCGCCGTCAGCACGATGGCGGCTCCCGGCGGCGCGGTGGTGTAGTTCGAGGTGAGCACCACGGTATCCGGCAGCGTGGAGGCGGCCAGCGGCAGCGGCCCGGAGGTGCTGCCCAGCCAGTTGATGTCGCCGCTGTAGACCGCTGTGATGGTGTGGTTGACGTTGTTGGCCAGCGAGACGCCGGTGAGCACGGCCGCATTGGCTGAGACCGGCACCGTGCCCAGCAGCTTGGTGCCGCCGTCATAGAAGCTGACTGACCCGGTAAAGGTGTACGTGACACCGGTCGAGGGGCTCAGCGGAGCAATCGCGGCGGTCAGCGTCTCCGTCTTGCCCACGGTCAGCGAGGCCGGTGATGCGGTTACGGTGGTCGTGCTGGCGCCCTTGGCGGCCACGATGGACACGGTGGAGGAGTTGGAGCCGGTGTAGTAGGTGTCGCCGCTGTAGACCGCCTGCAGCAGATGCGAGCCGGCAGAGACTACGGGAATGGTCACCACCGCCAGCGAAGGCACGCCCGCGGTCACCGTGCCGGTGCCCACCGTGGCCCCGTCCATGGTGATGGTCACCGTACCGCCGGGCTGCGCGGAGGCTGGGTTGGGCGAGCTGATGGAGACGGTCACCGACATCGATCCGCCCGCGGTGGGCGTAATGGTCGAGGGCGTCAGCGTGGTTGTGGTGGAGCTTTTGGAGACCGAGACCGTCACCGGCGTCGAGGAAGACGTGCCGTAATAGGTGTCGCCGCTGTAGGTGCCGATGATGACGTGGGAGCCCGGAGTGAGCGCCGCGAGGTTGATGGTCGTCGTAGAGGGGGAACCGGGGCTCAGAGCGGAGACGCCGGCGCTGGCTCCGTCCACTGAGAAGTTGACCGTGCCGGTGGGGAAGGATGTGCCCGGATTGGTGGCAATCACGGTGGCCGACACCTGCAGCGAGCTGCCGCCCGAAGACGAGGTGGTGGCCGGCGTAATCGCCGTGCTGGTGGGGCTCTTGGGCACTGTCAGGGAGACCGCCGTCGCCGTCGCCGTGGCGTAGTAGGTGTCGCCGCTGTAGCTGGCGGCCAGGATGTGGGTGCCCGGCGTCATCGCCGGCAGTGTGATTGAAGCGGTGGACGGGCTGCCCGGCAGCACTGGCGAAACGCCCACGGTGGCGCCATCCAGCGTGAAGGTGACGCTGCCCGAGGGCTGCGTGCTGCCCGGGCTGGCCGCCGCAATGGTAGCGGTAACCGGCACGGTGCTGCCCAGCGCCGGCGTGGTGGTGGAGGGCGTAATGGTCAGCGTGGTGGGATTCTTGGCCACGTTGATGGTCACTGCGGGCGAGGTGGCCGCTGAGTAGTTGTTGTCGCCCACGTAAGAGGCCTGCAGCGTGTGCGTACCGGAGGTGGGCGCGGTGATCGTGAGCGTGGCCGTGGTGCCGGAGGCCAGAGAGGCTGACCCCACACTGGCTCCGTCCATGGTGAAGATGATGGAGCCGGTGGGCTGCGTAGTCGCGGTGCCCGGGGCGCTGAGCGTGGCCGTCAGCAGCAGCGAACTGCCGCCTACCGGCGTCGTGGTTGCCGGGGTCAGCGCCAGCGTCGTCGTGCTCTTGGCCACGGTGAAGACCGTCGCCGTAGAGGTGGCGGTGTTGTAGTTGCTGTCGCCGCTGTAGACCACCTGCAGGGTGTGGCTGCCCACTGAGGGCGCTGTGATGGTGATGGTCGAGGTGGCCGGATTGCCGGACACCACAACGCCCGTGCCCACGGCTGTGCCGTCAATCTGGAAGATGACCGTGCCCGTGGGCGAGGTGGCTCCGGTCGTGCCCGGAGCGATCGATGCCGTCAGTTGCAGCGAGCTACCTGCCGTCGGCGAGGCTGTGCCCGTGGTCGCGGTCACCGTCGGCGTCCCCTTCGCCACGCTCACCGAAATGGGCGACGAGGTGGAGGTAGCGTAGTTGGTATCGCCGCTGTAGATGGCGCGCACGCTGTGGGTTCCCACCGTCGAGAAGGTGATGGAGCCGGTCGCCGTCGAGGGCGAGCCGGGAATCACCGTAGCCGTGCCCGCAGCAACGCCATCCACGGTAAAGCTCACCGTTCCTGAGGGCGTACTGGCGCCGGCCGTCGCTGGGGTAATGTCCACCGTGATGGACTGCGCCGCACCCAGCGCCACCGTGCCGGAGACGGGAGTGATCACCGTGGTGGTCGAAGTCTTGGCCACGTTCAGCGTGACTGCCGACGAGATGGAGCTCTGGAAGTTGGTGTCGCCGCTATAGGAGGCCTGTACCGTGTGCGATCCCGATGTCGGCGCGTTAATGGTCAGCGTGGCCGTTGTTCCTGAGGTCAGCGTCGCCGTGCCCTGGCTGACGCCGTCCAGCGTAAAGGTCACTGTGCCGGTCGGCGTGGATGGAGTGGCACCCACCGGAGCCAGCGTTGCCGTCAGCAGGAGCGAGCTGCCGCCAGTCGGAGTGGTGGTGGCCGGGGTCAGGGTCAGCGTGGTGTTGGCCTTGGCAACCGTGATGCTCACCGCCGTAGACGTGGCCGTGGAAAAGTTTGCGTCGCCGTTATAGGTGGCCTGCAAGGTGTGCGTGCCAATGGCCGGCGCCGTGATGTTGAGCGTGGCCGTGGAGGAAGGCGAGCCGCTGACTACTGGAGCCGTGCCTACGTTGGCGCCATCCATGGTCACCGTCACCGTTCCGGTCGGCGGGGTGGTGGTGCTGCCCGGCGGCGTGATGGTCATCGTAAGCGCCAAACTGCTGCCCGCCGCGGGTGTAGTGGTGGCGGGAGTGAGCGTGACCGTCGGCGTGCTGGTGGATACCGTGATGGCCGCCGCGGCAGAAGTAGAGTTGTTGTAGTTGGTATCGCCGCTGTAGAAGCCGACAATCTGATGCGTCCCCGCCGAGTAGGGAACCGTAAACGTGATGCTGCTGGTGGAGTTGGTGCTGGGGGCGGCCGGCACGCCTGGAACAACCGCCTTGATTCCCTGGCTCACGCCGTCCAGCCGAAAGTCCACCGTGCCCGAGGGAGCAAGCGCCCCCGCACCCGCATTGGACGAGGTGATGGTGGCCGTGACCGTGAGGCTGCTGCCCGGCGCGGGATTGGTGGAGACCGGCGTGACCACGGTGACCGTGGGGCTGGGCTGCACCTGCACCACCACTGGCTGCGAGCTGGCCGCCGCGTAGGTGGTGTCGCCGCTGTACTGGGCCACGATGGGATGCCCGCCCTGCGACAGCACGCCGGTCACCGTGACCGAGGCCGTCGAGCTCTGCGAGCCGCCGGTGCCTACCGTCAGCGGCACCGTGGTGATGGAGGTAGCCGTGAACTGGTCGTAGAACGTGACCGTGCCGGTGGGCGCGCCGGAGCTGGTCTGCGAGGTGACCGTGGCCGACAGCACCACCGAACCCGACGGGTTGATGGTCTGGCTGGGCAGGATGGTATTGGTCACCGTAACCGCCTGGGTGCCGTTGGCCTCTGGCTGCGCCCAGCCATGCACCAGAGCCTGCGCATTCACCATGCCCAGGCCGGTGGCCAGGTCATAGCCGGTGGCCGCTGGATAGCCGATTTTGCCGCTGACGCCGCAGCCGGGGCTGCCCGCCGCACAGCTCAGTTGCGCTGCGCCCTGCTGCACATCGCTGTAAACGCCGCTGTGGCTGCTCAATGCATAGAGCGTCGGCGTCATGTTGCCCTGCGCGCCATTCTGCTGCGCCACCAGGGCGGCAATGCCGGCAAACAGCGCCGCCGCGCCCGCGCTCCCGCCGCTGCGTACCAGCGTGCAGCCTGCGGAGCCGCCCAAGCAGAAGGCCAGTCCTGGGTCAGCGGAGGTGTCAATCGCCGTGGGTAGGGACAGATCCGGCATCAGCCGGTTTTGCGTGCTGGTCAGGGCCGGCTGAATCGGCTGCCAGCCCGGTACGCGATAGAGCGAGCTGACGCCACCGCCGCCGGCGTAGGCCGCATCCGCCGCGTTTACCGGTGACCATGCCGCCAGCGCAGAGTTGGCTCCCGCCGGGCCTGTTGTGCCAAACGAGGCCACGCCCACCGCGGTATTCCACGGCGTGGAGGCCAGCGCGTTCACGCCATAGCCGCTGCTCACCGGCGCATCGTTGCCTGCGGCATGGCAGGCGGCCGCACCACTGTCTCCCGCCGCCGCAATCACTGAGATGCCCTCCGCCGCCGCCTGGCGGTAGAGCGCGGCATAAAACGCCTGATGGGCCGGACTCAGGGCTGCTTCGCAGTCCGAGTACCCCATGGCCACAATCGGAGCCAGATCCTGATCAACGATCGCCGCCAGCGAGAGGTCAATGCCGTCCGTCGCTGCGGTGGTGGCCGCCGGGGCCAGCAGCACGCGCGCCGCCGGGGCAGCCGCGCCGGCCCACGAGGCTTCCAGCGTGGCCTCCGCCTGACCATCCGTCAACCCGGGGTCAGTGCCCTGCGGAGCCACCGAAAGCGCCGAAGCCGGCAGGCCGAAGACCGACCGGAAGGCATCCACATCCACCACGTCGATGTTGCTGGTGGAGGCGATGGCAATGGTCTCGCCCGCGCCCTTCACCCCATTGGCCTGCAAGCTGTCCAGATGCAGAATCTGCGCGGCCAGCCGCGGCGTGAGTGCCGGAGCGCCGCCCAGCGTGGTCTGCGCCGCCAGTTGCTCCACCGGCACAGCGACGGGCTGCGGACTCGCCAGGGCAGGCTGGGCCAGCGAGCCATCCAGAGAAACCAGCCCCTTGACCACCGGCGCCAGGGCGCCCGGAATGGAGATGGGTCCGGCCAGCGCATAGCGGGTGCCCTGCACTGTGGCATAAGCATGCACCTGCGCCTGGAAGGCCTGCTCCACCTGGGCCACGGTGCCGGAGAACTCGATCCAGCCGCGGCCTTGCGGCAGCGGCGCCACCTGCAGGCCCTGGCTGCTGAGCCAGGCTGCCACCGCGGCCACATCCGCGGCCGAGTTGCCATAGGCATCGGCAAACGCGGTGGGCGTGAGCCAGTGGTGATACTGCGGCGAGGCTGGATTCTGCAGCGCGGCAAGTTCCTGCGTGAGAGCCTGCTGCTGCGCCGCCGAGGGTTGCAGCAGGAGCAGCATGCGGCCCAGTCGCGCGCCAGCCGGGGCCTCCCCATTGTCCACCGCGTCGGGCCGCGCCGGGGCGCCGCTCTTCGCGAGTGTGACCGCCGGCGTGCTGTGCCAGTCGCCAGACAGCCGGGTAGTAGCCGCCTGCGGAGTCAGCGCTGCCGATACTCCAAGTCCCGCCGCCAGCAACAGCGCCAGCGCTGAACCGAAGCCTCGCTTTCCTGCCATCGTCTTGTCCTGTGCCAAACCTTGCGCCTCACTCCGCACAAATAAAGCACTCTCAGTCTCTCCGGGGGAGGGAGACCGTTTCTGGTGATGCGTCTACATAGAAAAACGGCGCGGCGAATGCGAGTGCTTCGCCCTGATTGTATAGCGATATGCCCTGCAGAGGCAGTTGATTCTTACAGGCAGGCGCAAGGGGATCACGCGAAAATGCGGAACGCGGTCCGTTCCGGCAGGAGGAGGAGAAGCCGGGACAGGACCGCGTAGCGCGTGTGCGTATGTTTTACAGGCCGAGGTCGGAGAGCACCTTGGGCTTGGCCTCTTCCACCGCGAGCAGGTTGTGGCAGGCCGAGCAATCCTGGGTGATGGCGCTGCCGTCCTTGGCGACGTGGTCGCCATCGTGGCGGCGGAAGCAGCCGGGATAGCTCATGTGGCCGATGTGGTTGGGATGCGTTCCCCAGGTCACCTTCATATCGGGGAAGACATTCTGGCAGTAGAGCGTGACCAGTTCCTTACCCGCCGCCTGCACCAGGTTGCCCTTGGTGGCCAGCACGCCGGGATTGGTGGTGCGATAGAAGGCCTCAAGCTGCTGAGGAATCTTCGCCCGCGCCTCGTCCTGGCTGGAGTAGTTGGCCTTGATGAGTTCCAGGCCCTCCTTGTGCACCCAGGGCAGGCTGGGGCTGATGGCCCCGTCGGCCATGGCGCGGTTCACCGCCTGCTCCGCCGTCACAAAGGTATGCGCGGCACGGTTGTGGCAGTCGATGCAGTCCATCACCCGGCGCTCGCCCTTGGGCATCTGCCCCTTGAGCGCCGAGGCGGCATAGACCGTCTTGGTGCCGTCAGGATTGGTCCGCTCCACCCAGGGGATGGTGGTCCGTGTGGGATCGGTGGCGATGTACTCGATGTGGCCCAGGTGGACGCCGTGGATGCCGGAGAGATGCGACAGCGAGTCCTCGCCGCCCAGGTGCAGCACCAGTACAGTCTGCGTCTGGGTGTTCTGCTCATCGTCGGCAAAGTTGGAGACCACCAGCAGCTTTTCACCGATGAACCGCGTCGGCGTATGGCAGCTCTCGCAGATATCACGCGCCGGGCGCAGGCTGTTCACCGGCGAGGGAATCGGCCGGGGATAACGATCAAAGGCCACCTCCATCACCTGCTTGGTGCCGTTGACCTTGGCCTCAAAATAGGACGACAGGCCAGAGCCGATATGGCACTGCACGCAGGGCACGTGCGAGTGCGGGCCTATCTTGTAGGCCGTGTACTCGGGCTTCATCACGTGGCAGGAGCTGCCGCAGAACTGCGGCGAGTCCATATACTCCGCCCCGCGATAGGTGGCCATGGCAACCACCAGCAGGTTGACGATGGTGGCCACCAGCACGATGTCCAGGCCGTGCCGGAAGATGCGGTCGTTCAGATCAATCTTGGGATATTCGGCGGGGATCAGCCCTTCCCGCTGCAGTTTTCTGTGGCGGATGAGGATGCCGACGGGGATCAGCAGCAGTCCGGTGATGAACAGTCCCGGCAAAATCAGCAGGGTGATGATGCCCAGGTAGGGATTGCTGTACTGGCGGCCGAAGAAGTCGAGCATCCAGTACCCGACCATGGTGATGCCGGAAGCGGTGGTGATGGCGCCGCCAGCCAGGCTGATGGGGTTGTTGCCGAAGAAAAGCGCGGGCCGTACCCAACCCTCGCGGAATTTTTGAAACAAGGGCACTGCGATTGCCTCCTCTGAAATGGATGGCCCGCCGATTCCGGCGGGCCATCGCTTAAAGCCCTGGGTGGTTTCCGCAGCCTATTTCAGGCTGCGGAAATAGGTCACGGCTTCCTTGATCTGCGCGTCGCTCAGCTTGCCGGCAAAGCCCTTCATCTTTCCCTTGCCGTTCTTTACAGAGGCGATCATCGCCGCTTCGGAGACGCTCTTGTACTCCGCAGCCGGCTTCACGCCCATGATCTTGGCAATGCCGGGGTTGGGGGTGCCGTTGGCGCCGTGGCAGCTCTGGCAGCTGGTCTTGTAAACCGCCGCACCGGCCTGGGCGAAGCACATGGTACCGGCCAGGCAAATCGTAGCGGCCAGCACCACCTGGGAACGAATCATCTTCATCATTATGAGGCTCCTTGTGTTCTTCATCCGCCCATTCATCGGGAGCGGCGAATTCCGTTTGATTGTCTTCGCGTACCCAGCCAGAAAAAATTGCCCGCTGGCAGTGGGGACGGGTTTCACAATAGCAAGCTCCGGTACAACCTGCAATCCGGCGCGTCTTCCGTGGCTGGCTCCAGAAGCCGCGCCAGTCCTTGCTTACTTCACAAACGTGCGGAAGTAATCGACGGAAGCCTTGATCTGGGCGTCGGTCAGCTTGCCCGCGAACGGCTTCATCTTTCCCTTGCCGTCTTTGGTGGAAGCCACCATCTGCGCCTCGCTCAGCTTCTTCATGGCCGGATCGGTCGCCGGCTTTACGCCCATTGCCTTGGCAATCCCCGGATTGGGGACGCCCGCCGCACCGTGACAGCTCTGGCAGTGCGCTTTATACACCGCTTCGCCGGATTGCGCGAAGCTCATGGCCCCAGAGAAAAACACCACTGCGGCCAACGCCGTGATACAGCGAACAGACTTGCTCATGGTAAGACTCCTGAATGACCTCCGCCGCCGGCTTCTGGCGGCCGTGCATGGATTTCTTCAAGAAGATCTTCGTGCACCATGTTGAGGCCGGCCCTACACCCTCAGAACCGGACGTTGCGAGGAAAGACGGCAGGGGCAGGCCGGAAACCTTGAGCCCGGCCTGCCCCTGTAAGTGAAGAAAAATGACCGGATGATACTGACTGCGCTTGCTTAAAACTCGTAGTGCACTCCGAGAGTCATGGTGTTGGCGTGGAAGTTGCGCGGCGCTGTCAGACCAGACGACGGCTCCGTCAACCCTGTGGGCCCGGTGATGGTGGACGAGGTGCACGGGACCACCGGCGCCGGCTGACCTGGCTTGGGCAGCGTACTGCTGGTGCTGCAGTAAGGTGCGCCGGAGGGGCCGCCCTCACCGTAGCCGTAGAAGTCGTACTCCGCCTTCCACACCAGCCCGGGACGCGAGGTCCACGCGAAGTTCAGGTACGGCGACTGGTAGGTCGAGTTCAGCGAGCCGTTGACCTGGCGCGCATCGTTGAAGAACTGGTTGCCGTTGACCGAGCTGACCCGCAGGCCGATGTTGGAGTTCACCGTCTTGACCGGATTCATGGT
This sequence comes from Acidobacteriaceae bacterium, assembly GCA_027452125.1. GTDB lineage: Bacteria > Acidobacteriota > Terriglobia > Terriglobales > Acidobacteriaceae > Telmatobacter. The sequence continues at coordinate 6,986 of DAIDGZ010000142.1, read as the reverse complement.
CAGGGCTACCGATCCGTACTGCGTCGGCGCATCCATGAAGTCCTTCACCGGGCCGTACTCGTAATAGGAGGCTCCACGCACCGTGCCGTCCGGGCAGGCCGCGCCGTTGGCGGGCGCCGCTCCCGGCAGGCTGGCGCTGCCACCTGCGGTGTAGCAGATGTTGGTGGAGGTGTAGATGTCGCTGTACGCGTAGTTGAAGTCCAGGCCGTAGTGCTCGTTCGGGGCCAGGGTTGCGCCCAGACCGACCACGCGGCTGTGATCCACGTGCTCCACCGGACCGTCGATTGCCTCGCCGGTGTTGTTGGTGTTGTCGTGGCGCTCGCGATCGCTGAAGGAGCCGGTGAACGTCGCCCAGGCCTTGGGCCGATAGAGCGTGTGCACCCGGTACTGCTTGGTTTGCCGCGGCGAGATCGGCGTCAGCGCGTTGTCGGCATACGCGATCTCCGCGGACCCGTTGATCTCCCACTGCGCGGAGGGACGGAGCACCGCATTGAAGATGCCGCCGTTTTCGTTGATCGTCACCGTGCCGGTCACCGGGTCGGTGGCATCCGTGGCCACGCCATGGTGCGGAACGCCCTGGCCGATATTCTGGCTGCTGGCGCGGTAGGTAAGGGAGAACTGCGCCTTGGCCGTGGCAATCCAGCTCAGCGTCAGGTTGTTGGTCAGCATCTCCTGGCCAAAGTAGGCCGGGGTCACAGTGCCGTTGACGCCGTGCGGCAGCGCAAAGGCATTGCCCTTGGTCAGCGGACCGGAATAGGTGATCGTCTGGCTCCCCGCCGTGCTCGGCGTGGAGAGCGTGGTGGCAATCGGAAGATTGGAATATCCCGGCTGCTGCACGTTGTAGAAGGTCGCCTGGTCGGCAACGCTGAAGGAGTTGCTCACCTGCCACACCAGACCGTAGTCGGCAGACAGCACCGAGCGATGGCCCTTGGCGTAGCCCTTGTAGGTGATGGAGCGGATGCTGCCATTCAGACCCTGCACGTTCTCGTAGTAGTTAGGAACGTTCACGTTGCCCAGCGTGTAACGCACATCGCCGTTCATGGAGACGTTCTTGATGCTGGTGCTCTGGAAGCGCACGATCTCCGTCGGCGTGATGATGCGGGTGGGCTGCGCACGCGTGTAGCTGGTCACCACCGCGCAGGCAGGATCGATGACCGGCATGCCGCCCGGCGTCTGCGGCGCATACAGGAGGGTGGACGAGTTGATCATGCTGGTCTTGTTGCAGGCCGCGATGCCGTAGGGCGTCTGGCTGTCCCAGTTGCCCAGGTAGGCCGGCGTACCGTCCGCTTCCTGCACCAGGAAGCCGTTGGGATCCAGCGTGAAGTAGGTGTCGTCCTTGTAGTGATCCACCACTTCCTCAAAGGTCACCTTGGTGCCCTGCACCGGCTTCCAGTCCATGGCGCCCAGGAAGTCGTCCGTGCTGTGACGCTGATACTGGCGCAGCAGCGCGTCGTACTTGTCGATGCTGTAGCTGGGGCTCAGGCTGGGCCCTTCCATCGTCGTCTTGGAGTAGCCAAACCGGTAAGTCACCTTGGCGAACGGGAACAGCGTCAGGCTGGTGTCCGTCATGCGGCGCACAGTGTTGAACATCACCGAAGAGTGATTCACCTGCGGCCAGGCCAGAGAGCCGGTCGGCGCGGTGGAAGGCCCAATGGGAATCGACTGCCCGGGAATGATGTTCGGGTTGCCCAGCAGATCGTAGTCAAAGTACTGGCGATCGCGGCGGAACAGCCCGTTGAACTCGTACAGCTTGCCCTTGGAGGCATCCAGCCGGGCAAAGTTGTTGGGATCGCCGCCAAACCCGTTGCTCATGATGCGCAGCGTGTCAAACAGCGCGTGCTTGTTGGTGGGTAACGCGCGCATCTCGTAGGTTGCCCCCAGCATGCGCGGTCCGGACTGCTGATTCACCAACGTGTCGTACATGGCCCCGCTGCCCGTGAGACCAACCATGTGCCCGCCCAGGTCCACCGACTGGTGAACGGAATAGCCATCCGGAATGACCGGGGCCGTGCTGGGCATCGGAATCTGGGCGGCAGCGGCGCCCGTCATCATCAATAAAATGGCGACTCCTACGCCCGCAGCCACATGCTGGGCTCTGGCGTGAGAGGGCTGTTGTTTCAACAGCCGGAAAAACCTGCCTATGCTCTTCATATGAAGCCTCACTTGAAAAACGTTGCTCACAGCGAAACCTTGCGCCCGCCTGCGAAATCGCTTCGCGCCCGGGGCCGCGCCGTCCAGCAGGCCTGAACAGCGCAGCCGGTTTCCCTTGCGCCTACTTGACAAACGCCTGGCTGAAGTTCGAGCCATGAATCATGGTGTGGCAGTTGATGCAGGGCGTCCCGGTGGACGAGCCCCGGCCCATTCCATGAATCGCGTCGTTGGCAACCGGGCTGTGGCACTGGTTGCACAACTGGTCGATATTCGGCACATTCAGCAGCCGCGCGTTCTGCGAGCCGTGCGGGGTGTGGCAGGCCATGCAACCCTGCGCCTTCACCGGCGTGTGCTCGAAGACAAACGGCCCGCGTACATCGGTGTGGCACTTGGTGCAGACTGCGTTCTGGTCCGCCGTGGTCCGCAGGTTGTTGGGCTGGAACGAGCCGTGCACATCGTGGCAGTCGCTGCACTTCACCAGGCCTTCATTCACCCGGTGGTGGAACGGCATATTGAACGACGGCTTCACGTCCGCATGGCACTGGAAGCACAGCGTGGGCTGCGACGCCCTGAGCAGCTTCGCCTCGTCCTTCGCCTGGTGCACGCTGTGGCAGCTGATACAGCTCAGTCCCGCCTTGGCATGCGGCGAACGCTCGAAGTTCGGATGCGTCCCGGCATGGCAGCTCAGGCACTTGGCGTCCACCTGCTGCGGCGTCGCCTTGGCCGGATTGAAGATCTTGGTGACGTCCCCGCCGCCTTCCACGTGCGCCTTGCCGGCCCCGTGGCAGTTCTCGCAGGTCACCCCGTTGTCCCCGTGCATCAAGGCCATCTTGGTGTGGGGGTTGTTGTCAAAGCCCTTCACCACCTGCTCATGGCAGGCCGCGCAGGTTTCCGATCCCACAAATTCCGATGAGACCGCGACCTTGGACGAGACCTTGGCATTGTCCTGCGCCTGGGCTACCAGCGCAGTGGCGCACAGTACGCCTGCGCCCAGCATCAACATCAATACAGCTCGCAGCCCCAGACGCTTCCCCGGAACCGCACCAATCGGCAATCGCGTTACAGGCCCATCTCTATGCATGAAAAATACCGCCTCGGATGCTCTCATCGAATGTCTCCCTCCTGCCATTGCACCAGAACCTTCTTTCTCTTCTGCAGCCTCTTTGTGAAGAGTGCCGCGTTTGGTACCGGACCGGTAGAACTTTGGCCCTTGGAAGCCCCGTTGTGCGGAGCATCACTCGATACGTGGAAGATTACGTTCCTGTCATGCGACGACGCGGTGATGATCGTCACATGAGCGCAAATTGATTGATTTGTAACAGATGCTGTGTTTTCTATCGCCTTTTCCAGATGCCGCTGCACAGCGGAATTTCTGCCCCGCGTGAGCCTCCTCACGTCTGCAGAGACACGTGAGGCCCATCACATTCACTCCGCCGCCATCTGGGGCACACTGCCCCTAGAGCATCAGTCTTTTTCCCGGTGGGCCGGGGATGTATTCCGTCGTGGCTTGCAGCCGTGACGGAGAGCCGGATCGCCCCGGAAAGATGGCACTCATCCGGCATTGGACGGGCAAGACCATGACGGAAATGCAGATTTCGACGGAAGCCCCCTTACGGCAGCGGCGCCTCGTCCGGCAGGTGCCCGCAGGCTGCGCCGCTTGTTCCAACCGCCGGCCCGGCTGGTTCTGTTCGCTGGGCAGCGCCGTTCTGGCCGATCTGGAACTCGCCACCAGCACCATCTCCCTGCCGGCGCAGGCCTCGCTCTTTACCCAGGGGGAGGATGCGCGCTGCCTCTTCCTTATTTGCAGCGGCTATCTCAAGCTGACCACCGGCCGCCCCGATGAGCGCCAGATGATCGTGCGCGTCGCCGGCCCCGGCTCCGTGCTCGGCCTCTATGCGGTGCTCTCCCACGGCGTCTACGAGGTCTCCGCCGAGTCGCTCACCGCCGCGCAGCTGCGTCCCGTGGAGCGCGAGCGCTTCCTGGCCTTCCTGCGCAGCCACAAGGAGGCCCAACTGCGCGCCGTGCAGTGCATCTGCCAGGAGTACCGCTTTGCCCTGCAGGACGCCTGCCGCATCGCCCTGGCCGATACTGTGGCCGCCCGCCTGGGCCGGCTGCTCATCGAGCTGGCGCACCAGATCGGCGAACAGCTCAATCCCCTTGAGTTCCGCTTTCCGCTGCTGCTGACCCACGAGGAGATGGCCTCCATGGTCTGCACCACGCGCGAGACCGTCACCCGCACCCTGGGGCAGTTTCGCAAGGACGGCTGGATCTCGATCGAGGACTCGCTGGTGACCGTGCACCACCCGGAAAAGCTCGAGACACACGTCTAGGCCTGCCCTGGCACTGTTTTCTGCTTAAAAAAAAAACGCGCCGCCCCGCAGATGGCAGGGGCGGCGCGCGGCTCTTCTACAGCACGGCCAGTTTGGCTGCAGGGGCCGCATGCTGGTAGGCCTCCGCCTCCTGTTCCAGGTGCGCATCCCAGTGCTTCGGCTGATAGATGCAGCAGGGCTCCTGGGCCAGCGGATCGCCGGTGAGCGCATAGGCGCGGGCGCGTGAGCCGCCGCAAATCTCCTTGAACTCGCAGGCCCCGCACTTGCCTTCCAGCTTGCCGGTATCGCGCAGCGCCTTGAAGATGGACGCCTCGCGGTAGATCTCGGCCAGCGGCTGCTGGCGCACGTTGCCTGCGTGGAGGGGCAGGAATCCGCTGGGATACACGTTGCCCACATGGGAGATGAACATGAAGCCCTTGCCGTCGTTCACCCGCCGCGTGGCCCAGCCCATGTTGCGGGTGTGGGCGTCGGCGGTGGGCGCGCCGGGCTCGTAGGCGGCCGCGGCATGCGGATGCCCGTGGCCCATCTTCCGCTCCTCCAGGTTGTGCTGGATCAGGTAACGGCGATAGTGCATGGCCTCCGTGGTCTTGATCTGGAAGTTGGCCCGCTGCGACAGTTCGTAAATCTTGCCGAAGACCTGCTCGAACTCCTCGCCGCTGAGCAGATCGTCCAGTTGCCCGCGTCCCACGGGGACCAGGAAGAAGACATTCCACATCACAATGGCCAGCTTCTCGAACAGGTTGCACAAGTTGTCCAGGTCATGGGCATTGTGGCGGCTGATGGTGGTGTGCACCTGAATTGGAATGCCCGCCTCATTGGCCCACTCAATGGCCTGGATGGTGCGCGCCCAGGCGCCGGGCAGGCCGCGGAAGGCGTCGTGAATCTCTGGCGTGGAGCCATCCAGCGAAATGCCCAGCCGCACCAGCCCGGCTTCCTTCAGCTTGAAGATGGCCTCGCGCGTGAGCAGCGGGGTGGCGCTGGGCGTGAGCGCCACGTGCACGCCCTTGCCCGCCGCATAGCGGATCAGTTCAAACACATCCTTGCGCTTCAGCGGATCGCCGCCGGTAAACACAAAGATGGGGATGCCCATGGCGGCGATCTGGTCGATCACCTGTTTGCCCTCTTCCGTACTCAGCTCGTCGGGGTGCGGAATGGGCTGGGCGGCGGCGCGGCAGTGCTTGCAGGCCAGGTCACAGGACTGCGTGACCTCCCAGATGGCCAGAAACGGGGTTTCATCGTAGTTGAGCCCGCCGCGGGCGGGAATATTGTGCATCGGCTTCATACGGCCTCCTGCTGGAACCGCGGCGGATAGCCGGGGGGGACAAACTCCGCGCCGGGGAAGCGCCACGATCCACTCCTAGAAAAGCAGCCTTTCGGTGCGCCCGGCTGTGATTGGGATCACCTAACTCGACTCTTCGCAACGCCCGGCCGGCCAGCCTTGACAAAGCGCTCCAACTGGCCCACGATGCAAGTCTCGGGTGACAAGTGGCCCGGCTGCGCGTCTCTCTTCCCAAACAACGGACGCATTCCGGGGCTCGCCAGGGCGCAGAAACGGCGCCACCGCTTCGTTCTCGCACGCGTGATTTAACTCACCTGCCGGTGTGCCAAGGCGCACTGCCACCGGCTCTCAGCCTTTGTCATAGTTCGTCCGCAAGCACAAGGAAGGAGGTCCCATGGCAGCCGTTCTCAAGCCAGGATGGAGCAAGCCCTCCACCCTCCTCTTCGCCTCAGAGATTCCCGCCAACGAAACTGCGTTTGGGTTCGCGCTGGCCCAGGCCAAAGAGTTTGGCGCAACTCTCATTCTCTTCCACGCCTACGACACACTGGTGGTCGCCGCATCCGAGACCTCGGGCATCCGCTACTACGACTACGCCGCTGCCGCGCGCACGGAGAAGAGCCAACTGGAGCCGCTGGCCAAGCGCGCCCAGGAGGCTGGCGTCAGCTGCGAGGTTGTGGCCCGGCCCGGCCTGGCTGCGGACCAGATTCTGGCCTTTACCCGCGAACGCGAAATTGACCGCATCGTGATGGGCACGCACTCCCCCGGGCCCATCGGCAAGCTGCTGGTGGGCTCGGTGGCCGAGGCGGTGTTGCGCTCGGCCAAGGTGCCGGTATTCATCGTGGGCCCGGATGCCGTAAGCGGCAGCTATCGCGACTATGCCACGCGGGTCATTCTCTGCGCCGTCAGCCTGCACGAGGCCAGCCACATTGTGGCGCCCTTTGCCGCCGAGCTGGCCATGCAGCACAACGCCCGGCTGATCCTGCAGCACGTCATCAAGCCGCAGGACCGCGCCGAGGTGCTGGCCGGCCACTCCCTTGACCAGATTGAGCAGGAACTGCTGGCGCTCATCCCGCCCCGGCTGCAAAGCAAGATCGCGGTACAGACCATCGTTGTGCCGGGCGACCCCACCGAGGAGCTGCTCTACCAGAGCAAGGCCCAGCAGGCTGACCTCATCGTGCTGGGGGCGCAGGGCGCCTCGGCCTTTGCCGCCATCACCCGCCATGGCA
>DAIDGZ010000141.1 GCA_027452125.1 Acidobacteriaceae bacterium | reverse complement strand
GACCTGGTCGCGGTGGGAGATGCGGGCCACATCCTGCTCGATAATCGGTCCGTCGTCCAGCACTTCGGTCACATAGTGGCTGGTGGCGCCGATGAGCTTGACGCCGCGGGCGTGGGCGGCGTGGTAAGGACGCGCGCCCGTAAAGGCGGGCAAGAAGGAGTGGTGCACGTTGATGATGGCGGCCGGGTAGCGGGCGACAAACGCAGGAGAGAGGATCTGCATGTAGCGGGCCAGGACGGTGAGGTCGATGGCGTGCTGCTCCAGCAGTACGAGCTGGCGGGCCTCGGCCTGCTCACGGCTGGCGGCGGTTACCGGTACGTGCTCAAAAGGGATGCCGTAGAAGGCAGCGAGAGGTTCCACTGCGCGGTGATTGGAGACGATGAGCGGGATTTCGCAGTCCAGTTCCTGACTATGCCAGCGGTGCAGCAGGTCGGCCATGCAGTGCAGGTAGTGGGAGCAGAAGAGGGCCACGCGCGGACGGCGCGCACTGGTGGCCAGGCGCCAGTTCATCTGGAGTTCGGCGGCCAGATGGGTGAATGCCGCGCGGAAGGCGTCGAGATCAAACGCGCTGCCGGAGCCGCTGTTGAGCGCCCACTCGACGCGCATGAAGAAGAGGCCCTGGTCGTGGTCCTGATGCTGGTCAGCGTGGAGGATGTTGGCTCCGTGCTGATAGAGCAGGCCGGAGACACGCGCGACCAGGCCGGTGCGGTCGGGGCAGTCAATCAACAAGACGGCGGAATCTTTCATGCTTCTTCCAGAGTATCGCGGTGACCGGGGAAGCCATCCAGGCTCGAAGCGGCCCTGCCGCTTCCGCTACACTGAAGATGCCTATGTTTGACAATCTGACAGATAAACTCCAGCGAGTATTCAAGACCCTGCGCGGCCAAGGCACGCTGACTGAAGAGAACATTGCCGAGGCTCTCGGCGAACTGCGCGTGGCCCTGCTTGACGCCGACGTGAACCTCAACGTGGTCCGGGACCTGATTGAGCACATTCGTGCCAAGGCCCTGGGTACCGAGGTGCTAACGGCACTGTCGCCCTCCGAGCAGGTGATCAAGGTGGTGCGCGACGAACTGATCGAGCTGCTGGGGCGGGACACGGCACGCTTCAAGTTTGCTTCGCAGCCGCCCACGGTGATCCTGATGGCCGGCCTGCAGGGCTCAGGCAAGACCACTACCAGCGGCAAGCTGGCGGCCTGGCTCAAGAAGGGCGGCCACCGACCCATGCTGGTGTCGGTGGACGTTTATCGTCCAGCGGCGCGCGAACAGTTGAAGGTGGTAGCTAAGCAGGTGGACGCCAAGCTCTACGAGGGCGATACCAAGGGTGAGCCTGCGGGCTCTGCGCTGGTGGAGCGGCTGGCCAAAGAGGCTCTGCGCGAAGCTCGCATTATGGGCTGCAATACGCTGATTGTGGATACTGCCGGTCGCCTGCACGTGGACGAGGAACTGATGGGCGAGATGGAGCGACTGAAAAAGCTCCTGAACCCGCAGGAGATTTTGTTTGTGGCAGATGCAATGACCGGCCAGGACGCGGTGAACTCCGCGCTGGATTTCCACATGCGGCTTAGCCTGACCGGCGTGGTGCTGACCAAGATGGATGGCGACTCGCGCGGCGGCGCAGCGCTGTCGATCCGGCACGTGACTGGGCAGCCGATCAAGTTTATCGGCGTGAGCGAGAAGCCGGACGGACTGGAGCCTTTCCACCCTGACCGCATCGTCGGCCGCATCCTGGGCATGGGCGACATGATGTCGCTCATCGAAAAAGCCGAGGAAAAGCTGGATCGCAAGAAGAGCGAGGAGTTCGCCAAGAAGGCGTTGTTGGGCGACGGTTTCACGCTGGACGACTTCCGCGAGCAGTTGAAGCAGATCAAAAAGCTGGGCTCGATGGAGTCGATCTTGAAGATGCTGCCTTCGGTAGGCCCGTTTGCCGGCATGCAGCAGGCGGCCAGCCAGGTGGACGAGAAGCAGTTTGTCCGGCTGGAGGCCATCATCAACTCCATGACTCCGCACGAGCGCCGAAACCACGAGATTATCTCCGGTTCGCGCCGCAAGCGCATCGCCGCGGGCAGCGGCACCAGTGTGCAAGATGTGAACATGCTGCTCCGCCAGTATGCGCAGATGAGCAAGATGTTCAAGCAGATGGGCAAGGGGGGCCTAGCCAAGCAGATGATGCGTGGCGGCCTGAATAATCTAGGAATGGCGCGGCAGAGGTTCGGGCGGTAAGATAGCGACCGCGTGGAATTGATGGCCAGATGGCGCCGCGACGATCCTACGTCTGGGCAGAGTGCACGATGGCAGAGGCTAAAGCCTCTGCCATTTTCGCTGTATAGACTGCAGGCTGATTCGACGATGCGGCGGATCTTTGATCGCTCTTATGTGCCTGTTCGAGGCTTGTTCTAATCTGCGAGAATAGAAAAATAAAGACTCATGACACTCCTGCAGGATCAACTCGACGAGATCACAGCGAATACGCGCAAGCTTGTGCAGCCGGAGCGGCTGGCGGTGGGCGAGCGCGCAGTAGAGGAGCTTTTCCTCTCTGGCATGGAGCAGCGCATTTTGCCGGTGGGCGCACAGGCGCCAGAGTTTGCGCTTCAGGACGCCTCGGGCAAGCTAGTGCGTTTGGCCGATCTGCTGGCGCTGGGGCCGCTGGTGCTCAAGTTCTTTCGCGGACGGTGGTGCCCCTACTGCATCACTGAACTTGAGGCGTGGAACAGCCTTTATGAGCGCTTGCGCGCGAGCGGCGCACTGCTGGTGGCGGTCAGCCCGCAGACGCCGCGGCAGAGCGACTTCATGGTCGGGCAGCACAAAATTCCGTTTCCGGTGCTCACGGATGCTGGTTGTGCCGTAGCTGAACAATTCGGCCTTGCCTACACCGTTCCGGATTATTTGCAGGACTACTACCGTTCCATCCTGGTGAACCTGCCGTTCATCAACGGCGACCAGAGCAGGCGTCTGCCCCTGCCTGCCACCTACGTGCTGGGTAGCGACGGCAAGGTACTCTTCGCCGAGGCGCATGCCGACTTTCGTGTTCGCCCGGAGCCGGAGGAGGCGCTGGCCGCGCTCAGTGCGCACAACCCATTCTGACTTTGAGCGGGGCTTGTGGCGTATCGCCTTTCTGGGCGGATTTTTCCAGCCCATTGCGCACCTCGCCAGTGAAGTTCAGAAAATTTATCAACAGAATTGTGCATTTTACGTCCGCGTCTGCGCCGTTTCCTGCGGCTGGCGCATCAGATAGGCTGCGGCGGAGATTCCCCCGAGCAGGCTGGTTCATAGGCCCTCAACCTCGCGCGCCGTACAATGAAAAAGGCAGCCCAGCCACCCCTATGGCGGACGAAGAAAAGAAGAAGGCCCAATCCGGTACCTCGCGTAAAGACCGCAAGGCCGACGACGATCCGGTTGGCAAGGTTTACGACTCCAGGCTGATGCGGCGGCTGGCCCGCTACGTGCGCCCCTACTGGGTGCAGGCCACCATCTCGTCTGTCGCCGTGTCGCTCAAGTCGCTGTGTGACGTCACCGGCCCCTACCTGGTGAAGGTGGCCATTGACCGCTATCTGACCGGCAAGCCTGGGGCGGCTACCACGTGGTTTACCCGCCGCCTGCCCGCCGACGCTTACAAGGGAGTCACAGAGCTGGCCACCATCTGGATGGTGGCGCTGCTGCTCTCGTATCTCTTTGAGTTTATCCAGACCTATCTGATGCAGTGGTGCGGGCAGAAGATCATGTTCGATCTGCGCCGCGACATCTTCCGCCACATGCAGAGGATGCACGTGGGCTTCTTCGATCAGCATGCCGTGGGCCGTCTGGTTACCCGCCTCACCTCGGACGTGGACGCCATCAACGACATGTTCACCGCCGGTGTGCTGGCCATCGTGGATGACTTCTTCAACCTGACCATCATGGCCGTAGTCATGCTCAGCATCAACTGGTGGCTGGCCCTGCTGGCCTTTGCCGTTCTGCCGTTGATCCTGATTGTCACCCGTGTCTTCCGCAACTCCGTGCGGGAGAGCTATCGCCGCGTCCGCGCGGCCATTGCACGCATCAACAGCTTTACCCAAGAGCACATCAGCGGCATGAGCGTGGTGCAGCTCTTCAACCGTGAAGAGCGCGCCTACAAGGACTTTGAAGACGTAAACCGCCAGCACATGGTCGCTTTCAAGGACACGATTTTTGCCTATGCGCTCTACTATCCAGCGGTGGAATTGCTCTCTGCTGTGGCCATTGCCCTGGTGGTGTGGCGGGGCGGGTTCAGCGTCATCGCTCATGGCGCGGTGACCATCGGCGTGCTGGCCATGTTTATTCAGTACTCGCAGCGCTTCTGGCGGCCGATTCAGGACTTGAGCGATAAGTACAATATTCTGCAAGCTGCAATGGCTGCCTGTGAGCGTATCTTCAAGCTGCTGGATACCCCGCCGGAGATCGTGAGCCCCGCGCACCCAGTCAAGGGCGACGGATCGAACCGCATTGAGTTTCGCCACGTCTGGTTCACCTATCAGAAGCTGACCGGCGAGCAGCAAGCGGCGGTGGCCAGGGTCGCCTCAGCCACTGCCGATCACGCCGAGCTGGCTAGCCTGGACAGCGTTGAGTGGATATTGAAGGATGTCTCGTTTGTGATTGAGCCGGGGCAAACGGTGGCGATTGTGGGTCATACCGGTGCCGGCAAAACTACGCTGACTAGCTTGATGATGCGCTTCTACGACGTAACCGCGGGGGAGATCCTGCTGGATGGGGTGGATCTGCGCCAGCACGACGTGAACGAGCTGCGCCGCCACTTTGCCGTCGTACTCCAGGACCCGTTCCTGTTTACCGGAACAATTGCAGAGAACATTCGTCTGGGTAACGAGGAGATCACCGATGCCAGCCTGCGCGAGGCAGCGCGGGACGTGAACGTGCTGGATTTCATTGATAGTCTGCCCAGCCGTTTTGACGAACCGGTGCGTGAGCGCGGGAACTCACTCTCCACCGGGCAGAAGCAACTGATTAACTTTGCCCGGGCTCTGGCCTACAATCCGCGGATTCTCATCCTGGATGAGGCCACGTCTAGCGTGGATACGGACACGGAACTGCGCATCCGCGGCGCTCTCGAGCGCATGGTGGAAGGCCGCACAAGTGTGCTCATCGCTCATCGCCTCTCCACCGTACAGCGGGCAGACACGATTCTGGTGATGCACAAGGGACAGTTGCGCGAGATGGGCTCGCACCAGGAGTTGCTGACGCAGCGCGGGCTCTACTGGAAGCTTTATCAGCTGCAGTACAAGGACCAGGAAGTGGCTACGCCGCTTGGCGAGCCTTCGATTTCTCCTGCTCTCGGCTAGGCGAACTCCGAACCAGGCGCACACGGAGCAGTTTGGACCGTGAGGGAAAATCCGTAAGTTTTTGCCGGGGTACTATGGAATGTTAGGGTTTTTAGCGCGGGGCATGTAGAAACAGCGGCTTGCGGGGGCGGATACGGGAATTCATGAGTCAGACGGAGACCAGACAAGTTGAGTTGTTTGACACCAGCCTACGCGACGGGCTGCAGCAGCCGAATCTCGAGATATCGATTCCTAACGCGGTAGCGCTGTTGCAGCGTATGTCAGCGTTTGGGGTGCATTACGCAGAGATCGGTTTTGCCGGAGCCAACCAGTTTGTCGTGGATCTGACTGCCGCGCTGGCGCAGGCGGAGACCGGTCGGATTAGGCTGGCGCTGTTTGGCCGCTCGCGGGGCCGTGGCATGCGGGTAGCCGATTGGCCCGACGTGCAGTTCATCCTGAGCCGCAAGAATTTGGTTCACGCAGCCGTGGTGGTGGTAAAGTCGCGCCTGCTGGATGTGATGAAATCGCTGGAGACCACACCTGAAGAGAACCTGCTTATGGCCCGCGAGACGGTGGCCTGCCTGCAAGATGCCGGGTTTGAGGTGCTGGTCGACCTGGAGCATGCTATGGACGCCGCCTGCGGCCGGCGTGAGAATGGCAACCCCTGCGACGAAGAGTTTGGCAAGCGCACACTGGACTACTTTCACCAGATGGTTTCGCAGTGTGTGGAGCAAAAGGTGAGCCGCATCGTCGTATGCGACACCAACGGCGGTGCCAGTCCTGAGGAGGTCTCCAGCGTGCTGGGCGATCTGGTGCGTTGCCATACTGGAGCGCGGTTTGGCTTCCATGGGCATACCGATCGCGGGCTGGGTGTGGCCAATACCCGCGCCGCTGTGCTGGCCGGAGCGGTTCACGTGCAAGGCACGCTGGTGGGTACCGGTGAGCGCTGTGGCAATGTGAATCTGACCACGGTGATCGGATCGATGCAGTTGCGCGGCGAGGCTCGATTTGTCGCAGACGCCCAGTTGACCGGGCTGACCAGCCTGGCGCATTCCACCTACTCAGCCTTTGGACTGGAGCCACCGCATGGCGCGCCAATTGTAGGCGGTGGAGCTTTTGGCACCTGGGCAGGGATGCACGGCAGCAGCGAGCGTAAGAATCCTGGTGCATATCTGTGGTGCGATCCAGTTCGGGTTGGCGCAGTGCCGGCGATTGGCGTGAATGCGCAGTCGGGCCGGGCGAACATCATGTTGCTTTCAGAGGGGATGGGCGTGCCGCTCAACTCGGCTCAGGCGCAGGCGTTAATGGATGTGAACCAGGCCATGATCGAGGGCGGCGGGTTTACGGCCAGTGAGATGTCTTTCCGTCTTGCCTGCATGCGAATACTGGGCACACTACCCAACTGGTTTGGCATCAAGAGTTGGCGCGTGTTTGACGAATCAGACGAGATTGGCAGCCGCTTCGTGCAGGCCTTCATGACCCTGACGGTGGGTGATGCGCGCGTGGCTACGACTCGCGCCGAGGGCGAAGGTCCCGTGGATGCGCTGACCAAGGCCATGCGGAAAGAGCTGGACAAGTTTTATCCCGCGCTGGCGGAGATGCGATTGGGTACCTTTACCGTGGCTGCGCTGGATGTTTCCGCGCATGATTCCGCCGCGCATGTGCGCGTGACGGTCAGTTTCTACGCGGATGGGCATGAGCCCTGGGTGACCGCTGGCGTGAGCAGTGACCTGAATCAGGCGGCATTGATGGCAATTGTGGACGGTTTTGACTACTGGTTGCTCAAGAAGGGCGGGGCCGCGGCGTAGACTGCTCAAGTAATCATCTCGCGGATGCAAAATGGGAGGCCAGGCGCCTCCCATTTCACATTTGCTGACCTGCGACCGTAAATTTGCATCTATGCGTAAGAGAGACGCGTAGAATTTGACCGTAGATTGAGGGCAGGTGAGGTCATGAAGAAGGCATGGATACGGGCGGTGGTCGCAATTGTCGCGGTGCTGATATTGATAGCCGTGGCGATGCCATTTGTTGTGAATGCGGACTCGTTCAGGCCCTCCATTGAGCGTGAGCTGAGCGGGACTCTGGGACGCAAGGTGACCCTGGGGCATCTGAGCTTCTCGGTATTTACCGGAGATCTGGTGGCACGCAACATTGTCATTGCCGACGATCCCGCATTCAGCAACGATCCCATGCTGACGGCCAAGTCGCTTTCCATCGGCGTGGAATTGGGCAAGCTAATCTTCCATCACAGCATTGCCATCACGAGGCTCACTCTGGACACGCCTGCGATTCAGTTGATCCGGGCGGCGGATGGCAAGTGGAACTTCTCCAGTCTGGGCGAGGGGGCGACATCCTCGAGCAGTTCGACACAGGCCGGGAGCATACCGGCGCTGACGGTGGACGCACTAAAGATCGAGCACGGCAAGGCTACCGTCTCCAAGCTGCCGCAGACACAGAGGCCCGCTGTGTATCAGGAGATTGAGGCAGAGGTGCACGACTTCTCGCTGGCAGGGGCCTTCCCCTTCAAGCTCTCGGCCGAACTGCCCGGAGGCGGCACATTTGAGCTGAACGGAGAGGCCGGCCCACTGGCTCAAAACGACGCTGCAAGGACGCCGTTTAAAGCCGCGCTGGATGTGAAGGGCTATGATCCGGTGGCCGCCGGGACGGTTGATCCAGCTAGCGGCATTTCCATGCAACTGGGTATTCAGGCGCAGCTCGCCTCGGACGGAAGTACGCTGAGCAGTACCGGTAAATTGAGCGCTTTGCATCTGCATTTGGCCAAGGGCGGCGTGCCGGCCAAAGACCCGGTGGAGATTACCTATGCGATTGCCAGCGATATGAAGGCGGGCACCGGACAGGTAAAGGACATAGCCGTGCATACGGGATCGGTGGCGGCGCACGTAACCGGCAGCTACGCAACAAGCGGGCATGCCACAATGTTGAACCTGCACCTGGCAGCACCAAATCTGCCCATCGACCAGCTTGAGGAACTATTGCCCGCGGTGGGTGTGACGCTGCCCAGCGGGTCACAACTGCGCGGCGGGGCGCTCTCCGCCGATCTTGCAATTAACGGGCCTGTAACCGCACCGGTGGTTGCGGGGCCAGTAGAGATCGATAACACTACGCTGGCCGGATTTGATATTGGGTCGAAGATTCAGGGCATGAACCCCTTCGGTGGCAGCGGTGGCGGCACGTCAATCCAACTTCTCCGCGCAGATGTGAACTCAACGCCGGCGATCACCCAGTTTTCAAAGATCGAAGCGGTTCTACCGCAGGTAGGTACGGCCACGGGGAGTGGCAGCGTTTCATCGGCGGGGGCGCTAGCCTTTACGATGTTGGCCAAGTTCACTGCCACGAGTGGTGGTGGTTTGCTGATGAGTCAAGGGCTAGCCGCAGCTACCAAATTCTTGAATGGCCAGCTTGGCACTAAGGCTACCAATGCGATTCCACTGACGATTGCGGGTACGGCTGCAAATCCGTCGATTCGCGTGAATTTGGGACAGATGCTTGGCGGGCAGGGCGCGGGCCAGTCCGGTAGCAGCGCAAGCGGTAGCAAGAAGACCGCGGCTGGCTTTTTGAAGGGACTGTTTGGAGGCCGTTAAGCTCATCTACCAGCTGTACATAAAGTGAGAAGGAAGCAGAGCTAGAGGATTTGCGCAGCGCTCTGATGCAGAGTGGAAAATCCACTGTGTATTCACGTATTCGTCACGAACTTTCGGTACATATGAATTCTGAGTGATTCAAATCACTGAATAGGGCGCAAAACAGCGAGAGACTCTTTCTAGAATCCGACAGAAAGAATGGGTTCACCCGCAGGGTGCGGGTTTTGGATTCCGGCCTTTCCAGGTGGGTTTGCTCTTTGCAGACTGGGGCCGGAAGAGGAGGACTGCTGTGTCCGCAGCCATTCTTGATACCGTCGTGACCGAATCAGCGCCTGAAGCGAGTGAAGCACTATTGAGTGATGCAACCGTGGAATTGGCGCATCTGCGTTTATTGCTGGTGGCGAAGATGCAGTGGAGGCCGCACGGAGTTGGCTCTCCATCCCACGCCTATGCGGCTCAACGGGCTGAGGTAAGGCGATTGCGCAATCGTTACTTCGAGAAGATCGACGAAATTGCAATGCGGTTTGGCGTGCAGGCTGCGATGAATGCGCAGGACGAAGTGGAACGCACGCTGGCTTCGTCGCGCACCGCATCCGAATGCATGCATCAAGATGCAGAGGATGAATTCGGCGATTAAGCTCGCATCTCATATATTCATCCCGCTTCCGCTTTTTGCTTTCAGTGCGCAACACCTTCCCATTGAATAAGCAAACCTGCATCTTGTCCCCCAAGGCCATCTTTGCCAAAAGCATAAGGTAATTTTTCCTTGCCGGCTGCATTGATTGATTCGCGCCTAAAATGTGATTTAAATCACTGTGGGTATCAAGATCGAGTGTCAATCTGTTAAGCAGAGTCCCGTGCAAGAAGGGCTTCACCCGTTGCAGCGAGGTTCAGGCTTCCGGCGCTTCTCCAACACAATGTGCTGCTGCGCTGAAGGCAGGCTGGAAGAGGAGGACTGTTGTGTCGACTGCCATTCTTGAAATGTCTACGTTTGATCCTGTAATCCGTTTTATTGAGAACACGCCGGAGGCACGGCTGGCTGCCGAGGTCGAGGAACTTGTCAGCCTGCGATCCTTCATCATCTTGAAGACGCGCTGGGAGGCATCGGAATACCTGAATAAGGTGCACCGGGCCGAATTATGCGACGAGCTGCAGGAAGTGCACCGGTTGTATGCGCAAAAGCTCGATGCCATTGCCATGGACTTCGGTGTAGCGCGTGCATTAGAAGCAAGTAAGGATGTCGAGCGCCTTATCGCAGTTCCGGAAGGCACTCCCGCGGAGTGCATGCACGAACCAAGTTGATTTTGAGGAGAAGATAGAAAAAGGCCACTTCGCATCGGGCGAAGCGGCCTTTTTGTTTGGTACTGAGGTGATACCTAGCGGGCTCCAACCACCGAAGGACGGGTATCCAGACTACCGTCGGCATAGCCCTTGGCCATGTCTGCCACGGGGACCTGGGTATAGTCGCCAGCGTGTCCGGCCTGGCCGAACTCTCGCATGCGCTGGGCGACGAGCTTCTGCATGGCTTCTCGGGCAGGCTTCATGTAGTCACGGGGATCGAACTTTTCCGGCTGCGTCCACAGCACCTTGCGGATTGCACCGGTAATGGCCAGACGGTTGTCAGTATCCACGTTGATCTTGCGAACGCCATTGCGGATGCCGAGCTGGATCTCCTCAACGGGGACGCCCCAAGTCTCCTTGAGCGAGCCGCCGTACTGGTTCACGATGTCCTGCAGGTCCTTGGGGACTGAGGAGCTGCCGTGCATCACCAAGTGGGTATGGGGCAGGCGCTTGTGGATAGCAATGAGCACATCCATCTTGAGCACCGAGCCATCCGGCTTCTTCGTGAACTTGTAGGCGCCGTGGCTGGTGCCGATGGCGATGGCCAAGGCATCTACGCCGGTGCGCTCAGCAAACTCGACTGCCTGGTCGGGATCGGTGATGTGATCAAGGCCGCTGCCGCCCGCACCGTGGCCGTCTTCCACGCCGCCCAACACGCCGATCTCGCCTTCCACGGTGACGCCGCGCTCGTGGGCAAAATCAACGACACGACGGGTGATCTCGACGTTCTCCTCGAAGCTGGAGGGAGTCTTGCCGTCGGCCTTGAGTGAGCCGTCCATCATCACCGAGGTGAAGCCCAGTTCGATGGCGCTCTTGCAGGTCTCAAAGCTGTTGCCATGGTCCTGATGCATGGCGATGGGAATCTCAGGATAGAGCTCGGCGGCGGCCAGCATCAGGTGGTAGAGGTAGCGATCCTGGGCGAAGGCGCGCGCGCCACGGCTGGCCTGGATGATCACCGGGGACTGGGTTTCCCGGGCCGCTTCCATAATGGCCTGGATCTGTTCCATATCGTTGACGTTGAACGCACCGACGCCGTAACCGCCCTTGGCGGCCTCGTCGAGGAGCTGCCGCATGGAGACTAGAGGCATGGAAAATTCTCCTTCTGGTTTGGCTCCGGCCACCTGAACGCTCAAGGTCCTGGGAGGATTGGAATCAGCCTGGCGGCGGGAACTGCAATCAATTTCATCGTATCAGAGACGTGAAACATTTTTGTGTGCGGGGGGACACACACGTGTTCCCGCGTCGAACGGGTTAGTGTAAGTTATTCATTTCACAATGGCTAATTGGCGGACAATAGAGAGGATGTAAAGTAGGCACATGCGCAGCCAGCAGGCAGAGCAGAGATCAGAATTGACTAAAAACGGGCGTCTGAAGCATCGTGAGCCGCGTTGGCCTGCCATGGTGGCACTGCTGGCAGTGGGTGTGCTGCGCCTGGCGCTTCCTGAGCCGCTCTCTGCAGGTCCCAGTTGGCTGCTGATTGTAGTGGTAGCCATTCTCATCCTGCCAACGGTGTGGACCGATAGGCGGGACTTTTATCAGCCACATAGAATTCTGGGGTACATCCTTACCTCCGTGGTGACGGTAGACATGATCTGGTCACTATGCCTCCTGGTCTATGAACTGCCCGCCCATGCCATTGCTCCGCAGGCCCTATTGCGCGCTTCAGCGGCGTTGTGGATCTCGAATATTCTCGTATTTGCGTCGTGGTACTGGCGGCTGGATGCAGGCGGACCTCATGCGCGAGAGCTGCGCGGCGCGCATACCGATGGAGCCTTCCTTTTTCCGCAGATGACTGAAACTGCGGCTGGCCAGCAGAGGCAGGGGTGGACTCCAGGATTTGTGGACTACCTGTTTCTGGCTTTCAACACCAGCACGGCCTTTTCCCCGACAGACTGTCCGGTGCTGACTCGCTGGGCCAAGGTTCTGATGATGGTGCAGTCGCTCATCTCGCTGGCGACGGTGGCTCTGCTGGCGGCACGGGCGGTGAATATCCTTTGAGAAGCAGCAAATAGAGGCGAAGGAAAAGGCTCCCTGGGTGTGAGTGAATATGGACAACGCTTGTATTTGCTCATAATCTGTGCACGCAGCCTGGCCGGAATGCACGTCCCGCCCATGTAAGCCTATGCCGATCCAGGAATTCCGCAGACACTCTGTTTGGTGTCTGATCGCCGACCTTTAACCACAGATCCCTACCTCTGCCAGGCCCCCAACTGCCGTCTCAGCAGCACCATCTCGCCGAGGTGGTAAGCATTGTGGTCGGCAACCAGCAGAGCCTCGCGCAGGATGGTCTGGCCCTCCCCATGCGGAATGGGCGCGAACAGGTCAGTGGATTCGGCAGCAACCAGATCGCACATCGTCTTCAGATCCAGTTTGAAGGCGTTGACGCTCTTATTCCAGGCACGGACATTGGGCGGGGATTGCGTTGCTGGCCAATAGCCGGCCGGGAATTCTGGTGACCTATGTGCGGGGTTGCGGGAGAACTCGAGAATGTCCCACTGGGCGATGCGCATGTGTTCGAGCACCTCCCAGGGGGAGTGTTTGGCGCCGCGCGGCCGCTTGCCGCGCAACTCGACCGGAAAATTCTTGAGGACAGTATCGAAGTTCGCGTGCGCATGGCTGCTGGTGAGCAGGTTAAGCACATGTTGGCGCAGAGAATCATTGTTCATGGGGTACTCCGTAGAGGGTCGGGGAATGCAGTGTGAGTCGTCTGAGATGAGCCGGCCCTCGACTTGATGGATTCGCCGGAACGGAGAAGGTCGCGGAGATATTTCTCTATTCCGTTTGGAGGTCGGGCAATGATGTTCCGCGGACGCGGCAGCGCCAGATTTGCAGAAGTGAGGCCGTCAGGTTGAAGACGACCGGGCCCAGCACCAGTCCGCTGACGCCAAAAAACCAGACGCCGCCGACCATGGCGAAGAAGATGGGCACGGTGTGGAGCCGCAGTCGTGACCCCACGAGGATCGGATACAGGAAGTTATCCATCGTGCTGATCAAAAGTGACCCAATCACTACGAGGATGATGGCCTGCATCCAGAAGTGCAGAATCGCCAGATAAATGGCCACGGGAAGCCAAACCACGAACGCGCCAACTGCGGGCACCAGGGCAAAAAAGAGCGTCGCGATGCCGAGCAGGGTTGCTCCATGCACGCCAAGAGCGGCGAAGGAGATGCCAGCCACCAGCCCTTGGAGGCTGGCGACGGCAAAACGTCCCAGCACCAGCGCCTGCACGGTGGTGTTTGCACGATGCAGCAGGTAAATGGTCTCTTCGCGCCTCAGAGGCAGCATCGCGCGGATCAGGTGCAGCGCCTCTGTTTCGTCTCTGTAGAGGAAAAAGAGTACGAATAGCATTACGACAATTTGCAGCAGGGCATGGAGGGAACGCCCCAGGACTGCCGCCAGCCAGCCTGCCGCAGCTCGCACGCACTTCTGGATGGTCTGGCCAGGGTCGCTGTTGTCGGTCCCGTACTGAAGCACCTGGCCAATGCGCGGATGATTGGCGATGAACTGGCTGAGCTGTTCCTCGGCAGCTCCGTTTTGCAGGCCGCGCGCCGCATCGAGTGCGTGGCGACCCAGTCCATGGGACACAAATACAGCTGGTGTGATGATGGCCAATACTACCAGTGTCAGAGCTATTGTCGCAGTCAGAGTGGGACGGTGCAGCCGGGCTGCCAGCCAGCGGTAGGGCTTGCGGGTGACGATGGCGAGCACAATTGCTCCAGTGAGGGCTGGAAGAAAAGGCCACACCATTGCGGCGGATAGCACAATTGTGGCCAAGGTAACGAGGAAAAGTGTCAGGCCGCTCCAGTCAAACCCACTCCGCTGACATTCGGGAGTTTCCGCCGCCATAATGCCTCCTTGTGCCGCCGGATGGACCGGCCAGTGCGCCCAAATGAAGCCTGCTGCGTCCAGCAGCGTATCTGCAGGTTGCTATCTGTTGGACGCAGGGTTGCCAATTTTCGCGGCGGTGGGTTCCTCGGGATATCACTGTCCCAGAATGGCGCGCTGAGCGCACAAGATCTCCTTCAGGCCGGTCTCGGCCAGATCGATGAGTCCATTCAGTTCCGCGCGGGAGTAGGAGCCCTTCTCGGCGGTTGCCTGCGTCTCCACCAAGCCGCCGTCTGCGGTCATCACTACGTTCATGTCCACCTCTGCCTGCGAGTCCTCCTCGTAGCACAAGTCGAGTAGCGGAACGCCGCCGACGATGCCCACGGAGGTAGCGGCCAGCAGTTGCTTGAGCGGCGACTGCTTGAGCGTTCCGGCCTTGACCAGGGCATCCAGTGCCAAGGCCAGCGCTACGGTGGCACCGGTGATGGCAGCGGTGCGCGTTCCGCCATCGGCTTGGATCACATCGCAGTCGAGGATCACGGTGCGCTCTCCGAGCGCATGCATGTCTACTACCGAGCGCAGACTCCGGCCGATGAGTCGCTGAATTTCATGGGTACGGCCGCCGATCTTGCCGCGCTCGCTTTCCCGCGGGGTACGGGTCACTGTAGAGCGAGGCAGCATGGAGTACTCAGCCGTGACCCAGCCACGGCCTGAGTTGCGCAACCAGCTCGGTACGCCCTGCTCGATAGTGGCATTGCACAGAACGCGGGTGTTGCCCAGTGCGATGAAAACGGAGCCCTCAGCGGTTTGGACAAAGCCGGGCGTAAAGCTGAGGGGACGAAGCTCATGGGCCGCGCGGCCACCGGGACGAAAGAAAGAATCATCGGCATGCATAGAGGGATTGTACGGGAGCGGAGGTGTGAGAGGAGAGTGCTGCGCTTGCGCCCGCAATGGGAATCCGGCTTCGAGTGGTTCCTGAATGGAGATGCAGAGGTAAGTTAATTATCATGAGCCATTTGCATGTGGGTCTAGGTCAAGATGGTTCCGTTTTGGAACAGAATCAGAGGACAGAATATCTCCGGCACCTACCCCGCCAAGGCGATTCATCTCTCCCCTTATCAGGAACTTAGAAAGAGCTGTTCTGGTTTGGCACGCCACGTGTAACAGAAAGGGACAAAACCCCGGTATCGGGGGCAGAAACGGGAACAGGGTGGCGCCTGCAAGGCGGTGAGGAGGCGCTGCGCTGTTGGTTGCTGACCGTGTGGCTGGGTAAGAAGGGGGAGAAGATCGATGGAGCAAGCGATGCAGCGAACTGTGCAGATACAGGCTGGGCAAACGCCGGATCTGGGCGGGATGGAGCGCAAACGGGTAGAGGCAGTGATGGAGACGTTATCCCGTTTGCAGGGGCGGGGAGAGAGCCTTGCCGAGGTGGCTCATGATGTGCGGAATATGGTGACGGCGCTGACGCTCTACTGCGATCTGCTCGAGGAGCCGGGGGTATTGGCTCCGCCCTATGTCCACTACGGTCATGAGTTGCGTCTGCTGGCTGGTGCCAGCCGCCGACTGGTGGAGAAGCTGGTGGCGCTCGATGCGCAGGCCGCGCAGGGGGGCGGTACATTGCCGCTGCGTGCCGGGCCACGAGTGGTGCCGCTGCATTCGACCGAGGTTGCGTCTGCTGGGCCGGTAGAAAACCTGGCTGCGGATCTGCTGGCCCTGCGGAATCTTCTTGCGGCCATTGCGGGGCCGCGGATCGCACTGACTATGGATGTGTTGAGCGGATCGTTACCGGTGCGGATGTCGTGCGAGGACCTGACTCGGCTGATGGTGAATCTGGTGAAGAACTCGGTTGAGGCCATGTTCGCGGGGGGCAGGATTCAGATTGAGTTGCGGGAGAAGGGGACGATGCCGAACGCAACCCGCATGCTGCTACTCACACTGGAGGATAACGGGCCGGGGATTTCTGAATCGGTCATGGCAAAGATCTTTGAGGCAGGTTTCTCAACGCATACCGAAGGGCATTCCCAGGTAGATGGCTTGGCGGTAGCACATCGCGGACTGGGACTTTCGATTGTACGCTCGCTGGTGGAATCAGCGGGTGGGCGGATCGAAGTCGGCAACCGCTTGAGTGGTGGTGCACGATTTGCAATTGAGTTGCCGGCCGCATGCCGTTGAGCTGGCCTGCACGGGTTCGGCTGTGGTGACTCATCACATCATTGTGACCAGGATCACGTAAAGGGAATGACGATGCTTGATACAGTTCCTGAAATATCCTTCATGGAATACCTCCCCCAACACGGCGAGCCCGTGGTGCGTTTGCACCTGCTCGTTGTGGACTCGGATGCTGCAGTGCGCTCGGCGTGCGCGGAGATTGCCGATAGTCTGGGCTATGTCGTGGAGATTGCAAGCGATCTGGAGCAGACGCGCAGCTTGCTGCGTGGTCGTACGGTGGATATTCTGCTGGTGAATCTGCCGGCGGGGAGCAGTCGGAGCCTGGATCTCATTGCAGAGAGCAAGTTGCTCTATCCTCAGACAGCGGTGATTGCCATGACTGCCTCCGGCTCAGTGAACACGGCGGTGGAGGCGATGCGTTGCGGCGCCGCGGATTACCTGACCAAGCCCTTTGCCATGGATGAGCTTTCGGCAGTGCTGGAGCGGGCATCCCGCAGTCTGCTCACTGATACGGCTACGCGGCAACTGCGCGAGCAACTGCGGCTCTCCCAGGGGCTGGGCGCGATGATCGGACGATCGCCGGAGATGGAGAAGATCTACCGCATCCTCTCCAAGGTGGCGCAGAGCACGCATCCAGTGCTGATCCTGGGAGAAAGCGGAACCGGCAAGGAACTGGTGGCGCGGACCATCCACGCCTACGGGCCCAATGCGCAAAAGCCCTTTTTGCCGGTCGACTGCGGATCGCTGGTACCGACGCTGATTGAGAGCGAACTTTTCGGCTACGTGAAGGGAGCGTTTACCGGAGCCCTGCATGCCAAAGACGGCCTGCTGGTTTCCGCCGAGGGTGGTACGGTGTTTCTGGACGAGATCGGAGAGCTATCGCTGGACCTGCAGGCCAAGCTGCTGCGTTCTCTGCAGGAGCGCGAGGTGCGGCCAGTGGGAGCGACGCATCGCGTACCCATCAAGGCACGGATCGTGGCCGCCACTAACCGCGATCTGGCGGCGATGGTGGAGAAAGGCGCCTTCCGCAAAGATCTCTTCTACCGGCTCAATGTGGTCAATCTGCGACTGCCAGCGCTACGCGATCGGCGCGAGGATATTCCGCTACTAGCTGCGCACTTCCTAGAGCGTATCAGCCGGGAGCATGGGCGGAAGTTTACCCTGAGTGATGAGGCTCTGCGCACCATGATGCGCCATGATTGGCCGGGTAACGTGCGCGAACTGGAAAATTCAATGGAGCGGGCCTGCGCTCTGTCATCCGGCCCGATTCTGCATTTGGGCGACCTGCCTACGCAGTTGCAGCAGCGGGGGCTGGAGGCCCGGCGCGCCGCCGTGCTCGACGACCCAGATGGCAAGGATGGCGACGATGGCGCCGCTGACGTGCGTCCGCTGGCAGATTTGGAACGCGAAGCGATCCTGCATGCCATTCGCACATTGAGTGGCGACAAGCTGAGGGCAGCGCGGCTGCTCGGTATAGGCAAGACCACCCTATACCGCAAGCTGAAAGAATACGACATCGCCGATCCGCTGCGAGAAGACTGAACAGACAGCAACCCGTCCTGCGCTTGCTGTCTGCCGTTTCCGCCTCTCCAATTATGTGAAGGGATGGCGAGAGGTCAGTGCAGTGAGTTCGGGGCGTATTCCAGGAGCCCTACGATGAGCATTTTGATTGTGACAGGTATGGAAGGTGCGCGGAACTGCGCCGATGTGGTGAGCGCACAACTGTGTATGGAAGTAGAGGCGGCCGAGGGACGCAAGATGGCTCTGGCCGCGCTCCGCCGCCATGAATTTGCGGTGGTGGTGGTAGACGAGACGTTGGCCAACTGCGATCCGGCAGCAGCGGATGCAATCTGGGAGAGAGCGGGGCTGGCCATTCCACTGCAGATCAACTTTGCTGTTTCGGGAGCGGCCCGTCTCATTCGCGAGATTCGTGCCGCGCTGCGCCGCCGCGATCGTGAACAGGCACTCGCCCGTCGCGCTGCTACAGCAGCAATTGAAGCAGAGTTAAAGACTACAGTCTCCGGTCTTTTGCTGCATTCGCAGCTGGCCCTTGCGGGAACGGATATTCCTGCCACGGTAGCTGAGCGTCTACGCCGAGTGGCCGATCTTGCCGGCAGCCTGCGTGCGCAGTTGAGTATTCCAGAGCCGGGCGGTGGCGAGTCTATGTCGTGAGTGGGATGCAGCGATTTTTCTGAGCAATGGCCAGGCCAAATCTGCATTTTCTCAGGCATCCTTTTAATTCCGCATTGTGGGTTCTATGTTCTAGTCGGCTATGCTGGTTGGGTTCTTTTAGAGGTCTACGAACAGTATGCGAATGAATAAAGGGATTGCCCGCCGCGACTTTTTGAAGAGCTGTGCCGCTGTGGGATCAGCTGCTTCCGCAGCGACGATGTCCCAGGCGGCCGCCGCCGTGAATGGGGTTGACGACCGCGCCTACTGGATTCGCCTGATGGACCGAATCTGCGCTCCGGTTTTGCGCGCACTGAGCCAGAGCCGCTTGAAGGCAACCATGCCGGTGGTTGTGCCCACGGGCAATCTGGCCGAGCGCAAGCCCTATGCCTATTTGGCTGCACTTGCCAACGTGCTGGCTGGGATTGCACCCTGGCTGGAGGCGGATGCGCTGACCGGCTCCGAGGCCGCGTTGCGCGCGCAGTATGCCGCGTGGGCGCGGAGTGGTATCCATGCCGGCTGCGATCCGCACTCTCCGGACTTCATGGATTTCAATAAAGGCAGTCAGCCTCTGGTAGATGCTGCACTGCTGACGCTAGCCATTCTGCGTGCCCCCAATCAACTCTGGCGGCAACTGGATCCGGCGACACAACAGCACCTGATCCGCGCGCTGGAGTCCACGCGCGTCATTCGTCCGGGCTACAACAACTGGCTACTCTTCGCCGCGATGGTGGAGACGGGGCTGGCCTTCATGGGGCGGCCTTGGGATTCGATGCGTATCGATCTTGCGCTTCGTACGGTAGAACTTTGGTACAAGGGCGACGGAGCGTATGGCGATGGACCCGAGTTCCACTGGGACTACTACAACAGCTTCATAATTCATCCCATGCTGCTAAATATTCTGGATGGAATTGCTCCGCACAGCAAGGCGTGGGCGCCGCTGCGTCCAGCCATTCTGGAACGGTCGCAGCGCTACGCAGCCATCCAGGAGCGCATGATCAGTCCTGAGGGTACTTATCCACCAATTGGTCGCTCTCTCTCTGACCGTACCGGAGCTTTTCATCTGCTGGCGCAGATGGCTCTGTACCGTGAGTTGCCGGAGGGCGTAGCTCCTGCGCAGGTGCGTTGCGCCCTAACCGCGGTGATGCGACGCATGCTCGAGGCACCGGGTACTTTTGACGCAGAGGGGTGGATGCAGGTGGGGTTTTGCGGGGCGCAGCCTTCCATTGCGGAGAGCTACATCACCACCGGGACCGCATACATCTGTACCTGGGCGATGCTGCCGTTGGGCCTGCCGCCAAGCGATTCCTTCTGGACCGCGCCGCCCGCACCATGGAGCGCGCAAACGGCTTGGTCCGGAGTGAATGTCCGCAATGATCACGCGATCGCGGATTGAGACGGGTCTACCGGCTCAGCCGGTAGACCTCACCGGATGCCAGCAGGAAAGCGCCAGTCACGTATTCGTGTGTGCTCTGCTGGGTGGCCGGATGTGGTTGCGCATCGACCTGCTGCCCCCACTCCACCTTGCCATCTGGACTGACTACACCAGCTAGCGCAGTGTAGGCTTTTTGCACAGCGGGCAGATACGTGTGGCGGTCTAGCAAGTGGTGTCTGATGCCCCAGGCCAGGCCGAAGCAGAAAAAGCCGGTACCGCTGCTCTCCGGGTTGGGTACGTCTTCGAGGTCGTCCAGGTTAGCGCGCCAGAAGCCATCGGACGATTGGCGTTTGACGAGTTCTGCAGCCATGCGCCTGAAGAGGGCCACGTACTTTGGCCGCTGCGGATCATGCTTCGGCAGGTATTCCAACATGCGGGCAATGCCAGCAAAAGCCCAGCCATTGCCGCGCGACCAGAGAATCTTTTTGCCGCGCGCGGTGCGCTTACCGATGTAGGTGGGGTCGCGGTAGAAGAGCCCAGCATCCTTGTCCCACAGGGCGTTGTCGATGTCGTCAAAGAAGGCGCGCATGGTCGTGAGGTAGGTTTTGTCGCCCGTTTCGCGCGCCAGCATGGCAAACACAACGGCGCCGTAGAGCGAGTCCACATAGGGCCGGCCAGAGTCGAGATACCATCGACGTGCCCCGCCAGGGGAGTTGGGTGCGTCGGTCTTTAGCCAATCGATGGTCGGCTGGGCCATCGCAGGATCGCGCTCGATAAGCGATAACTCGATCCATGTCTCAGCGCAGAACAGGCGGTTCGCGCCGGGCTTTTCCGTGCCCACCTGCCAATGATTTTGCCGGCCCCAGTCGAGCGCCTGGTCAAGGAATGCCTTCTCGTGAGTAGCCTTCCATGCTTCCATTACGCCGGTGTACCAAGTGCCTCTTTCCCAGTTGTGGTCGCCAGGCGGCATCACGGGGTGTGCGCTCTGGTAGTTATCAGCTCGTTGCATCAGCGCGAGAATCTGTGCTCGTGGCGGCAGGGGTGGTGCACTGTGCGCATAATCGAGTGAGACCGTGCACATCAGCGTAGCCATACACAGGGCGAGTGAAGCTGAACATTTCATGAGCTTTCCCATTTGAGAGCGACCTGTACCATACTTCTGAGCGCACTCACCATATCATCTACAGTCAGTCGCTGCACACAGCAAAGCGCGGATTGCTGTGCCAGTCACGCGGGATTGTCAGATGCTGGGGTACAGGCCGGAGCGAAGATCGTTGGCAGCTTGAGTAAGGCTGGAGGGTTTGCCGAGGTCACGCCAGTAGGCATCATCAGCAGGGAAGGCGAGGATACGTTCGCCGCAGGTTGCCAGGCGCAAGTAGGTGTCAATGATCGAGAAGGCGCCATTCTCGGTTATCTGCGCGAAGATGCGTGGAGAGAGGATGTGGATACCCGAGAAGGCGCGCGCCTCGGACTGTGTGGTGCGGCGCGCCAGTTCAATAGGACTATCCTGTGTGCGGTGGCGGCCGCAGAGCTGTCCCTTAGCATCAAAGAGCAGAAGGCGAGAGCTAATGCGCTTCTGAACAGCAAGGGTGGCGAGAGCGTTGTGTTCAGTGTGGAAGCGGAGCATCGCATTCAGGTCGATGGTACTGAGCACATCCACGTTGTGTAGCAGGAAAGGCGCATCGGCATTACCGGACAGAAAGAAAGGTGCGGCTTTTTTCAGTCCGCCGCCAGTATCGAGCAGTTCGTCCTCGCGAGAAATCTCTACCTGCATGCCGAAGTTGTTATGAGCAGCAAGGTAGTCTGCCACCTGATCGGCGAAATGGTGGGTGTTGAGGATAATCTCAGTGACGCCCACGGATTGCAGGCGGTGCAGCGTGATCTCCAGAAGGGTACGGCCAGCCAATTCGACAAGGGCCTTGGGGCGATTGTTGGTGAGCGGGCGGAGGCGTGTGCCCAGGCCAGCGGCCAGGATCATCGCTTTCATGGTGGGCCTCACTTGCCTATCTTCTCCAATTCGATATGACGCAGGGCGACGTTGACGCCACGTGCGCGCAGATGGCTGGCAAGGTGCTCGGCCATGTAGACAGAGCGATGCTGTCCGCCGGTGCAGCCAAAAGAGACCATCAAGTGCTTGAAGCCCCGGCGCTGGTAGGCATCCACGCTGGCATCCACCAGCGAGAGGACGTGAGCGAAGTACTGATGTACGGCTTCCTGCTGGTCCAGGTAGTCGATTACCGGGGCGTCCTTGCCGGTGAGGGGTTTGTAGCGGTCTTCGCGGCCTGGATTGGGCAGGCTGCGCGCGTCGAAGATGAAGCCGCCGCCGTTGCCGCTGTCATCAGGGGGCATCTGTCGGTGAAAGGAAAAGCTGAAGATGCGCACGGTGAGGTCTTCCCCCGGGCTGGCCAGTTTGAGCAGTTTCTCTGAGTTGCTCATACGCTCGAGCGCCTCAAGCAGGGCCGGCACTGCGATGGGGAGGGTAACATTACTGGTCAGCCAGCGCAGGTTTTTGAGCGCGTAGGGGACTGACTGCAGGAAATGTGCCTTGCGCTCATAGAAGCCGCGGAAGCCGTAAGCGCCGAGAGCCTGCAGAATGCGCACGTAGACGTAGGCGTAGTAGTGTTCCATGAATGCCGCGCGGTCAACAGGAGCGTGCTCGGCGAGGCAGTTGATGTAGTGGTCCAGCAGTTCCTGGCGCAAAGCAGGTGGCAGGTCGGCCTTGCCGTCAAATAGCAAGGAGGCCACGTCATACTGGAGCGCGCCGCGGCGGCCGCCCTGGTAATCCAGGAACCAGGGCTCATTATTGAGCAGCATCACGTTGCGCGACTGGAAGTCGCGGTAGAGGAAATAGTCACGCGGAGCGGTGAGCAGGAAGCCCGAGAAAGTGTTGAAGTCATCTTCCAGAGCCTGCTCGTTGAAGGGGATACCGGCCAGGCGCAGAAAGTAGTATTTGAAGTAATTCAGGTCCCAGTGTATCGATTGGCGGTCGAAGCTGGCCCGTGGATAGCAGATGGAGTAGTCAATGTCACGGCCTGCGTCAATCTGGAAACGCGGCAGAGCGGCAAGCGTTTTGCGGTACATGGCTACAGCTTCGGGGGCGACTGCCTCCCCATCGCGATTAAGGCCTAGGAACTGGAAGAGCGTTGTGTCACCGAGATCTTCCTCTAGATAAGCTCCGCGGCTCAGATCCTCGGCGTAGATCTCCGGTACGGAGAGGCCGTGGCTACGAAAGTGACGAGAGAAGGCGAGAAAGGCAGCGTTCTCCTCATGCACGGAGTACTCGATGCCGATGGCGCGATGGCCGCCCCCGGTGAGGCGAACGATGGTGCGGCCGGACCCCCCAAGTTGTCCCTGCAAGGGCTGAACCAGGCTGGCGGCGACGCCGAATTTTTGCTCGAAAAGTTGTTTTAAGACGTCCATGGATCCTCAAGTCAAGATACGCAGGCAGGGAAGGGGGGCGCAAGGCGAGGAGACTCCACGATCCCTATTGTGCACAATTGAACTTACTCTGAAATTCTCCCCACGGTTGATCCGTCCTCAAAAACGCTACTGATCGCAAACGCCTTGGATGGGTGGTCAGGACAGGCGACGAGTGTGACCGAATGCAAGTTAACGAGTCAGAGAATGGCCCGAAGACCTCACCTGGTTTGCGCTTAACTGCTGGCAGAGTCTGGCTTTGGGCGTGTATCCTCAGCCCATGAACGACGCCGCTTCCCCGCTACCCGCCGCAGGCAACCGTCTTGAAGATGCAGCTTCTTCGTATCTACGCTCCGCCATGTACCAGCCGGTGCAGTGGTATGCGTGGGGCGATGAGGCCTTTGCGCGTGCGCAAGCCGAGGACAAGCCAATTTTGCTGGATATCGGCGCTGTATGGTGCCACTGGTGTCACGTGATGGATCGCGAATCCTACGAGGATGCCGAGGTGGCCGCAGTCATCAACCAGAATTTTGTGGCCATCAAAGTAGATCGTGATGAGCGGCCGGATGTGGACGCACGTTACCAGGCAGCGGCCTCGGCTATCAGCGGACAGGGCGGCTGGCCGCTGACCGCCTTTCTAACGCCGGATGGGCGGCCCTACTACGGAACCACTTACATTCCGCGCGAGGAGCGCTACGGACGGCCGGGCATTGTGCGCGTGCTCGAGACGATGGCGCAGGTTTGGCGGGCACAGCGCGAGGAGGCGCTAGAGACCGCAACCAGTGTTATGGCGGCCATTGAGCAGAACGAGAACTTCGCGGGCCGGAGCGGCGAACTGACGCTGGCACTGGTCGACAGGATCGCGGGTGCAGCGCTGGCGCGGTTCGATCCACGGTATGGCGGATTTGGCTCCCAGCCTAAGTTTCCCCATCCGGCGGTGCTCGACCTGCTGTTGGAGATGGCCATGAGCCGCGATAACGATCAGGCGCGCGAGGCCTTTGCCACCACGCTGGAGAAGATGGCGCGGGGCGGTGTGTACGACCATCTGGCCGGAGGTTTCCACCGCTATAGCGTGGACGAGCGCTGGGTGGTGCCACACTTTGAAAAGATGCTCTACGACAACACGGAACTGCTGCGCAATTATGTGCATGGATTCCAGAGCGTGGTGCGCGAAGAGTTTCAGGAGACGGCGCGGGAGATTGTGTACTGGCTGGACTCCACCATGACGGACCGCGAGCGCGGCGGGTTCTATGCCTCACAGGATGCGGATGTTGGACTGGACGACGACGGCGATTACTTTACGTGGACGCTGGAAGAAGCCCGCGCTGTGCTTAACGGAGATGAGCTGGCCTTTGCCGCAGCCTACTGGGACATTGGCGAACTTGGCGACATGCACCACAATCCTGCGAAGAATGTGCTGCATATAAAGCAGACGCTGGCACAGATGGCAGCGCGCGCAGGCAAGCCGGAAAGCGAGCTGCGCCGGTTGCGGGATACGGCTCGCTACAAGCTGTTGGCAGCCCGCGCCAAACGGCCCACCCCATTTATTGACAAGACGATTTATACGGGCTGGAACGCGATGGCGGCGACGGCGTATCTGGAGACGGCGCGCGTGCTACGCATGGACAGTGCGCGCGATTTTGCCCTGCAGACTCTGAACCGGCTTCTCGATGAGGCATGGGATGGCGATGCGACGCTGCGCCACGTGGTCGCGTATCCCCAGTCACAGACTGGCGCCGCCGCACCGGGAACGTTGGATGACTATGCCTTTACAGTGCATGCCTGCATCGATGCCTGGTTTGCCAGCGGCAAGATGAACTACTATCGTGCCGCGGTGCGGCTGGCGGATGCGATGATTGCGCGTTTCTATGACCGTGTGTCTGGTGCCTTCCTTGACACGGCAGCATCGGCGGGCTCTGTGCCGCTGGGGGCGCTGACGGCACGGCGCAAACCTTTGCAGGACACGCCCACGCCGGCCGGCAATCCTACTGCTGCAGCGGCGCTACTTCGGCTGGAGACTCTGAGCGGACGGCGGGAGTATCGCGAAATTGCCGAGGACACGCTGGCCTCCTTTGCCGGTGTGGCCGAGCAGTTTGCGCTCTCTGCGGGCAGCTACGGGCTAGCGCTGGAACGGCTACTGCTGGATCCGATACAGGTGGTGGTTGTGGGCTCAGGCCCTGTGGCGGCCCGGTTTGAAGCGCTCGCTGTGGCCCGTTACGCGGTGAACAAAACGGTGATGCGCATCGCTCCCTTCCGCCTGGAGCCGGGTGGAATTCCCGAGGCACTGGAAGAGATGCTGCTCCAGGCGCCTCCGCCAGCCGGCGCCGAGGTGTGGGCACTGGTTTGCCATGGCCGTACCTGCCTGCCGCCGATTACCGACGATGAGGCGCTACTGATGGCGCTGGAGTCAGCGGGATGAGGCGCGCTGCCAGGTTATTTGCCTGAGGGCACCCGGGCCGGAACATGCGCATCCTCGTCGCCGGGTTCGCCGCTGGGCATGAAGACGCGGTAGGGGTCGCCAGGCAGCAGGTGATTTTCTGTCAAGGCCAAGCGGACGCGACGGCGGAACTCGCGCATAGGGCCGTATTGTTTGGTGGCCAGGGTCTTCAGGTTTACGAGAAAGATCATCTCTGAACCTTTGACGGAATCCATGCCCAGCACCTGGGGGTCGGCAACGAAGAATTCACGGAAGTCCTCGCTCTGGCGCACCTCCATGGCAATGCGGTTCAGCAGGCCGATCACGGTGTCAGGGTTGGCGGAGATATCCACGCTCACCTGCACGGTGGCGATGGAGTAACCGACGCTCAGGTTGGAGACGACGCCGATCTGGGAGTTGGGAATGACGTGCAGGGTACCGTCCGAGTCGCGCACGGTGGTCTTCCGCAGGGTCATGGACTCTACGGTACCGGCGGCGCCGGCCATTCGAACTGTGTCGCCGACATTGAATTGGTCTTCAAGCAGGATGAGGATGCCGTTGAGCACATCCTTGACGATATTTTGCGCGGCCAGGCCTACGGCTATGCCGGCTACTCCGGCGGAGGCCAGTAGCGGCTCCAGATTGATGCCGAGCGCGGCGAGAAACTGTAATCCGGTGATGACCCCGATGATGGTCATGCCGGTGGCACGGATAATGCTGGCCAGAGTCTTGATTTGGGCCACGCGTCCATGATTTACTGCGTGGCGCTCGGCTACGCGGATCATATGCCGGGTGACGAGCCGGAGGATGCGCACCAGGACGAAGGCAATGATCAGGGCGGCAACCAAGTGGGGCAACTTCACGCGGACGAAGTCATCGGCATCGAACGACCACTCATTGAATATGCGACCCCAGAAGGTACCGTTGGCCAAGGTAAACCAGCCGGCGGCTTGAGGGAGATGCTGCACGCCAACACTCATAGTTTTAGAGTAGTGCCTCGGGGGTCTGTTCTCCGCGCGAAGAACGGGGGATTTGCCGCTCAGGAACGGGCGGGCCGAGTTGGAACGTCAAAATCAGGCTGGGCGGCCTGGACCGGATGCGGCACGGCTGAAATCGCAGTAGACTGTGCACGGGAGTTCCGGGAATTCAGGCCGGGTCGGCCAGATGGAACCCCAGATCTCTTTCCGGGCCCCGGCGGAGGTCAGCGATGCGGTTGTGTATGAGTGCAATTCAGGTTGTCCTGCATGTGTTCCGGAGCGGACTGCTGATGGCTGCTCTGGCATGCACAGCGGCAGGTTACTGCACTGGGCAATCTTCAGTACAGTCTCCGGCAGTCGTCTCAAAGTTGGTCGCGACGCAGGAGCATGCGCACGCGGCCTCTGGAAATGCGCCGAAACCAGCTACTGTACCGGTACCCGATCCCGTGGGAACTGATCCCCACCAGGCAATTGCGGAAGAATGCGCCGAACTGTTCCGGCTGGCAGTGGATCTGAGGTCGGCAGTCAACAAGACAACAAAAGACATGCTGTCAGTGACGGTGGTGCGCAAGGCGGATAGTCTGGAGCAACTGGCGCGCAAAGTGAAGGGCCAGATTCAGCCTTGGGTGAAGCGATAGCTACGTATAGGGTAGGGATGCTATGAACATGTACGGGCTGAAGACGGCAGGAAAGAAGTCCAGGCAAGCAGCGCTACTGGCTACTTTGGGTCTGCTGCTAGCTGGTCTGCACAGTATGGTGGCGCAAAGCGGAACCTGGCAGAGCCTGAGCCCGGGACCTACGGGCCAGACTCCGACACGGCCGGGGCGCGTCTCGCCGCCGGATATGAACGAGGTATTTCCCAATCCGCTGGGAGATCCGCGTTTCCAGCAGCGCTGGATGAAGCTCTACAACGATCGCAGACACATGCAGATTGTGGCGGATACGGAGCGTCTGGTCCGCCTGACCGAGGAGCTAAAGGCGGAGATCGGCGGCATGCATCCGGTGCGATTGACTGAATCTGAATTGCGCAAAGTTGTGGAGATACAGAAGCTGGCGCACCAGGTGAAGCTGAATATGGCTATGGCTCCGCAGTCATCTCCTGTCTTTCCTGATCTGCCGGTTTTGCCGCTACCGGGGCTGCGGACAAATTGACGGGATGCGGGTTGTGGGCCGCAGGAGTTTCGTGACAGACCGCATGGTGGATTTTCCGGACTGTTGCCGGATGAGCCGGGTTGTTACAATCAGTCGGGGGTCATTAAGATAGGCGTCCGTACGGCCGTTCTCCACGGTGTTGGCATCTCCGGCACCGGCAAGGCTGGGTTTTCTCGTCCAATTGGGAGCGATGGCGCCTGGATAAGCGCGTAAAGGGAGTGACGTGGAATGGGAGTGGCAGTTTCCAGCGCTCAGACGTCCGTGCTGGCCGAGGGCGCTCTAAGCCCGCAGCGGCTAGTTGAGATTTACCGGTTGATGGTGCTTTCCCGGCGTGTAGATGACCGCGAGATTCTACTCAAGCGGCAGCAGAAGATCTTCTTTCAGATCTCGGCGGCGGGACACGAGGCTCTGCAAGTGGGGGCAGGGCTGGCTTTGCGTCCCGGGTACGACTGGTTTTTCCCTTATTATCGCGATCGTGCACTTTGTCTAGCGCTGGGTGTGACGCCGTATGACATGATGCTGCAGGCGGTGGGCGCCGCGGACGATCCAGCCAGCGGCGGGCGACAGATGCCGACTCACTGGAGCAGCCGTGAGCTGCACATTGTCAGCACGTCGTCCTCGACGGCGACGCAACTGCTGCACGCGGTGGGCTGTGCTGAGGCGGGCCGCTATCTCAGCCGGCATCCTGAAGCGGCGGCCAAGGCCGAGGGCGACTATCGCGGGTACCAAGATGTGAGTTTCAAGGGCGACGAGGTAGTGCTTACTTGCGTTGGGGAGGGGTCGACCTCGCAGGGTGAGTTCTGGGAGGCGATGAGCGTCTCGTCGAATCGCAAGCTGCCAGTGATCTTCTGCGTAGAAGACAACGGATACGCCATCAGTGTGCCTGTGGAAGTGAACACACCCGGGGGCAATATCTCGCGGTTGGTAGCAAACTTCCCCAACTTTTATTTTGACGAGGTAGACGGTACCGACGCCGAAGCTTGTCTGCGCGCCTTTGAGAAGGCGGCGACCCACTGCCGTGCCGGGAACGGCCCTGCGTTCGTCCATGCGCACTGCACCCGGCCGTACTCGCACTCACTCTCTGATGACGATCGGCTGTATCGCTCGCAGGCCGAGCGCGAGGCCGATGCGCTGCGCGATCCGCTGGCGCGGATGAGGGCGAGGCTGCTGAAAGAAGGCATCGCCACGGAAGCCGAACTACTGGCGCTGGAGCAGGAGCTCGACCGTGAAGTGGCCGAGGCAGCGGACCGTGCTCTGCTGGCTCCGCTGCCCAAGGTAGAAGAGATTACGAAGCACGTCTACTCCGAAGACCTAGACATCGCTGGTAGCGTCTTTGCTCACGAGCAGGCAATGGCTCCGGGGACGGCAGGCGGCGGCAAGGCAGGCAGTGCCAAGGGGAGCGAGCCGCGCACCATGGCCGATCTGATCAATGCCTGCCTGCACGACGAGATGCGCCGCGATCCGCGGATTGTAGTGTATGGCGAGGATGTGGCCGATGCCAGCCGCGAAGAGGCTCTGGCCGAAGTCAAGGGCAAGGGCGGCGTATTCAAGCTGACGGCCGGATTGCAGACAGAGTTTGGCTCCGAGCGGGTATTCAACTCGCCGCTGGCTGAGGCCAGCATCGTGGGACGCGCTCTGGGCTATGGCGTACGGGGTATGAAGCCAGTTGTTGAGATTCAGTTCTTTGATTACATCTGGCCAGCCATGCACCAGATTCGGAATGAGTTAGCCGTGCTGCGGTGGCGTTCCAACGGGACCTGGGGCGCTCCGACGGTGATTCGTGTGCCCATTGGCGGCTACTTAACGGGCGGTTCGATCTACCACTCGCAATGCGGCGAGAGCATATTTACCCATATTCCTGGGTTGCGGGTGGCGTTTCCCTCCAATGCGCTGGATGCCAACGGCCTGTTGCGCACAGCTATCCGCTCGGACGATCCGGTGCTCTTTCTGGAGCACAAGCGACTTTATCGCGAGACCTATGGGCGCGCACCCTATCCGGGGCCGGAGTTTGCCATTCCGTTTGGCAAGGCAAAGCTGGTGCGACCGGGAACTGACCTGACCATCGTAACCTATGGCGCTGTGTTGCCCCGCGCACTGCAGGCTGCCGAGCAGGCACGGCGGGAGCACGGCGTAGAGGTCGAAATTCTAGATCTGCGCACTCTAAGCCCGTATGACTGGGAGGCGATCGCCACCTCAGTGCGCAAGACCAGTCGCGTGATTGTCGCCTACGAGGACATGTTGAGCTGGGGTTACGGTGCAGAGATTGCAGCGCGGATTGCTGACGAACTCTTCGATGATCTGGATGCCCCGGTGCGCCGGGTGGCGGGGATGGACACTTTCGTGGCCTACCAGCCAGTGCTGGAAGACGTTATTCTGCCCCAGCCGGAGCGGATTTTGAAGGGAATTCTGGAGCTAAGCAAATATTGAGAAATAACATCGGTTAGAGCTGGCCAGAGAGAATCGCCTCAACGGCTTGCGGCAGATCGGCTACATGCAGGCTGGCGAGTTCCATTGCCTTTTCTGCGCCGGGCTTGCGGTGCGTGGGATCTGCGGTGATAAAGACGGTGCGCATGCCCAGGCGGCGACCGAACTCGATGTCAGAGAGCGAGTCGCCGACCATAACGCTGGCCGCTGGGGCAATCTCCGGAAAAGCAGCGACAGCCTGTTCATAAAGCCCTGGGAGCGGCTTGCGACAGTTGCACACATCTTTACCGTGCGGACAGAAGTAGAACGCGTCGACGCTCGCGCCGTGGTGGGCCAACTCGCTCTGTAACTCGGCATGCATTGTGTTCACATCGTCTACGGTGTAGAGGCCGAGCGAGATACCGCGCTGGTTGGAAACCACGATCACGCGGCTGCCGGCTCGATTCAGGCGGGCGATGGCTTGCGGCACGCCGGGCAGCAGGTGAAACTCATGCAGCGAGCGGACGTACTGGCCCTCTGGCATCTTGCGATTGATCACGCCATCGCGGTCAAGGAAGACCGTGTTCGGGCGGGACTCAGAAGTAGCATTGGAGGCTAGTGGCACAATCGGTATCATAGCAAGCGCGTGCTCTTCGTTCGGGTCGTGCAGTGCAGGCCCGAGCCGTCCTGATCATGCAGAACTGGGAGGAAGACGATGTCCGCGAGACCGGATGCCGCTGTGATATTCGGCAAAGCGATTGAGGAGCACCTTGAGGTGATTGGGCAGGTGCGGCAGCAGCAGGCTGTTTTGCAGGGTATTGCTCAGGCCATGTCCGCTGCGCTGCGGGCCGGGGGCAAGCTGCTGTGGTGTGGTAACGGCGGAAGCGCCGGTGACTCGCAGCATCTGGCTGCGGAGATGGTTGGCCGCTTTCGGCGGGAACGGCAGGCGCTGGCCTCGATTGCGTTGACCACAAACAGCTCGATTCTGACCGCAATCGGTAACGACTACGGCTACGACGTGGTCTTTTCGCGGCAGGTGGAGGCTCTGGGAACACCAGGGGATATCCTGGTGGGAATTTCCACCTCGGGCAATAGCCGTAACGTAGTGCTGGCATTGGAGAAAGCTCGGGCAATGGGGCTGGTGACGGTGGCCATGACCGGTGCCAGTGGTGGCCAGATGGCGGCGCATGCCGACCACTTGTTTGCTGTGGCCAGCAAGGATACGGCGCGCATCCAAGAGGCGCACATTCTGGCTGGGCACATGGTGTGCGACTGGGTCGAACTGGACTGCACAGAAGCGTAAAAGCCATGGCCCACATAAGTCTCCGCGCCGTACCCGGATACAATACGGTGATGGAGATTTGCACCTGCCGGGCATGGATCGCTGAAGGCTGCACCTCGTGGGTGGATAAGCCAGCATGAGAAATTTTCTACGTCTCCTGCGCTATGGGCTCCCTTACACGCTGCAACTACTGGCAGGCGTGGTGCTGCTGGCCGCGGTTGGCCTGCTGGATAACTTTCGTGTCTTGCTCTTCCAGCCCATCTTTGACAAGGTGCTGGCGCCGAATGCACCACCAGGGCCTATTCTGGTGGGCATACCACGCTTTCATCTGCAGTTCGACCTGCGGATGGTGGTGCCGCACTTCCTGCATAATGCATGGACTGTCGTCGCCTTCGCGCTGATTCTTTCCACCATTCTGAAGGGCATTTGCGATTACCTGGGCACCTACCTGGTGAACTATGCCGGATTTGGCACCATCACCGATCTGCGCAATCATTTGTATGAGACTACGCTGCGCCGTTCGTCCAGCTTCTTTCACAAGCATCCCACAGGGACGATTCTCTCCACACTGATCAATGATGTTGACCGTGTACAGAACGCGGTCAGCTCCGTCATCGGGCAGTTCCTGCAGCAGCTCTTTACGTTCCTGGTGGGCTTGGCGCTGGTGATCTACATGGGTGGCCAGTTGAGCTGGGCGCTTCTGCTGTTCGTACCGGTAGTCATCACGTCGGCGCGCAAGATCGGCCGGGAGGTGCGGCACCGTACTCGCACCGGGCAAGACAAGTTGGCTGAGATTCAGAACATCCTGCATGAGACGGTAACTGGTAACCGCATCGTCAAGGCGTTCAATACGGAGCTGTGGGAGATTCTGCGGTTCAAGAAGGCGGCTACACGACTTTTTCGGGCAAATCTGCGCAGCGTACGCATTCAGTCTATCAGTTCGCCACTCATGGACTCGATCGGTGCCATCGCTATCGCCATTTTCTTGTTTATCGGGCGGAACGAGATCATGCACGGTCACATGACCATCGGTATCTTTGCCGCGTTCATCATCCTGCTATTTAAGCTCTACGATCCGATTCGCCGTTTTGCCTACTTCTACAACAGCTTTCAGCAGGCAATGGGGGCATCGTCGTCTATCTTCGAGTTCTTCGATTCTGAAGATGATGTGAAAGAGCGGCACCATGCGGTAACGCTGAAGCATTTTGAGAGGGGCATCCGCTTTGAGGATGTCGGCTTCTCTTACTCCAGCGAGGAGGGTGAACACCAGATTCTGCATAACGTTGACCTAGAGGTGCGGGCGGGCGAAGTGCTGGCACTGGTGGGGCCCAGTGGCGCAGGCAAGTCGACATTGGTGAATTTGATACCGCGATTCTATGACGTGACCTCGGGGCGCATCCTGATCGATGGTCACGATCTACGTGATCTGACCCTCTCTTCGCTACGGCGGCAGGTGGCGCAGGTAACGCAGGAGACGATCCTGTTCAACGACACGGTACACGACAATATTGCCTATGGACAGCCCGAGACCAAACGCTCGCTGGTGGAAGAGGCGGCGCGCAATGCGCTGGCACACGACTTTATTTTGCGTATGCCCCAGGGCTATGACACGGTGATTGGCGAGAAGGGGTTCCGCCTTTCTGGTGGCGAGAAGCAGCGCATGGCAATAGCGCGCGCACTGCTGAAGAACGCCCCCATCCTGATTCTGGATGAGGCGACTTCGGCGTTAGACGCGGAGAGCGAGGCGCTCGTGCAGGCGGCGCTGGCCAACCTGATGCGTGACCGTACGGTTCTGGTGATTGCCCATCGGCTTTCCACCGTGCGGCGAGCCAACCGCATTGCGGTACTGGAGGGCGGGCGGATTACGGCTGTCGGTCCGCACGAGGAGTTACTGGAAACTTCGCCCACCTATAAGCGCTTGTATCAGCTGCAATTTATGGATAGTTCGGAGCCGGTGCTTGCCGCCGGGAAAGAGGAGTAGCGAGCATGGCTGTGTATTCGATGACCGGATTTGCGCGTGTGCAAGTGGGCCTGAACGAGCAGGTGAACTACACGTTAAGCCTGAAGAGCGTAAATCACCGCTTTCTTGATTTGCAGTTGCGGATGCCCTCGGGTCTGGATGCGCTGGAGATGACGCTACGCAAGATGCTCAAGGAAAGGTTGGTGCGCGGCCACGTCGAACTAAGCCTGCAGGTGGATCGCGGAGGTCAGCAGAAGGCCGGCTATAACCGTGAGCTGATTGCCGCGTATATTGCTGCGTTTGCTGCTGCTCGTGAGGAGCATGGACTGACTGGTGAGCCGGATATGAACGCCGTACTGCGCCTCCCCGGTGCGCTGAATTCGGATAATCGCAATAGCGATGAGGGCACGACGGAGCTGGCTGAAAGCGTGCAGGCGGAGTTGCCTGCTCTGCTGGAGCAACTGAAGGCGATGCGCGCGCGCGAGGGTGAGTCGCTCGTGGAGATTCTACGCGCACACCTGGATCGGCTGGCCGAGGCAACCGCGGGTGTTGAGGCGTTGCGGCCTGAGATTGAGAAGCTCTACCAGGAGCGGCTGACACAGCGACTGCAGTCAGCAACGGGACCGGAGTTTAACCGTCAGAGGCTTTTGGAAGAGGTGGCAGTACTGGTAGACCGCAGCGACGTGGCCGAGGAACTGGCGCGTATGCAGGCACACATCGCGCACTTCCATGAGTTGCTGACCGCGGGTGGTGAAGTAGGCAAGAAGCTTGACTTCCTGCTGCAGGAGATGAACCGCGAGGCAAACACCATGCTCTCCAAGTCTGGTGGCGTGGGCGGCAAGGGCACGCGCATCACCGAGTTGGGATTAGCCATGAAGGCGGAGATCGAAAAGGCTCGCGAGCAGGTACAGAACGTGGAGTAAAAACAGGAATCGCAATGGCTGGAAAGCAGGGAAACAGGGGCAGGCGCTGCAAGAGCGGGATCAAAGGATTGCTTCAACAGAACGAGGACAGATAGATCGTGGCAGGAATTCTTTTTATTATTTCGGCGCCTTCGGGCTCGGGCAAGAGCACGCTGGTGAGCGAACTGCGCAAACAAGTGAGCGGGATCGAGTTTGCCGTTTCGTGGACGACTCGTGCTCCGCGCGGTTCGGAGGAGAACGGCCGCGAGTATAACTTCACTTCCCGCGAAGAGTTTGAGCGGATGATCGCCGAGGATGTGTTCCTGGAGTATGCCGAAGTGTTTGGCAATCTCTACGGCACGGCGCGACACTCGCTGGATGAGGCTCGGGCGGCTGGGCATGATCTTCTGCTGGACATCGATGTGCAGGGGGCTGCGCAGGTTCGCTCTCGTCTGCCGGAGGCGGTTAGTATCTTCGTGATGCCCCCGAATCCCACGGTTCTGCGCACGCGTTTACGCAACCGGAGCCGTGCCGAGGGAGTGGTGAATGAGGACGAATTATTCCGGCGCCTGCGCCAGGCGAGCAGTGAAATTGAGAATTATGAGCAATACGGTTATATTTTGGTGAATGAT
This sequence comes from Acidobacteriaceae bacterium, assembly GCA_027452125.1. GTDB lineage: Bacteria > Acidobacteriota > Terriglobia > Terriglobales > Acidobacteriaceae > Telmatobacter. The sequence goes on along the minus strand of DAIDGZ010000141.1, from coordinate 11,952 downwards.
GTGCTTGACCGCACGGTGGCGCAACTCGAAGCCATTGTGCAGGCCGAGCGATTCTACCGGAACGGTGAGCCCATCGCGATTCGCTCGCGCCGGGTGTTGGAGGTCGCCACCGGTTGCGAACTGCGCAATTCGCAGGAGCGTGTGAAGCCCGTGTTGGAGGCCTTTGGAATTCTGGGCAACACCGGGCAGCAGGAACTCAAGTTTGAGGAGGATTCCGATGACGATTGAGACCAGCTTTGATTCCAACTATCGTAAGGTGCTGGTAGCGGCGCGCCGCGCACGGCAGTTGCAGGCAGGTTCCCACGCGCTGATCCCCAGCGCTTCCAGCAAGGCATGCCGTGTCGCGCAGGATGAAATCGACGCCGGCAAGATTTCTTATGTGAAGCAAGACGTGGAAGTGCACAAGCCATCGCTTGACGAGCCGACCGCGCCGATTATCGTCGGCTGATTTTTGCATGAATTCATGCGGACATTTCCGCTGCGAACTGGTGGTGTTTGCAGCAAGTTGAGTGGCGTAATGCGTAAGGGAACGTTCCCCTGTTTTACAATCGAGCCATGCGAGTAACCGTGGGCGTTTCCGGCGGAATTGCCGCCTACAAAGCGGCGGAGCTGGTGCGCGCCCTGCAGCGCCAGGCATGCGATGTGCATGTGGTGATGACGGCAGCAGCGTGCCGCTTTGTGCAACCTCTCACCTTTGCAGCCTTGACCGGGCACAAGGTACTCACCAGCCTGTGGAATGACGATTTCAGCCAGGCAAACGAACAGAACGGCATCGAGCACATCGCAGAGGCGCAATGGAGCGATGCTCTGGTGGTGGCGCCGGCAACGGCGGATATTCTTGCCAAGTTTGCACAGGGTATTGCCGATGATTTCCTGAGCACGATATATCTGGCTACCACGGCTCCCGTGCTGGCTGCCCCGGCGATGAACGTGAATATGTGGAACCATCCGGCGACGCAGGCCAATGTGGATACGTTACGCCAGCGTGGTGTGCGGATCGTGGACCCAGGCACGGGAGACCTGGCCTGCGGCATGGTTGGCGCAGGACGGATGGCCGAGCCGGAGGAGATTGCTGAGGCAGTGCTGAGCATGTTGGGCAGGCGCAATGATCTTGCCGGCGAGGTGGTGTTGGTGACGGCCGGTGGCACACGCGAGGCACTGGACCCAGTGCGTTTCCTGGGCAACCGCTCCAGCGGCAAGATGGGCTATGCATTGGCCGATGCGGCGCGCAGCCGCGGCGCGCGTGTGATTCTGGTTAGCGGACCTACGGCGCTTCATCCGCCGGCGCGATGCGAGGTGGTTTCTGTAACCACCGCTGACGAGATGCGCAATGCCGTGCTCGAACGCATGCATGAAGCTACCCTGCTGATTAAGGCGGCAGCGGTAGCGGATTATCGTCCAGTAGCGGTGGCTGAGCAGAAGATCAAGCGCAAAGGTGCGCTCACGCTGGAACTGGCCCCGACTGAGGATATTCTGGCCGAGGTGGTGCGTCGTCGCCGAGTGGGCCAGCTGATAATAGGTTTTGCCGCGGAGACAGAGAACCTGGTGCAGAACGGCCGGGACAAACTGCTGCGCAAGGGCGCCGACGCGATTGTGGTGAATGATGTGACCGGGAATGTTGTGGGCATCGATGCCGACCAGAATGCCGCGACATTTCTTACACTACATAAGGCCATCGATTTGCCGCAGTTGCCGAAGCGGCAGTTTGCGGATCGTATTCTGGACGAGATTTTGGCACTGCGCAGGCCCACATCTCTGGTGCTTGAAATTGACGAGCAGGACAACGAGAAGGCGCGGCAGGATAGCGTGCTCAATGAAACTGTTGTGCCGGGGGCTATCCGGCGTCAGATTGTGGTGGAGTAAAGCATCTTGGCGACGCCAATGGATCCTGCTATGCGCCAGGCGCTGGCCGAGCGCTTGCGCTTCTATCGCGATCTGGGGCTAACAGATCTTTACCGTAAACCCGTTGATCCAGATCTACTGACATCGCCGGAGAGGTCCAAGGCTGCAGGTTTGGCTTCCCTGCCGCAGGCAGAGACGCCAGTTGTTGTCGAGCGCAGGGGTGAAGCCGCCCTGGCTGTTCATCCTGGGCCCGTCGAGGGGCAGGGAGAAGCAAATTCCTTTGGGGAGGAACCAGCTATTCCAGCACGGAAGACGACCATTTTTGTGCCTCCGCCAGCGGGCGAAGCTGTGCCTGCAGCAGGACGCGCAGCGGCTTTGCAGTTAATTAGAGACGAGATCGGTGACTGCACGCGGTGCCCGCTGCATACCGGGCGAAACAAGCTGGTGTTTGCGGATGGCGACCCGAACGCAAGGCTGATGTTTGTGGGGGAGGGGCCAGGCGCCGACGAAGATGCCCAGGGGCTACCATTTGTAGGACGCGCGGGACAATTGCTGAACAACATGATCGCGGCCATGGGGCTCAAACGGGAGCAGGTTTACATTGCCAACGTGGTGAAGTGCCGCCCGCCAGGCAATCGGACGCCTGAGCTGGAAGAGGCCAATACCTGCACGCCGTTCCTGTTCCGACAGATCGACGTGGTGCATCCGCAGGTGATTGTGGCGCTTGGCGCGACGGCAGCCACTTATCTGCTGGGGATGCGCCAGCCGCTGGCAGGGCTACGTGGCCGTGTGCACGCCTTCCGCGGCGCGCAACTGATCGTGACCTACCATCCGGCGTACCTGCTACGTGACCCGCGGCAGAAAAAGGAGGCCTGGATGGACCTGCAGATTGCCATGCGTGAGCTGGGCCTGAAGCCGCCCAACAAGGGGTAGCCGGTGTTTGAAGACAGGTCTCAGCGGATGAGCGCTGGGCCGGCTGGCCCTCCCGCAGCGTAGATGCGGGGCATACGCTCCTGCACCGATGGCAGCGCGGGAAACGCTGCATGCGGCTCTGTCTGGTACCAGTAAGCGACGGAATAAAAGCTGTCAGAACGGTGGTTCGCATGGCCATGTTCGATGGTCACGCGAATCGACTTTTCGAAGGTAATGGGGCTTTCGGTGTGCCAGCGATAGAGGCAATAGCGCCCGCCGATATGCTCTGGATCGACAACGAACGGTGCTCCGTTGTGTTCATAGCCGAAGGCTTGGCCGCCGAAGTCCCATGCGCCGTTATAGTAGTCCTCGGTACCTGTGCCATTGATGGTGGGTATGCGGTCGCCGTCGATGAATATCATGTCGTCTCCCTCGCCGAACCAGCCCTCCTGGTTTTGTTCCACGGCCTGGGTTACGCCGATGAAGTGCCCTTTGCCTTCCGCCTCAAGAAAGACGTAATTAGCCGCTCCGTTTAGATTTTTTTGCTCATTTACCTGCGGTGCGCTGTTACTCATCCAGTTATCGGTCCAGCCTTTGCATGGGGCAGACTGGCGGTACTGGGCGTGGAAGCGCCCGAGCCCGGCGGGTAGGGTGAGTAGTTCCACATAGTCAATGGCGAAGTAGAGGCTGTGTACCGGCAACGTACCTTCGTTAGTCAGGGTGAGTCGCGCAGCATGCTCGAAGGGCATCTGGAAGTAAGCGTTCAGCGCCTTGACAGGGGCTACGGCAGTGAGCGCCGACTGGTATACGAAATACTCGCCCAGCCCCAAGCCAAAGAAATCCCCGATGGGTGTCTCAATCGAGGGAGTGTCTTCGCCATCCCACCAAGCGCGCAGGACCAGATTCTTCAGGTGCATGCGGTCAGGCGAGTTGATGGTGAACCACTGATGCGTGAGGACGCCCGCGCCGCGAATATCGATTAGAGTGACGGCCTGTCCCGGGGCCACTGGGACCCAGTCAGCATTGCCGCCAGTTCGATCCCAACTGGATGATCGGCGGCTCTTGTAGCTGCGCAGGCGGGCCAGCGCGAATAACTCCTCCGGTGCCTCGGGTGGGTTGGAGGCCTCGGCAGAGGCTGCTCCACCGGCGAGCAGCGCTGCTGCGGGTAGTCCTGCGGCCAAAGTGCCCAGCAGACTGCGCCGGATACTGAATGCTGCATTGGAATCTTTGGGTTGCATGGAGGCTCCTTTTGGCCGTTTACAGCATGCAATGCATTGTATGCCTCTGTGCAGATTATCTATAAGCCGTGAGGAATCAAAAAGCATCGCAGTCCAAGGGCCTCTACTGGAGGGATTCGCGAATTGTCCCTCGGCCTGTTATGGTCAGGAAGGATACCGAATCATCTGAACGGACTCCAAATGTCCCCATTAGGATTTATCGAAGATGTGGAAGCGCTGGCGAACCCGGACACTCTTGTTTTTGGCCGTTCTCGGCCCCGGAATCATTACCGCCAACGTCGATAATGACTCGGGCGGCATCTTTACATACTCGCAGTCCGGCGCGCAGTTTGGCTACACGCTGCTGTGGATGATCATCCCGATTACCCTGGCGTTGATTGTCGTCCAGGAGATGTGCGCCCGCATGGGCGTCGTCACGGGCAAGGGGCTGAGTGACCTGATCCGCGAGGAGTTCGGGCTGCGCCTTACCTTTCTGCTAATGGTGCTTCTGGTAATTGTGAACTTCACCAACGTCATCACGGAGTTCATTGGTATCGCCGGATCGCTGCACCTGTTCCACGTCTCCAAATTCATCTCAGTCCCGCTGTGCGCGGCACTGGTATGGATTCTGGTCTTTCGCGGGGATTACAAGAGCACGGAAAAGATCTTCCTCATTGCCTCGCTGGTCTACATCTCCTACATTTTTGCCGGTGTGCTGTCACAGCCCAGCTGGCACGATGCGCTGCTTGCGACGGTGCAGATGCCGCCGCGGAGCGTATGGCACCAGAAGGCCTACATCTACATGGCCATCGGCGTAGTGGGTACCACCATCGCACCATGGATGCAGTTCTATTTGCAGTCCTCTATCGTGGAGAAAGGCATTCGCGTCAAGGACTACGGCGCCTCGCGCTTTGACGTGATTATTGGCAGCTTCTTTACCGATCTAGTGGCATGGTTCATTGTTGTGGCCTGCGCAGCCACTCTCTACGTGCACGGCATGGGGGCCATCCAGGTGGCCGCTGACGCTGCTGAGGCAATGCGTCCGCTGGCTGTCGACTATGCCTTCGTGCTCTTCGCTTTTGGTCTGTTCAACGCGTCGATCTTTGCGGCGTCTATTCTGCCCCTCTCCACCGCCTACACAGTCTGCGAGGGCTTGGGGCTGGAGTCGGGCGTGGACAAGAGCTTCAAGGAAGCACCGTTCTTCTACTGGCTCTACACGCTGCTGGTGGCTGGTGGCGCGCTGGTGGTGATGGTGCTGCCGGATGCGCAACTGATCAATGTTGCCATTCTCTCGCAGGTGCTGAACGGCGTGCTTCTGCCGGTGGTCATCATTCTGATGCTGCTGCTCATCAACCGCACTGATCTGATGGGGGAGTACAAAAATTCGCGACTATGGAACTGGATTGCCTGGGGTACCAGCATCATCGTGATCGGCATGACTGCGGCCATGCTATGGGGGATGCTGCCGGGGCATTGAGTGTAGGACATTTCTTGCAGACGAGGCGTTATGCCTCCAAGGCAAGGGGTAGTCAATCTTCGCTGTGGGATGCTTACAGCAGCTTGCCAGCGGCCAAGTCGCGGATTAGGCCGCGGTCGGCAGCCAGGAAGTCGTATGAGGGAAGATCGTGCAGACGCACCCAGCGTAACTGATGGAAGATGTGATTCTCAATCTCCCCGCTGAACTCATGCACGGCAAAGAACTGAAGATCTACAGCTCCGCCGTGGCGATAGTTGTGGCGAATGCGCGTGACCGGCTGGCCTATGGTGGCGCGGATGCCCAATTCTTCATGCAGTTCGCGGGCTAGCGCCTGCTCCGCGCTTTCGCCAGCCTCAATCTTGCCGCCAGGGAACTCCCACTGCAGGGCCATTGGCTGATCTGGCCGGCGCTGGCCGATCAGAACCTCCTCGCCGCGCACAATGAGGGCTGCCGCCACAAAGCGCAGGGCGGGGCCGACGGGCCGGGGTTTCATGCCAGGGTTGGAGATGGCCTCTTCCACTTCTCTAGTGTAAACGCAACAAAATAGATGGCGAAGCCGTCAGGGCAATGCCGGCTTTGATCGAACCAAAACCGGCACCGCCTCAGATGCGATTACTCGCCGCCTACGGCGGCCTGCGCACCCTCCACCGTGGCTGGGCGGAAATAACCCCAGCCGTGGCGGGCGGCAGCCTCGAGCAGCGCAGGCGAGGGATTCACAGGGTACGCATGGCGGGCAATCTCCAGCATGGCCAAGTCGTGCACCGAGTTGCCAAAGACGGCATCCGGGTGTTCCAGACCCACCCGCCTGAGTGCCGCAGCCTTGCCGGGACCGGTGGGCACGTCGACCAGTTCGGAGGTGATCAGGCCTTCCTGGACACGGACTTCGGCGGCCAGCACGCGTTCCTCCGCAATACCGAAGGGACGCACGCCCTCGGCCACCACCCATTTGTTCGTTGAACTGACGGCCCACAGTTCCGTGCCTGCATGGCGCAGCGCGGCAACCAGTGCGTCCATCTCCGCAAACACCTGCTCGCGGACAAACTGGCGCACGTATTCTGCGGCGGCAGCGCGCAACTCCGGGTCGCGCAGGCCTGCGTAGATCTGTACCATCTCGCCGCATATCGTCTCTTCGCTGACCTGCCCGGCGCGATAGGCGCGATGCCGCGTGTCAATCCAGTCGCTGGTAGAGCGGGAAACCAAGCCCTGCTCAAGCGACCACACCATAAATCCATAGCCCGAGTCGCCGCTCCACAGGGTACCATCGCAGTCAAAGACCGCTACACGAGGCTTCCGCTCCAAAACCAGCCGCATAAACTCAGCGGCGTGCCACTTTTGCACTTCAGTCTGTGCTGACGTCAAATCTCTCTCAATCCCTATTGATAATGTCATTCACATCTATTTTCCGTCATAGCGGCGAATTTTTCACGTGAACGTTCGGAAAACAAACATGCGCCATATCTGATCTAGTCTGCACAACGCCGTGGACAAGGGCCGTACGCTCTTGCTAGGGTTGCGGCGTGTCTGAAACGCTTCCCCGTTCCATTCATCTGCGCTACGTTCTATTTCTGGGTTGCACGGCCGCGCTCGGCGGGTTGCTCTTTGGCTTTGATGTCGCCATCATCACCGGTGCCGGGCCGTTCCTGACCCGCCACTTTGCGCTGAGTGACATAAGCCTAGGGTGGGCCTTCAGCTCGCTGCTCTTCGGCTGCGTTCTGGGCTCGTTTTTGGCCGGTCGCTACACTGACCGCTTTGGCCGCAAACGCATGCTGGTGTGGGTAGCCATGCTGTTTGCCGTCACTTCACTGGCCACGGCGCTGGCGCCCAGTTTTATGCTCTTCATCACCGCGCGATTCCTGGGTGGAATCGCAGTGGGTGGGGTGTCGCTATTGTCGCCCATATATGTCGCCGAGGTGTCGCCGCCTTCGATTCGCGGGCGTATGGGCACCTTCTACCAGATGTCAATCATCACCGGCATCGTTATTTCGTATTGCATCAACTACCTGTTGCGAGATACCGGACCGGACAACTGGCGCTGGATGTTTTTAACGGGAGCCGTACCTTCTGTGCTGTTTCTGCTGCTGATTGCGCTGGCCCCCGAGACGCCGCGCTATCTGGTGATCGCGGGTAAGCGCCGAGAAGCGTTCCAACTATTGGAACGGATTGAGAGCGAGGAGGGAGCGCGTCGTGAGTTGGAGGCGATTGTTGAATCGCTGACCGATGAGCGTCGATCACGGGAAGGACTTAGTCGTCCCGGGGTCCGTCGCGCCTTGGGTATAAGCGCCTGCCTGGCGATCTTGATACACATCTCAGGTATCAACACCATCATCGACTACGCGCCTGCCATCTTTCTTTCAGCGGGATGGAAGGTGGATGGTGCGCTCATCTCCACTTTTTTTGTTGGACTTACGCAGTTTCTCTTTACCCTGGTCGCCTTTTGGGTCATTGACCGCTACGGGCGCAAGCCGCTCTACATCGTTGGCTCACTGGGCATGATGGCGTCTCTGGCCGGATTGCTTGTAGCCGCTCTTACTGGACAGTTTTACGGACTTCTGGTGCTAGCGCTGATACTGGCCTACCTTGCCTTCTTTGCGGCCTGTGTGGGGCCAGTTTTCTGGACGCTGGTGCCCGAGATTTTTCCCAATGACGTGCGCGGTGCGGCCATGTCTCTGCCGGTACTGTTACAGTGGGTGGCTAATGCCGTGGTTGTACTTCTATTTCCGTACGCCTTCCACCAGATAGGCAAGGCCTTTACGCTTGGTTTTCTGGCGGTCATGTGCTTGGCGCAGGCGCTCTTTACCGCGCGCTTTGTGCCGGAGACCAAAAACAAGCCACTTGAGGAGATTGAGGAGTACTGGACCGCAGGAGATCGTGCAGGGGATTTCACGCAAGTATGATCTGACCGCTGCGCAAGTGATGAAGTTGATTCCGTAATGAAGCAGGTACGGTAACCGCGCCGTTGTCCTCCGCAGGCTCCTAGCGGCGCGGATAATCGAAACTGTGAATGGCAAGGGCAATCTGGAGCTGCTGCGGGACTATCAGGCGTATCTACGTGTGGAAAAAGGGCTTCGGCCACTTACTTGCGAGGCCTACGACAGCGATCTGAAGACCTTTGCCGAGTTTCTGGAGACGCGCCTGGGGGTACTGCTGACAGCGGCGCAGCAGGATGTTTCGGCCTTCTTAGAGCATTTGCATACGCACGGCATCGATGCACGCTCAGCGGCGCGGAAGTTGAGCTGCTTGCGCGGCTTTTATAAGTGGCTGTTGCTCGACCGGCGCATCCACCATGACCCCACAGTCAATATCGAGTCGCCCAAGGCTTGGAAAGTGTTGCCCAAATCACTGGCCGAGGCTGAGGTGGCGGAGATGCTGGAGCGCGCGACCAAGGCTGCCATGCATCCTCAGGCTAATGCTGCGGCGTTGCGCGACCGTGCCATCCTGGAGCTGCTCTACGCCGGGGGACTAAGAGTTTCAGAGGTGACGGGACTTTCGACCGGCGACCTGACGCTGGACCAGGGCTGTGTGCACGTGCGTGGCAAGGGTGACAAGGAGCGGATTGTGCCGCTGGGCTATGCCGCCATTGAGGCGCTGGAGGTATATCTGCGAGAGGGGCGCCCGCATTTGGAACGCATTGGCGCAGGTCGTAAGGCCAGAGCGGACCGCACTGAGCGGGCGCGGCTGTTTCTCTCTTTGCGCGGCATGCCGCTCACCCGGCAATGGGTATGGCAACTGGTAAAGCTGTCGGGTAACGGAGCAAGTCCACATATGCTGCGCCATAGTTGTGCTACGCACATGGTGGAGCACGGCGCGGACCTGCGCAGCGTGCAGACGCTGCTGGGGCATGCAGACATCTCAACCACGCAGGTGTATACGCATCTGGCCCTGGGCAGGCTGAAGGCCGTACATCGTCAGCACCACCCCCGGGCCACCCGGCAGGAGACGGCGCTGGAAGCTGCTCCTTCGCTGCCCGCCAAGGCCGCCCGATTTGTGGTACACCGCGGCGGACGTGCCCGGGTGGCACGGACTGAGGAGCAGGCATGATGGCCACCGAGGCCGCCCCGGTTGTGCCTTCGCAGAGCACCGAAGGACAGGATGCGTCCCTCAACTCGGCGCTGGCTCCACTCATCGATGCCTATCTGCATGTGCTTGCCCATGAACGGGGCGCCTCGGCACACACTCTGCGCGCCTACACCCGCGAACTGCACGGCTTTGCCGCATGGTTTGCCACTGCCATCAGCCGCGAGCTGAGCGTGGAACGTATCGAGCACACGCACATCCGCGCGTATCTTGGTGCGCTGGACGAGCGCGGGCTTTCCCGCGCCTCGGCTGCACGCGCGCTGGCCGCGATCCGCAGCTGGTTCAAGTGGCTGGCGCGGGCCGGGTATATCGAGCAGAATGCCGCCTCATTGGTGGCGACGCCGCGGCTACCCAAGCATCTGCCCCGGGTGCCGAGCATCGAGCAACTGAACCGCGCGGTGGATTCGGTGAGTGACGATGCGGCGAGCTGGCCGGCGCGTGACCGGGCCATCCTGGAGCTGCTTTATGGATGCGGCATCCGCAACGCCGAGCTGACGGGGCTGAACCTCGACGACATCCAATGGTCCAATGAGGCGATTCTCATCCGCGGCAAGGGACAGAAGCAGCGCCTGGTGCCGTTGGGCGATGCGGCTGCCGTGGCACTGCGCGCCTATCTGGCGGAGCGGGCGGCGCGGCTGGCGGCGGTGGAGAGCCCGCAGGATGCCGCCCCGGAAGCGCTGTTTCTGAATCTGCGGCTGCGCGGTCTGCAGTCGCCGGGCAACCAGGCCCGGCTCACCACCCGCAGCGTGGGCCGCATTGTGAAGCGCATCGCCATTCTGCGCGGGCTCTCGGCAGATGTGCATCCGCACACCCTGCGGCATGCCTTTGGCACACACCTGCTGGAAGAGGGCGCGGACCTGCGCGCCATCCAGGAATTGCTGGGGCACGAGCGGCTTTCGACCACGCAGCGCTATACGCAGCTGACCGCCTCGCAGTTGACGCAGGTTTACGACCGGACTCATCCGCGGGCGCACAAGCCTGGGCAGTAAGCCCGCGCACAGCGGTGTTTTTATGGCTTTTCCGGTACAATAAAGGCTGAAAAACTATCTCTTTACGGAGGGATATTCAGTATGCCTCTCTATCCATATCGCTGCACCCAGTGCGGCCATCGTTTTGAGAAGATCCAGAGTTTCAACGCGGAGCCGGAGCGCGCCTGCCCGCAGTGCGGCGGCGCTCTGGAGCGTCCTCTGACTGCGCCGGGGCTTCAGTTCAAGGGCGCCGGGTGGTATGTGAACGACTACGCGTCGAAGAGCAGCGGCTCGAGCAACTCGTCGAGCACGGAGTGCGCGCCGGCGGCCAGTGCGGCTCCGTGCGGAGCCAGCTGCGCCTGCCCGGCTGCGACGGCGGCGTCCAACTAGGGCGTTTTCCTGCCGGAGCTTGGAGCAGAAAACTCCAACCCTCATCCCACATCCCCTTCCCGGGTTTCCGTCGCGAGACCCGGGCGCTCACCCCGTGGCGGGGGAGCTTCGATTTCCATCCCAGAGCCAATGCAGAGACCCGAACTTCGACCTTCCTGACCGGGGGGAGGGGTGGGTGGCTTTTTTGCGCCTTTCTGGGCGCGGGCGGGGGAGGCAACCTGCTTTTTATCATTAATTTGCGGGGATTGTCTGGAGCGGAGACCGGGCCGAAAACGGCGTGTATTTATGCAGAAAAACGCGCGTTTTATCGATAAAAAACCGTCCGTTTTCAAGGGGTTGAGCTGTTCAACCCTCTCTGGCACCCAACTGCGAGGCACCGGGGAGCGGTCTTGAGCTCTCCGCCCAGGGATTGCTGGTGTGGATTTTGGGCAGCCTGAGGCAAGGATAGAAGAAAGCAGGAAAATTCTCTGCAAAGGGGAGGGCGGTGGAAGTTTTTTGATTTGCGAGAGATGCGGGGGGCGGATGAGGGAAGGGTGGTTGACAGCGGCGGTGGTCGCCGATTCTTGGGCGGGACAGTGACAGGCGGAGAATGGGGTGACGCTTTCTGTGAGGGAAGAGTGGCCGACCAACCGGGCGCAATGGCTCAAAAGCGCCGATGCGTAGTCGAATTTGTCATCATCCCCGGTCTCAGAAACGAGACCGGGGGCACCCTCAGCCGAATGATGATACCTCCGAGATCGTGGCCACCAGCCGCGCGGCAGAGGCGGTCCGGGGAGAGCGCATTCGTTTCAGGGCATCTTCAGATGGCCGACAACTCGCCCGAAATCCGGTTGGACTATGTATGATGGCGGGAATGAATTTCTTTTTGATCGTTGCCGTTCTGCTGGCTTCATCTCACAACAGCTTCAGTAGCCACACGCTCACTGCCGAGCAGCGGAGTGTGGTCGATGCTTGGCTCAAAGCTCATCAGGGCTACAGGCTCGCCAGCGATAAGGACTGCGATTGTGACGACGATATTCACACCATGAGGACGCAAAGCGAGGGTGTTTGGAAGGCCATACCCGACTATCAC
>DAIDGZ010000140.1 GCA_027452125.1 Acidobacteriaceae bacterium | reverse complement strand
AGTTTCAGACTTGCGTGGCATGGCAGCGTTTTCCGCCTTCCCGTAACAAAGACATGATGACACTTCAGTTATACGTCCATATCCACGCGGGGCGCAATAATTTTCAGTTTTCCCAACGTGATTGACACCCCGCTGGAAGCTGTGTAGAACGAACTTGGCTGAGAGGCAGCGGGCGGCGTAGGCCAGCTCGCGCAAAAAATGAAAGTGAGTTTCGGCCTGTCGGTCGGTGAGGGACAATGAATCGGAGAGAGTTGATGAAGCTGGGCGCCGGCGCCATGGCCACTGGATTTTCTGCTACGGCCGCTGCTGCGGCATCCCCCATGGCATCCAGCGCAACGGTGGAGCAGTGGGGCGTCTTTGAGGCTTCTGCCCAGGGTCCTTCCAGTGGCAATCCCTTTGTGGATGTGACCTTTGGTGCGCGCTTTGCCCTCGGACATCGCATCGTGGAGGTGGCCGGCTTCTACGACGGCAACGGCGTCTACAAGGTGCGCTTTTCGCCCGACGCACCCGGATCGTGGAGCTATGAAACCACCAGCACGGTGAAGGAACTGGCCGGCCAATCGGGCACGTTTGAGTGTCTACCGGCTCATGCGGCAAATCGCGGCCCGGTCCACACAGCCCATGCCTTTCACTTCCAGCATGCCGACGGCACGCCTTATTTTCCCTTTGGCACCACCTGCTATTCCTACGGCTTTATCGGTGAGCCCTATCAGCGTGAAACCCTGGAAAACCTCAAAAAGGCTGGTTTCAACAAGGTACGCATGTGCCTGCTGCCCAAGTCGTTAGGCAGCATCCAGCCGGTCGCCATGCCCTTTGAGAAGAGCACCGCCGTCACCCGGCCTGAAGACCTGAGCGACGGCGGCAAAACCGGTGAGCGTTTTGACCTCGCCCGCCTCAACCCCGCCTACTTTCAGCACTTCGAGCGCTGTGTGCAGGACCTCCTCGCCGCCGATATCCAGGCCGACGTCATCCTCTTCCATCCTTACGACGCCTGGGGATTCAAAGCCATGCCCCCCGCCGCGGACGACCGTTACCTGCGCTATGCCATCGCGCGACTTTCCGCATATCGGAATGTCTGGTGGTCCGTGGCCAATGAATACGACCTGGTTCGCACCAAGACCATGAAGGACTGGGACCGCTTCTTCCGCATCATCACCGAGTGCGATCCCCATAGCCGTCTGCGCTCCATCCACTACAGCCGCGTCCTGTACGACTACACCCGGCCCTGGTGCACCCATGCCAGCCTGCAAACCTACGACTTCGAAAAGTCCGCCGAGCGCCTCGCCGCCTGGAACAAGCCCATCCTCTACGACGAGATCCAGTACGAGGGCAACATCGCCCGCCGTTGGGGCAATCTCTCGCCCGAGGAGATGACCTACCGCTTCTGGCGCGCTGTCGTCAACGGCGTCTACGCCACGCACGGCGAAACCTACGCCTCCACCGACGGCAGCCCCGCCTGGTCTGACGCCGGCCAGTTGCACGGCGCCAGCCCCGCCCGCATCACCTTCCTCCGCAGGCTGCTGGAGAAGTCCGGCACCACCGGCCTCATGGCCTCTGCCGATCCCTACTACCTCAACGCCGGCAACCCCGGTCAGCTCTACCTCTGGTTCTTTGACTACCACTGTGTCGGCGAGTACGAGTTCCCGCTTCCGCCCCGGGTCAGTTTCAAGGCCACGTTCATCGATCCCTGGGCCATGACCACCGAACCCGTCCCCGGCCTCTTCAGCGGCAAAAGCAAACTCACCCTCAGCGGCAAGCCCTATCGTGCCGTGCTCTTTGAGAAAGTCTAGGTTGCAGATGATGAACATACGACTCCATCGGATCAGCCGCCGCGCCCTGCATGCGGCCGCCGGATGCGCCTTCCTGCTTGCATGTACGCTGGCTGCGCAGACGGCGCCCATCAAACTCGACACCGGGAAGAACGCCTCGGCCCGCGAACTGTGGGGCGCGCAGCAGTTGCGTCAGGCCCTCGCTGCCGTCAGGCAGCCGCCCTCCGGCGCGCGCATCGTCGTTGGCCTGCGCACCGCGCCACAGATGGCACGCTTCAAGGACCTGCCCGCGTTCTGGCCCCAGGCGGAAGAAGCCTTCCACATCCAGCAGGTGGGCAATACCTGGGTCATCGCCGGCAGCGATCCCTCCGGCGTGCTCTACGGCGAACTCGAACTGGCTGACCGCATCCGCTCCTCCGGCGCCCTGCCCACTGGCATCGACGACACCGAGCATCCCGCGCTCCGACTGCGCGGCGTCTGCATCGGCATGCAGAAGCAGGAAATCACCTACGACGGCGCCGAGTACGACTACCTCTACACCCCGAAGAACTTCCCCTTCTTCTACGACAAGGCCGGCTGGATCAAGTACCTCGACATGCTCGCCGAAGAGCGCTACAACTCGCTCTATCTCTGGAACGGCCATCCCTTCACCAGCCTCCTCCGCCTGCCCAAATACCCTGAGGCGCAGGAACTGCCTACCGCGCAGCTCGAGCAGAACATCGCCATGTTCAAGTGGCTCACCGCCGAGGCAGACAAGCGCGGCATCTGGATTCTCCAGGGCTTTTACAACATCCATCTCTCGCACACCTTTGCCCGCGCCCACCATCTGCCCTACCACCTCGCCACGCCCAACCCCATCGCCAGCGCCTACACCCGCTATGTCATCTCCGAGTTCATCAGGGAGTATCCGCACGCCGGCCTGATGATGACCCTCGGTGAGGCGCTCAGCCCCCACTACGGCGCCGAGTGGCTCACCAAAACCATCATCCCCGGCGTCAAAGATGGCCTCAAGGAAGCCGGCATCACCACCGAGCCGCCCATCGTCGTCCGCGCTCACGCCACTGACATTGATACGGTCATGAAAGAGGCGCGCCCGCTCTACTCCAACATCGACACCATGTTCAAGTGGAACGGCGAGTCGCTCACCTGGACCAACGTGCGCGGCTCCGTGCGCGCTCGCTTCCAGATGCTCTCCGAGGACTCGAACGTTGCCATCTCCAACGTCCACCTCATGTCCAATCTCGAGCCCTTCCGCTGGGGCGATCCCGACTTTGTCCGTGAGACGCTGGCCAACTATCCCCGCATCGGCATCCAGGGCCTCCACCTCTATCCGCTGCGCTACTGGGACTGGCCCTACTCCGGCGACAACACCGATCCGCGCCTCATGCAGACCGCGCGCGACTGGATCTGGTTTGCCTCCTGGGGTCGCTATGCCTGGAATCCCTTCCGCGATCCGCAAAAGGAGCATGCCTACTGGGTGGCGCAGTTCGCGCAGCGCTTCGGCAGCGCCCAGGCAGGAGAAAAGCTCCTCGACGCCTACACCCTCGCCGGACCCTGCCAGCCCAGCCTTCTGCCGCGCATCGGCATCACCGAGGGCAATCGCCAGGCCCTCACCCTCGGCATGACCATGCCGCAGCTCATCGATCCTGACCGCTTCAACCCCGCGCAGACGCTCTGGACCGGCGACGGACCTCCCGGCGAACGTCTCGCCGAGTACGTGGCCGAAGAGGTCAGGCATCAGCCCCACCACGGCCAAACCCCCATCGGCGTCAGCGACGAAACCGTGCAATCGTCGCAGCAGGCGCTGGCCGCTGCCCAGGCCGCCGCCCCCTACGTCACCCAGGACAAGGCCGAGTACCAGCGCATCGTCAATGACATGCGCGCCATCGCGCTGCTGATGCAGTTCTACAACGCCAAGGTCAAGGCCGCTGAGCAGATTCTGCTCTACGGCTACGACCACGATGCGGCGCATCTGCAACAGGCCGACACCCTGCTCGCCCTCAGCGTCGATCGCTTCAGCGAACTCACCCGCGTCGCTGGCCCGGCCTACATCACCGCCACCGGCATGGAGACCTCGCAGCGGCGCATCCCGTTCCCCGGCGGCATGCACAACTACCCCAACTGGCAGCAGTGCCTGCCCATGTACCAGAAGGAGCTGGCCACCTTCCGCAAGCGCCGCGCCGCGCTGCTCTCCGGCAAGCCCGTGCAGAAGACCGCCGTGGTGCAGACCTTCCCGCAGGTCGCCTTCACCCTCAAGCCCGGGGCAGGGCAGTTGTTCACCGTGGAGAAGGGCGCGCAGCTCTTTCAGGATGGCCCCGCCGTCATTGATAATCTCGCGCCGGAACTGGCCGGCATGAAGGGCATCCGCATCGCTCGCCGGCGCGGCGGCGCGCTCACGTTTGACCTCGCGCAGCCCGCCCAGATCCTCGTCGGCTTCCAGGCAGACGGATCAGGCAAAAGCTCCGTGCTCGATCCGGAAACCGAGCAGTGGAACCTGCTCATGCTCAACGCCGTCGGCTCGCCCCGGGCTCCGGCCATGGCCGTCTGGGCCAAGCCGCTCCCCGCGGGCGAAAACCAATTGGACATGGGCCGCGGCGACTACGTCGTCCTGGGCTTCATCCCCGCGGACTACCACGTCACCCCGCACGTCAACTTCACCGCAGCAGACAATGGCAGCGGCCCGGTCAATCTGGACTGGCTCTTCGAGTAAGTCGCAGGCCCGCGCACACCCTGCCACAAACGCTTTGTGTCCCATTCATCCACGGCTTCATCGTGGATGAGTGGGAGAGCACATAGTGCGCACCTACACGATCCGGTCCCCGGGTATGTTCGTCTGAATTTTCTGCCTACGGAATCTCCGGCCCAACCTAGCACGAAACCCCGACACGAAATCTCGACACACCCCAAACCGCCCGCACAAGCAAGCCGCCCGCGCCGTAGGCGCAACGGTAGTTAGCCCCGCGCTTCAGCGTGGGGGATGCGCAAGCATAAAGCCGGAGAGTCCCGTAGGGACGGCGCAGGACCAATCCAGTCCGCGTCCGCCTGGACAGCCGCGCCCTCACAGCTCAGAACGTCGCCATCGAACGGCTCGAAGATCGGATTCTGGTCTTCTTCTGCAACTCCTTGATCTCGGAAATTGATCTCGCCAGCCAGCGCACCACTCGAGTGGTGTGCTGGCTGAACCCGCAAAACTGTAAAGCATCTCCTGATAACAACCTGTAAAGCATCTATTGGAACTTGACAAAAAAGCGCGATGAACAGGGCACAGCACAGAGTTTCATTCTGTATGTATGATGAAGAGCGAATCGAGGCCACTTGCCAGTAATCGCAGGAATTGCTTCGTGTAATCGGGGAGGTATGGGAGCCTTATTCATGTCTGATTCGAACTCACTTCTAAGCCCGCCGTATATTTTTCTAATACTCGGCGTTGTCTTAATTTCTGCAAGTGTCGTTTGGACGTTGACCGGAAGAGTGTGGGTCCGTTTCGATGGCTGGGTGTACCGCGCTAAAGAACCGGGGTGGTTTTGGTGGGAAGTCACACTTTATTTTCTATGTGGAGTTGGTTTAGTTGTGTATTTCACGAGCAAGATTTAGTGGACAGATGGGCAGATGGTCCAGTCATCCCCTGCCACAAACGCTTTGTGTCCCATTCATCCACGGCTTCATCGTGGATGAATGGGAGGGCATGAACCCTTGCTAGCCCGCTTTTCCCGCCTGTCGGAGCGCACGCCTAAAATCTCTCCGTTGCAACGCGAGCCGTCGATGCACCCTGCTGCCGCCACTGCAGGCCATGCCGCCTCGGCGAGCCCGCAAAATTTTTCCCCGCCCGTTTGCAGATCATTTCCCGCCTATGTCCTATCCTTCAACTGGAGCACAAAACGCCCTCATGCCACAGGTCCCAGCCCGACCCGGCAGGCGGCAGACAGCGGGAAGGTCCGAACCTGCCCAAAACCCTCATTAAATGCAGCATTTACCTCGATAAAAAGCGCGTTTTTTAGCATAAATACACGCATGTTTCGGCCCGGTTTTCGTTAGTCAGAAGCCCCGTAAGCCTATGATCGGAAATAGGTTATATCAGCAAACAGCAGCCGCAAACGAGGCAAAAAGGGTGGTACCCCCCCCTCCCCCCACCTAAACCGCAAGCCGGACG
>DAIDGZ010000139.1 GCA_027452125.1 Acidobacteriaceae bacterium | reverse complement strand
TGCAAGCCCGCCCTTCTTGAGCCCATCATGAAAGTTGAGATCGAGGCCCCCGAAGAGTTTGCCGGAGCCATCATGGGCGACCTGAGCGGACGCCGCGGACGCCCGCAGGGCATGGAGAGCCGGGGCAGGGTCTCCATCGTCAATGCAGAGGTTCCCATGGCCGAGATGCTCACCTACGGCACCCAACTCACCTCTATGACCCAGGGCAAGGGCAGCTACCACATGGAGATGGATCACTACGACTTCGTGCCCCAACCCGTTGCCGACAAAATCCTGGCCAACGCCAGGCGCCCGGTTGAGGAGGAGGACGAGTAGCTATCTGTCTCCTGCCGTGTGCCACAGGCATCAGAACAACAGAATGACTGAGAGTGACGAACGCCCGTCCTGGAGCCTGAGAAAAGGCCGCCAGGACGTGCGTTCGCATCCGATCGCTGAAGAAGTCCGCAAGCTTGTCCTCTGGCCGTCGCAAGCACAAGAGGACGAAGCGTCAATCCCCTCGCTCATGCCACTGGCGTCATCCGGCGCTCCGGCTTTGGCGCGCCAGGATGGAAGCAACGAATCTCCATACCGCGTAACTCAGCGGGCAGCCGTTGAAGTGCACCCTCCACAATCTCCTGCACCTGCGCCGCTGATCCAAGCGCGCGAAGATTCAGGATCAAATGATGCACCCCGGCCGGGGAAGCATCGAGATCTCCCTCCACAACCGGCTCCTGCCCGTTCTTGCAGATGGCCGCCTTCAGAAAGCCACCGGGCGTGTCCATCACCAACTTCAGGTGGCAGATGGAGATCCCTGCCTTCGTCAGTTCAACATCAATCGCATCCAGCAAGGGTCCCATAAGCATCGCCGACGATTGCCAAGGAGCCGGACGAACTTCCGCCTGCAGATTCAGCCAGGCCATTGCGGCTTCAGCCCGCGCATACTGCTCATAATCGATGTCCAGAACCTGACCGCCGCACGAAATCGCCCCGGACAAGATCTCATCAAGCCACGCCGCCACTCCCTGCCCCGTCCTGGCGCTCAGTTGTCGAATCGCGTGGGAGCCGAGAAGCGGCACAGGCAAACCCACATCCGCCTTGCTCATGCAGATCAGGTCGGCCTCTTCCAGTTGCTTTCTGAACAGGAAGCTGAGGTTGTCATCCGCGCCATTATCCAGCAGTTCGCTCGCCCGCGCAGGGTCCACCAGCACAGTGAACGGCGCCAGCCTGTACGTGTCGCTGTATTCCCTCAAGGGCAAAAGCGTCGTAGCGAAAAGATCCGTGCAACTACCCACAGGTTCGGCAAAAATCACATGCGGAGAAAATCGCCGCAGCGCATCCATCGCCTCAACTAGCTCCGACAAACGGCAGCAGAAACATCCCCCGGTCACTTCGCTGCTTAGCAAGCCGTTCCGTGACGTATACGCAGTATCAACCAGCACGTCTCCCTGGTCGTTGGTAATTACGGCGCATCGCAACCCTCGGCGGTGGAGTTCCTTCGCCGCCGCCAGAATCAGCGTCGTCTTTCCGGCTCCCAGAAACCCTCCCACCAGCACAACCCACGGCTTCGCGGCCACATCCGGCTGGCTCACGCCCCCGCCTCCACAACCAGCGAACTGCCTTGCCCCAGAACAGCCATGCGCCGGAGCCGTATCACTGCCACTTCTCCATTGGCCTCCAGCGTATGTTCGATCTTCTCTCCGCCGCAGCGCACGGACACAGCAGCGGCAGACGATGTGATCTCGCACGAGCGGACGTTCAACTCTCCATGCAGCACCTGAAGTGAAAACCGCGTGCCCTGCAAACCCGATGGTTCGTAAGTGAATGTGCCCCATCCCGTCCCGCTGGCCCACAGGCAATGGAACCTGCGATGCGGAATCCGTGGCACGGCGGTGACCGCTTTCGCGATTCCATCGTAAGAAAATCCGCTCAGACCAACCACGCTGCTCCATGCGGCCATCGCGCGCGCATAGTGGTGTCCGCACTCTGCCTCATCCCATGGATTGCGCTTGATCCCGTCGTACCGCGCGCGTATATTTCCGATGCACTCCACACCCTCCGCAACCAGCCCCGAATAAATCATCAACGCCGCTGCTGAGTGCTCAAATCCAGTCATCACCTCTTCAAAGTACGGAAAGGGAATGCGCGGCCTCGGCACATTCGCATAATCGCAAATCACCAGTGCCGCTTCGTCATTCAACGCAAACGTGCGCTCGACATTATTGTGATTCACCAGCGAACGCTTGTAGTTGAAGCGCAGAAGCGAATGCAGCGTGGAACGCACATGATCGGTAGAGACCAGCGGCCCAAGTCCGGCAACATCCGCAAGGTATTGCCCAACGAGCTGATCCACCAGGCATCCATCTCCCACCTGATACTCAGGATTCTCCGGATTGTCCGATCCCATGCCGGCACGCAGATGAGGCGCAATCTGATCCGGCCGGCGGCCCACCACGCGCTGCACAAAGTAGTCACCCTGAAAGAGATTGCCGTCCACCCAGCGGCTTCCCCGCTCGAAGATCAGCCGGTACTCATTTGCCGCCGACAGGTCCCCCAGTGCCCGCGCCATCTCCTCGCACGCTCGCAAGGCAGCCAGATACCAGATTCCGCACATCGGGTTAGGCCCATAGAACTCTACATCGTAAGTATTGTGCTGTACCCCCGTAAGCACTCCCTGCTTCTCCGGATCCCAGCCGCCCGGCTCCCAGGCAAATGCAATTGCCTTTTGAATTTTGGGCCACATCTCGCGTGCCCATGCATCGTCTCCACACACCTTCCAGTCCAGATACGCATGCACAATCTGTCCCATCTGGCCGTCTGCCGCCGCAACTCCGGAGCGCGCGTATCCATCCGGAAGTAGTTGCCGGAAGCGCATCCCTCCCTGCTCATCCATCGAATAGCCAAAGGCGGCCTTTCTCAGCGAGCGCGCAAGCGACGGAAAGAGAAACGTGGTCGTTGTCTCGTAATTCCATACGTGCGTGCAGTTACCAAAGCAACATCCCTCGGTGTCGTTGCTCCCTTCAAACCCGTGAAACTCACCATCCGCCGTGCGAAAGCAGGTTGTGCTCGCCAGTGTCGATAGATTCGCGCTCGCAGCCTCTTTCACCACGCCGGGCAATGTGCTCTCTCTGAGTGCTTGAGCAAACAGTCGTGTGCGTTCTTCCAGATGATCCAGATGATCCGCGGCATACTTCGCTGCCTCCCATGCATCCTTGAAGCGGGTAGCGTAGTGGTTGCCGATATTGGTATCGCCCTTCCCTTCCGGAGCCGCCCAGCCACACCAGTTCGGCGTCCTGTTAGGAAAGTGCCAAGCCAGCAAGAACGTGAAGTCTCCACTCTCTCCCGGTTCAATTGTCCTCTGCAGGCAAAGCGCAGCCACGGAACCATGCTGTGCCGGGGCCTCGCCCAGTTCGCCCGCTGCCGAGAATGCATCCCAAAACAGCAAGGGCGAGTTCCACCAGCGTCCGCTCGGCCAGCCTTCCCAGTGCGATACCCTCACACCCTCGCCGCGGGCAGCGCTCAGAGCAACGCTCCCAAACATGGAATCGTCCGCCGGCAATCCCGGATTATCCAGTAGAAGCCCGGCCAGCGCCCCCTCATCCCTGTATTGATTCCGCCGGGTGTCCTTCTCCTTGCGCGAGCCGCGCACATCTTTCCTCTTCACCACGTTATCCAGTGAAAAGCAGATCCCCACTTTAGCCACGGACGATCGATGATTCGTGACGCGGTAGCGCAGCACCGCCACTGGCAGGCCCGAGGCATCCGGCTCATGCGGAATGAAGGGACTAAATGCATCCAGACTCACCGTAACCGGAAGCGAGGAATCCTTGAAATCAATGTGCGCCAATGGATATTCCCCTGTGAATACGGCGTCTTCCAGGCGGCTCAATCCCGGTGCATTGTTCGATCCAAGACCATCCTGTCCCTCATACGGCGGCAGAATCCGCGCTTCCAGCACATGAGCTACAGGCTTTGAGTTCCCCTGTTGGACCCAGATCGCCGGAAAAGCATACGACGGTGAAAATCCCTTGTTCGGCCGATTGAAGATCTCCCAATCGCGCAGTTGTCCGCGCCCTCCCAGCCCAATGCTCCCGGCGCCCACGCCGCCCAGAGGAAATGAGATCGTTTTCAGCGCTGCCCCGCGAAAGACCCGCGGATACCGGATGCGTTCGTCCCACGTACCACGATCTCGTCCGGGCATCTTCTGCCCATCGGCAAAATGAGGCAACCCTTCCAGCTGAGTCGCTGCTCCCAGCGCTCCTGCGGCGCCTTTCAGAAATGCCCTGCGCGCAATCTTCTCTTCCTTAGCCATCGATCTCCTTACGCCTCGTTCAACTTCGACACCGCGAGAATTCTATCGGACCCAATAGAGGTGCGAATAGCTCATCCTGCTGCCACAGCCTTCGCAAGGCTGAAATAAGTGAAGCCAATCGCGCGTGAATGCAACCTGATTGTTGTCCACGCTCAGTAGGCATCCGCACCAAGCATGGTCCTGATCACTTCCATGGCCGCTGAATTCCTTCATTGCCTGCATCCGCGCGCCGGTCCGATCCGCGTTATCTGACTCAAATACAGTTGCATCTTATAAAATTCGTTTCTCTATATGGGATTTCTGCCCCTGCTTGTGTCTCGCATCACTGCGACAGATTCCTCCTCCGACGAGACTCACCCTAGCGGTCGCACTAGGCTTGGCCGCGCGATGAGGCTTTCCGCATGAGTGACAAGAAGACTGTGATTATGGACGGGAACGAAGCCGCCGCGTCGGTGGCGTATCGCCTGTCCGAAGTAGTGGCGATCTATCCAATTACCCCCTCGTCGCCCATGGCCGAGTGGGCCGATCAATGGCGCGCCGAAGGCAAAACTAACATCTGGGGCGCTGTGCCAGTCGTCGAAGAGTTGCAGAGTGAGGGCGGCGCCGCCGGTGCACTCCATGGCGCATTGCAGGCCGGTGCCTTTGGCACCACCTTCACCGCCAGCCAGGGCCTGCTGCTGATGATTCCCAATATGTTCAAGATCGCCGGTGAACTCACCCCGGCCACCATGCACGTAACCGCGCGCACTCTGGCGACACACGCGCTCTCCATCTTCGGCGACCACTCCGACGTCATGGCCTGCCGCTCCACCGGATGGGCCATGCTGGCCTCCAACTCCGTGCAGGAGGCGCACGATCTGGCGCTGGTGGCGCAGCTTGCCACGCTGGAGGCGCGCGTGCCGTTCATGCATTTCTTTGACGGCTTCCGCACCTCGCACGAGGTCGGCAAGATCACTCCGATTGGCGACGATGCCATCCGTGTCCTGGTCGACGACAAATACATCATTGACTACCGCATGAATGCGCTCAGTCCTGATCGCCCGCGCATTCGCGGCACTGCACAGAACCCTGACGTCTTCTTCCAGGCGCGCGAAGCCTGCTCCCCCTACTACGCCGCTGCTCCAGCCATCGTACAGAGCGTGATGGATCGCGTCGCCAAAGTGATCGGCCGCGCCTATCATCTCTTTGACTATTACGGCGCTCCCGATGCCGAGCGCGTCATGATCGTTATGGGCTCTGGCGCGGAAGCAGCGGAAGAGGCCGTGGATGCCATGACTCGCCAGGGCGAGAAGGTGGGCGTGCTCAAGGTCCGGCTCTATCGGCCCTTCGACGCCAGCGCCTTCCTCAGCGCACTGCCCAGCACAGTGAAGAAGCTTGCCATTCTGGACCGCTGCAAGGAGCCCGGTGCGGCGGGCGAGCCGCTCTATCAGGACGTAATCACTGTGCTGGCGGAGAACGCCGCCAGTCTTCCCTTCACCGCCATGCCTGTCGTCGTCGGTGGACGCTACGGCCTCTCCTCGAAGGAGTTCACCCCGGCCATGGTCAAGGGCGTCTTCGACGAGTTGCAGAAACCCGCGCCCAGGAACCACTTCACCATCGGCATTGACGATGACGTTAGCCACACCAGCCTCAGTTGGGATCCGGCCTTCTCCACGGAAGATCCCCAAACCGTGCGCGCGCTCTTCTATGGCCTGGGCTCTGACGGCACCGTCGGCGCCAACAAGAACTCCATCAAAATCATTGGCAGTGAGACCAGCAACTACGCGCAGGGCTACTTCGTCTACGACTCCAAGAAATCCGGCTCCATGACCACCTCGCACCTGCGCTTCGGTCCCAATCCCATCCGTTCCACCTACCTGATCACGCAGGCCAGCTTCGTCGCCTGCCACAACTTCAGCTTCCTCGAGAAGATGAATGTGCTGGAAGCAGCTATGCCCGGTGCGGTCTTCCTGCTCAACTCGCCCTACTCGGCCAGCGAAGTGTGGAGCAGACTGCCCCGCACCGTGCAGTTGGAACTGCTGCGCAAACAGATTGAGTTCTACGTGATCGATGGCTACACCGTCGCGCGCGAGGCCGGTATGGGCTCGCGCATTAATACCATCATGCAAACCTGCTTCTTCGCCATCAGCGGCGTCCTGCCCCGTGAAGAGGCCATCAGGCAAATCAAGAAAGCTATCCAGAAGACCTACGGCAAGCGTGGCGAAGCGGTGGTGCAGAAAAATTACGCCGCCGTCGATGCCGCTCTGGCACATCTGGAAAAGGTTGAGCTCCCCGGTCAGTCAACCTCGGAGTTTGATCTGATCCCGGCCATCTCTCACGAGGCTCCGCAGTTCGTGCATGACGTACTGGGTAAAATCGCCGGCGGTCAGGGCGACCAGCTTCCCGTCAGCGCGCTTCCCGCGGGCGGTGCCTTCCCCACCGGCACGGCGCAGTGGGAGAAGCGCAATATCGCGCAGTTCATCCCCGTCTGGGACAAGGACCTCTGCATCCAGTGCGGCAAGTGCGTCATGGTCTGCCCGCATGCCGTGATTCGCGCCAAGGTCTACAACCCCGAATTGGCAGACAAAGCACCGGCCACCTTCCAGTGGGCCAGGCCCAAGTGGAAGGGCATGGAAGATGAGCGCTACACGCTGCAGGTCGCTCCTGAGGACTGCACCGGTTGCGCCGTCTGCGTAGACGTCTGCCCCGTAAAGAGCAAGAGCGATGCCAGCCACAAAGCCATCAACATGGCCCCGCAGGCTCCTCTGCGCCAGTCCGAGCGCGAGAACTGGGACTTCTTCCTCAGCCTGCCAGAGATGGACCGCTCGAAGCTGTCGCATACGCAGGTCAAGGACATTCAACTCCTGCAGCCGCTCTTTGAGTTCTCCGGCGCCTGCTCCGGCTGCGGCGAGACGGCCTACATCAAGCTGCTCACACAGTTGTTTGGCGACCGGCTTTACATCGCCAACGCCACCGGTTGCTCCTCCATCTACGGCGGCAACCTTCCCACCACGCCTTACACCAGCAACGGTCAGGGCCGCGGCCCCACATGGGCCAACTCGCTCTTTGAAGATAACGCTGAGTTCGGCTTTGGCATGCGCACCGCGCTGGACCAGCAAAAGCAGTTCGCTGAGACCCTGCTGCAGAGGCTTGCTCCGCAGGTGGGCATCGAACTGACCGCGGAACTCATCGGAGCGCCGCAGAACACAGAGACCGAGATCAACGCCCAGCGTGACCGTGTCCAGGCGCTCAAGTCCACACTCGCTGCGCTGGATAACACCGATGCGCGCAACCTGCTGGCCATCGCGGATTCCCTCGTTCGTAAGAGCGTATGGATTCTCGGCGGAGACGGATGGGCCTTCGACATCGGATTCGGCGGCCTGGATCACGTGCTCGGTTCAGGCAAGAACGTCAACGTGCTGGTGCTCGACACCGGCGTCTACTCCAACACCGGCGGCCAGATGTCCAAGGCAACCCCGCGCGGCGCGGTCGCCAAGTTTGCCGCCAGCGGCAAGAAAATGAATAAGAAGGATCTGGCCATGGAAGCCGTCAGCTACGGCTATGTCTACGTGGCGCAGGTCGCCATCGGCGGCAATGACAGTCACGTAGTCAAGGCCTTCCAGGAAGCCGAGGCCCACGACGGCCCGTCCATCATCATCGCCTACTCCAGTTGCATTGCGCATGGCTATGACCTGGTGCACGGTCTGGAGCAGCAGAAGCTCGCCGTGCAGTCCGGCTATTGGCCGCTGATGCGCTACAACCCCGCGCTGCGCGAGCAGGGCAAAAATCCATTCCAGCTCGACTCCAGGGCGCCCTCCATCCGGCTCAAGGAGTATGCATATCGCGAGGCCCGCTACACCATGCTGGCGCGCAGTAATCCTGATCTGGCCGCGGAGTTGCTCAAAGAAGCACAGGACGATGTGGAGCGGCAATGGCGCGTCTACTCGGCCCGCGCATCCATGCCCGGCCGCGGCGAAACCCCGCACATCGCTCCTGAAGAAAAACCCGAGCAGAAGCTGGCAGCAGTCGCTGCCGGAGGGAATGAGTAATGATCGACATCGGAATGCAATATCTCGGCATCAAGCTCAGCAGCCCCATCATGGTCGCCTCCACGCCCTTATCGGAGTCGGTGGACAACGTGCGGCGCATGGAGGATGCAGGCGCCGCGGGCATCGTGCTCACCTCGCTCTTCGAGGAGCAACTCGAACTGGAGCAGCGGGCTCTGGATGAAGATCTCTCGCGCGGCACTGAGTCCTTCGCCGAGTCGCTCGACTTCCTCCCCGAGCAGCGCGAGTACCGCGTCACCCAGGACGTCTACCTCGATCATCTGCGCAAAGTGCGCGCTGCGGTGGATATCCCCGTCCTGGCCAGCCTCAACGGCGTCACTCCCGGCGGCTGGATTCGCTTCGCTAAAGAGATGGAGGAGGCCGGCGCACACGGCATCGAGCTGAACACCTACGCGCTGGCCACGCATCGCAGCCAGACCTCCTCTGAGATCGAGAACCAGCTGCTGGAACTGGTGAGGAACGTCTGCTCCGCCGTCAGCATTCCCGTAGCCGTCAAGCTCTCCCAGTCTTTCACCAGCCTGCCCCACCTGGCCGCTCGGCTCGAAGATGCCGGCGCGAAAGGCGTCGTGCTCTTCAATCGCTTCTATCAGCCCGACTTCGATATTGAGAGCCTGGAGGTGCGGCCCACACTGCACTTCTCCACTCCTTCTGAGCTGCTGCCGCGGCTGCACTGGGCGGCAATCCTCTATGGCAATCTCAACGCCGATGTGGCCATCACCGGCGGCGTTCACTCCGCTGAAGATGTGCTCAAGAGCATCATGGCCGGGGCATCCATCACCATGATGGTCTCCGCGCTGCACATCCACGGCATCGAGCACATTGGCCGCGTCCTCGCCGATCTGCGCTACTGGCTGGAGCGGCGGGAGTACACCTCGCTGGCCGAGACGCGCGGCTGCCTCAGCCGTCGCTCCGCTCCCGACACCTCACCCTACGACCGCAGAAATTACATCAAGACGCTCAGCTCCTATAGCCTGCGGCAAACTGTCGCTGCGTTCTGATCTGTTCGGCAGTCCAATCCATAGTTGCGGCAGCGCTCTCCTGTAACTCAGCGCTGCCGCAGTCCTTCAACTCCGTCAGAGAATACTCTCCTCGCCGTCGGCGCAATCCGCACAGCGTCTTGATCGACACCGTACCCCGTTCCCCTGCTGAACCGCTCCTCTGCAACTCGACACGCAGTTAATCTCTCGGCTCACTGGTTCTGCGCGGCGCCGGTGCAAGCCTGCTGCATTCACAATGTAGAACGCTATCCGCCATCGTGACTGCAATCACCGCTCCTTAACAAACTTCCATGTACAAGATAGAGGGAGTTAGACATGGATTGAAGCGACATCGGGCCCAGCGCTTCTCATCCGACCCCCAGTATCCGGGAGGAAACATGCCTGCCTTTGCCCCTCCGCCGCTGCCCAGTGACGACAAGCGCTGGAAAATCGTAAACGGAACCATGCGCAAGAATGGCTTCGCCCGTCACGCGCTCATTGAAACCCTGCACACCGTACAGTCTTCATTCGGCTATCTCGACGATGAAGCCATCCGCTTTGTCGCGCAGTCCCTGCGTGTCCCGCTCAGCCAGGCGTATGGCGTGGTCACGTTCTATCACTACTTCAGCCTCAAGCCGCCCGGCAAGCATACTGTCACCGTCTGCGCCGGAACCGCCTGCTACATCAAGGGTGCGGACAAGCTGATCGCGGCCGCGGAGATGAAGCTCGGCATTGCCCAGGGCCAGACCACGCCCGACGGGCAGGTCAGCCTGATGACCGCCCGCTGCGTCGGCGCCTGCAGCCGCGCTCCCGTCGTCCTGTGCGACGGCGAGGTCTCCGGCGAAATGTCCCGCGAACAGATGATCGAACAGTTGGAAAGGTGGGCCGTCGAATGACCCTCGAAGAACTGGAACTCATAGCCCGCAGCGTGAAGCAGGAAAACGCCGTCTGCGATTACGAGATCAATGTCTGCATGGACCTGGCATGCGCCAGCCAGGGCTCCGAACAGTTGCGTGAAGCGCTGTTCCGGGCCGCCGAGGCCTCCGGCAAGAAAATTCTTATCCGCCGCACCGGCTGTATGGGCCCCTGTTCCTCCGGTCCGCTGGTCCGTGTGGATCCCGAGGAGACGCTGCTTGGCCGCGTCCACGCCAATGACGCCGAAGCGGTTGTCGCCAGTTTGGGCAGCGCGCCGCCACCCGCCCTGCAGTGCGACTTGAACGAGCACTTCGACAAGCAGGTTCGCGTCGTGCTGGAGAACTCCGGCTACATCGATCCTGAAAAGATCGACGACTACATCTCCCGCGAAGGCTACAAGGCCCTGCTCATGGTGCTCAATGAGATGACGCCCAACGGAGTCGTCCACCGCATCACCGAGAGCGGCCTGCGCGGCCGTGGCGGCGGCGGCTACCCCACCGGCCTCAAGTGGAGCACTGTGGCCAAGGCCGGCGGCGACGTGAAATATGTCGTCTGCAACGGCGACGAGGGCGACCCCGGCGCCTTCATGGACCGCAGCGTCATGGAGGGCGACCCCCACCGCGTTATCGAGGGCATGGCCATCGCGGCCTACGCCATCGGCGCCAGCAAGGGCTACATCTACGTCCGCGCCGAATACCCCACCGCCGTCGCGCGCCTCACCACCGCTCTGCGCGAAGCCCGCCGCCGCAGCCTGCTCGGCAACGCCATTGGCGGCACCACCTTCAACTTCGACATCGAGATTCGCCTCGGCGCCGGTGCCTTTGTCTGCGGCGAAGAAACCGCCCTGCTGGCCTCCATCGAGGGCCGCCGCGGCACGCCCCGTCCTCGTCCACCCTACCCCGCGGTCAGCGGACTGTGGGGCAAGCCCACCCTCATCAACAACGTCGAGACCTACGCCAACATCGCTCCCATCGTGCGCAATGGCGGCCGTTGGTTCTTCAACATGGGCTCGGAGCGCAGCAAGGGCACCAAGGTCTTCGCCCTCACCGGCCGCATCACCCACACCGGACTCATCGAGGTCCCGCTCGGTATCAAGCTCCGTGAGATCATTGAGGGCATCGGCGGCGGCGTGCCCGGCGGCCACAAGCTCAAGGCTATCCAGACCGGCGGCCCCTCCGGCGGCTGCATCCCGGCCAACATGCTTGACCTCGGGGTCAGTTATGACGCCCTGATGGCCGCGGGTTCCATCATGGGTTCCGGCGGCATGATCGTCATGGACGACACCTCCTGCATGGTCAACGTAGCCCGCTTCTTCATTGAGTTCTGCATGACCGAGTCCTGCGGTAAATGCATCCCCTGCCGTGCCGGCACGGCGCAGATGCACACGCTCCTCACCCGCATCTGCAACGGCGCCGCCACCATGGAAGATCTGGAACTCCTCGAAGACCTCTGCTCCACCGTCAAGGAGGCCAGCCTTTGCGGCCTGGGCCAAACCGCCCCCAACCCTGTACTCAGCACCCTCAAGTACTTCCGCAACGAGTATCTTGAGCACATCCTGCATAAGCGCTGCCCAGCCGGCGTCTGCAACATCCAGGCCCACGCGGAGGTAATGGCATGAGTGACGCCGTTGAAGTCAAAACCCTCATCATCGACGGGCAGGAAGTCAGCGCCCGTCGCGGCCAGACCATTCTGGAAGTAGCCCGCGAGAATGACATCGACATTCCCACTCTCTGCCACCTCGATGGCCTCAGCGACGTAGGCGCCTGCCGACTCTGCATGGTCGAGATCAAAGGCAGCAACAAGCTCCAGCCTGCCTGCGTCACCGCTGTCTTTGAGGGCATGGAGGTCAACACCAGCACCGAGCGGCTGCAAAAGCATCGCCGCACCATCCTGGAGATGCTCTTCGCCGAGCGCAATCACATCTGCTCCGTCTGCGTCTCCAACGGTCACTGCGAGTTGCAATCGCTGGCCCAGGAACAGGGCCTCACCCACATCCGCCTGCCCTATCGAAACCCTGATCTCTCCGTCGATGCCTCGCACGAGCGCTTCACCGTGGACCATAACCGCTGCATCCTTTGCACGCGTTGCGTCCGCGTCTGTGCTGAGGTAGAGGGCGCGCACGTATGGGATGTGATGGGGCGCGGCATCGACTCCATGGTCATCACCGATCTCCATGAGGAGTGGGGCAAGTCCACCTGCACCCGCTGCGGCAAGTGCGTCCAGGTCTGCCCCACCGGTGCCCTCTTCGACAAGAGCAAGATCGGCTCCGATCACCCCAAGTGCCCCGATTTTCTGCCCTATCTGAACCTGATGAGGGAGGCGCAATGAGCAAACTGAAACTTGCAACGGTCTGGCTGGACGGCTGCTCCGGCTGTCATATGTCTTTCCTCGACATGGACGAGCGGCTCCTGGAACTGGCCGAGTTTGTCGACGTGGTCTACAGTCCCATCGTCGACGTCAAGCGATATCCCGACATGGTGGACATCGCTCTGGTCGAGGGTGCCGTCGCCTCCGAAGACGATGAAAAGAAAATTCGCAAGATTCGCGCCCACACCCGTACCCTCGTCGCCATGGGCGACTGCGCCATCACCGGCAACGTCCCCTCCATGCGCAATCCCATCGGCCCCGAGGCCATCCTCAATCGCGCCTACATCGAGAATGCCACTGCCCAGCCGCAGATTCCCTGCGTCATCGTGCCGCGGCTGCTCACGGTGGTGCGTCCCATCCACGAGTTCGTCAAGGTCGATGTCTTCCTGCCCGGCTGCCCGCCCTCGGCTGACACCTTTCACGCCGCGCTTACCGCGCTGATCTCCGGCGAGCCGCTGGACATTCCCGCGCTCACCCGCTTTGGAGCCTAAAGAACGGAGTTTGCCATGAGCCAGACCATCACCATCGATCCCGTCACTCGCCTTGAAGGCCACGGCAAGATCACCATTCAACTCGATAGCCAGGGTGAGGTGCAGCACGCGCACTTCCACGTGACCCAGGTGCGCGGCTTTGAGCGCTTCAGTGAGGGCCGCCCCTTTTACGAGATGCCCGGCCTCATGGCCCGCATCTGCGGCATCTGCCCCGTCTCTCACCTCATCGCCTCGGCCAAGGCCTGCGAGGCCATCATGGCCATCCGCATCCCGCACACCGCTGCCCAGCTGCGCCGCATGCTCAATCTGGCCCAGATGGTGCAGTCCCACGCGCTTAGCTTCTTCTATCTCTCCTCGCCTGACCTCCTGCTGGGCATGGAGTCCGATCCCGCCACACGCCACATCTTCGGCGTAGCCGCCGCCCGTCCTGACCTCGGACGCGCCGGCATCGGCCTGCGCCGCTTCGGCCAGCACATGATCGAACTGCTTGCAGAGAAGCGCATCCATCCCGGCTGGATTGTCCCCGGCGGCGTCACCGAGCCGCTCGCTTCCGCCAAGCGCGATGAGATTCTCTCCCAGCTCCCCGAGGCCTTCGCCCACATTAAGCTGGCCCTCGACTGGTACAAGCGGATCGCCGAAAACTTCCGCCCCGAGATCGAGGTCTTCGCCAACTTCCCATCGCTCTACATGGGACTGGTGAACGACGACGAATCGGTGGAATTCACCGACGGCGCCTTGCGGCTCATCGATGCGCGGGGCAACATCATCGAAGACGGCATCACGGCCACGCGCTTCACTGAGGCCATTGGCGAAGCCGTCGAGCCGTATAGCTACACCAAGTTTGCCTACTACAAGCCGCTGGGCTACCCCGACGGCTGCTACCGCGTCGGCCCGTTGGCCAGGCTCAATATCGCACGATCCATGGGCACCCCTCTGGCCGACAAAGAACTCGCTGAGTTCAAGCAGCTCGCCTCTGGCCCCGTGCAAAGCTCCTTCTACTACCATCACGCGCGGCTCATTGACATCCTCTACGGCCTGGAGAAGATCGAGCACATCCTCGCCGACCCGCACATCCTCGATAAGCAGGTGCGCGCCACCGCCGGCGTCAACCGTCTGGAGGGCGCTGGCCAGGCCGAGGCCCCGCGCGGCACGCTCCACCATCACTACAAGGTCGATGAAAACGGCAAGATCGTCTGGGCCAATCTCGTCATCGCCACCGGCCAGAACAATCGCGCCATGGATCAGGGCGTTCTCCAGGCCGCCCGCCACTATGTGAAGGATGGCAAATTCACCGACGGCGTGCTCAACCGCGTCGAGGCCGTGGTCCGCACCTTCGACCCCTGCCTCAGCTGCTCCACCCACGCCTTCGGGCAGATGCCTCTGGTTCTCTCGCTGCTCTCACCCAGCGGCGAAGTCGTGGATCGGCTCGTCCGCGACTAGGCCCTGGTTCATGCACACAGGCCTTCCTGGGGCGTTTCTCCAGCCCAGGAAGGCCGCACCCACAATCACACATGCCCGCTGCAACCCAACCCGTCCTCATCCTCGCCTGCGGCAACACTCTCCGCAGCGACGATGGCGTAGGCCCCTGGCTCGCCGAGTGGGCCGCGCAGCGCTTTCCTGCGCAGTCTGACGTACGCATCCTCGCGCCCCTGCAGTGGACCCCGGAGCTGGCTGAGGACATCGCCCTCGCCCGCGCCGTTCTCTTTGTCGATTGCGCCATCAACACCGCGCCGGGGCAGCTCGATCTCATCCCCATCACGCCCGCCCCTGCTCAGCCCGGGCTGGCCACGCACCACCTCGGCGCACCGCAGTTGCTTTCTCTCGCGCAGCAGCTTTACGGCGCCTATCCGTCGGCGGCATCCCTGCTCACCGTCGGCGCCGGCAGCACAGAACTGGGCGAGCGCTTCAGCCCCGCCGTACAGGCTGTCCTGCCCAGCGCCTGTAGCTTGCTTCAGGACGTCGTGCGCGATCTTATCTCCAGTACGGCACCGCTTTACTCCGCATAGCCTGCCAGCTTCAGCACGTACGCATAACGCCCCGGCAATTGCGCCGGCAGCATCACCTGCATATTGCCGCCCACGGCCTTAACCGGCAGCGGCGTTGCATCGCCAAGCAGCGTAACCTTCGCTCCCGGCCGCGCCGCCACATCCTCAATCGTCACCGTACGCTGTTTCGGCGCGCCCAGTATCGTCGCATACAGATCCGCGCCCTTGCGCGTAAAGCGCAGGTCATCCCCCTCGTTGCTCTTCCCTGCTGCGCGTACCCACGGTGTCGTGTCATAGATGGCCTCGCCATTCTGCGTCATCCATGCGCCCAGAGCGCGCAGCCGCTCCATCTGCACCGGTGGAATCGTGCCATCGTCCTCCGGCCCCACATCCAGCAGCAGGTTGCCATTTTTGCTTACAATGTCCACCAGCAGCGCAATCAGATCCGCAGGCGCAATCGTCTCCGCCTCACCCTCCGCCCGATTGTAGCCAAAGGAGCGTCCCAGTCCTCGGCACTCCTCCCACTTCTTCGGGCTGATCGCGTCCAGCTTCGTATACTCCGGCGAAGTGAAATCCGTATGCTTGATGCCGAAGCGATCGTCCACCACCCCATCCGGCACAGCGTTGTAATAGTCCGCCTCCACCTGCATCGCGCGGCCCGTCTTCGGCCAGTCAATATCGTTCCACAGCACTGCGGGATGATAGCGCTCAATCAGTTCATGAATCTGCGCAAATGCGTAGTCGCCATACGCCTGCGTCTGCGGCTCCACACGCTTGTAGTCCGCCGGCGTCTCAATCGGGCCCGCATTGAACGTCCAGTCGTATCCGCCAGAGTAGTAGAGCCCCATCCGCATGCCATCCTTGCGCACCGCCGCTGTTAGCTCGCCCACAATGTCCCGCTCCGCATGCCGCTCGTTCTGCGGAATCGAAGGATTCGGATTCACCGTCGTGCTCGGCCACAGCGTAAAGCCGTCGTGATGCTTCGTCGTCAGCACCACGTAGCGCGCCCCCGCATCATGGAAGATCTTTGCCCACGCATCCGGACTCCACTTCTTCGACTCGCGATTGAAGATCGGCGCAAAGTCGTAGTAGCTGAAGTTCGCGCCATAGTGCTCGCGATGGTACGCCTGCGTCGGCGAGCCGGGAACGCGCATCACGTTCAGATACCACTCGGCATAGGGATTGTTCTTGATGTAGTCGACGTTCCTGAAGTCGTGCTCCGGATGCGAGAGCGGCGCCCAGCCCGGCACAGAGTACAGGCCCCAGTGGATAAAGATGCCCAGCTTGGCGCCGGCATACCATTCCGGCAGAGGATGCCGGTTCAACGATTCAAGGCTCGGCTCATATTTCACCGGCGCCTGCGCCGCGGCTACAACACACACCGCGCTAAGCACCCCCGCCAGCACACCCACAAGCTGAATACGACGCATGATAAGAACTCTCCTTGCACCCGGAAATCTCATCACGCATCATACTTGCACACAGCGCTCCTGCCAATCGCATGATCGATCCTGGCGGCGCATACAGGGCCGCCAGGCTGAGAATCGATCCGCGGAAAGCTACGCGCCGCAAGCCGCGGCATAGGGCCGCATGGCCTCGCGCACGCGGTGGATGGCAATAGCCTTCGGCTCCGCCTTCAGCACTCCGCTGCGCACGGCAATGTATTCCCCGGGCAGATGCGCGCTCAGCATCGTCTCAGGAATGCCCGCAGCCGTCAGGTTTGCCACCAGCCGTTCCACCGCCGACTGCACCTGGGGCACCGTCCAGTAGTAGCGCACACGGTCGCTGTAGCTGTAGTGGCGCAGCAGCCGCACCGTCTCTTCATCGCCCGCATAATGCGTCTTCCAGTGCCGCGGATCGGCCAGCATCGCCTGCTCCAGTGTCTCCATCAGCCGCGAACGCTGCTCCGGCGCCACCCGCTCGGCCTCAATCCGTTCCAGCGCCTCCAATGCCTCGCGCAGCGCAAAGGTCAGCGCCGGCCCCACCTTCAGGATCGCGAAGCCGCCCTGAACCAGCGCCTTGTACGCCTCCGGCCTCTGGTAGTCCGTCGAGTGCGCTTCATAGATGCGCCCCGGCTCGCCGTGCAGCAACTCGGTAAGGTGAGCCGCCGGCGCCGGATCGTAGTCCACCACATCCAGATGATTGAATTCCACGCCCGGCTGCACCACCAGCGCAATGCACCGCGGCCACGCCGCCTCCAGTCCGCGCTCGGCAAACACGCGCCTGTGCACCTCCAGCGTCTTCGCTGCCGCCTCGCGCCGTGTCGGCTCCAGATGACTCAGGCTCTCCGTGGCGCCGCCCGGCACCGGCACTTCGGTCCCAATCACGTACACCGGCTTCACATGTCCGCTGGCTTGTTCTGCCACCGCGCACAGCGTCGCCGCGCGTTCGGCAATCGTCTCGTCGCTCAATGGCCCCTGCTCATCGCCGCAGGCCATGCTCGCATCCAGGTGAATCTTGGTAAACCCCGCGCCCGCGTACGCCTCCACCATCTTCTCCGCCTCGCGCATCGCCTCGGCCGCGGGCTGCTTTTGCCAGGGGTTCGGTCCCAGATGATCGCCGCCCAGGATCAGCCGATCCGCATCCAATCCCTTCGCCGCGGCAATCCCTTCCACCAGCCTGCGAAAATCCGCCGGCTGCATGCCCGTGTAACCACCCTCGTGATTCACCTGGTTCGACGTAGCCTCTACCAGCAGATGCGCGCCGTCCTCCAGCGCCTGCTCCACTGCCGCCTCCAGCACCCACGGATGCGCCGAGCACACCGAGTAGATTCCTCGTGGCTTCCCCGCATGCCACGACGCCGCCAGTTCCTGCAAATATCCCGCCACACATCCTCCAGCTTTATGATTCCCAGCGCATCAAGCTCCAGCGCGTTCGGCCATCGTCCATTGCACCCTCAGGCCATCTGCACGCTGAGGGCTGACAGCGAAAAGCCGTCTCTTCACTTCGCTGGCACAGCATCCAGCGTCAGCACCTCAAACGGTGCCAGATGAATCGTCTTTGCAACACCCGCGCGCAGCATCATGCCGGGCTTGTTCTTGTCCGCGGCCCACGGGCTGTGCGCCTGCCAGCGCTGCGCCGCATGCACCGGCAGTTCAAAGGCCTTGCCTGCCTCCAGCGTAAAGTCCTGCGCCTTGTCCGACGGATTGCGCAGCACCACAATGCCCTTGCCCGGCGCCCACGACGCCCAGCCATAGACTTCCAGCTTGCCCGGATCGCCGCCAATCCAGTGCGTATCCTTCAGCACCGCTGCATTGGCCCGCGACCACTTCGCCGCCTCCGCCAGCACATCCCAGTCATTCTTGTTCAGCAAGGACGGCGTAATGTACATCTCCTGCAATTGCGTGCCCGTGCCAAAGTAATCATGCACCTCATCCGGAAAATCATTCCCCGGATCAGTGCTCAGATTCTTTGCCTCGCGCGCGTAGATCAGCCCATGCAGCATCAGCGAGTTCAGCGGATACAGCGGACCGCCTTCCACAATGCGCTGGTAGGTATCCGCATCGCGATAGGTGATCCACTTCTGCCGCCAGGTGCCCACACCGGCAAAGTTGTGGTCGTACCCGCCGCGCCAGATCGTGTCCGAGTAGCGCAGCCAGAAGGGCGATGGCCACGTCCCCGTCGTCAGATTGATGAAGATGTTGGGCTCCTGCTGCCGCAGCCGTTCAATCAGGTGAATCATTGCTGAAAAGTCGCTGTCGAACAGGCTCCCCGGAAACACGCTGCTCACGTTCCCCGTTCCATCAAACTTGAACTGGTTCACGCCATACTTCTCGATCATCATCAGGCAGGTGCTTTCAAACAGCTCGTAATACTTCGGCGCAGACAGCGCAAAGCCGCCCTTCACCGTCTCGTAACCTGCCTTTTCCCCGGCGGCAATCCGTTCCTTCTTGGCCTCCGCATAGCCGCCCCAGGGCGACATCCATACGCCAATGCCAAACCCATCCTTCGCCGCCGCCGCACGAATCTTCGTGAACCCATTGGGCAGTCCGGAATCAAAGCCCCACAGCGTGCGCGTATCATCCCATCCGTCATCGAACAGGAACGAGTCCATCTTGACGCCACGCTTGCGTACCAGTTCCTCGCCTAATGCGTGCACGCGGTCCAGAGCCTGCGCCTCGTCATACCGCTCGCCATAGCCCAGGTCATACCATGTGTTGTAGTGCAAAAACGTGCGGTAAGGATGCGCCCGCTCCTGCTCCACATAGGCCAGAAACTCGCGCCGCATCTGCCCCGGCGCCGCCACGCCAATCACCGACGAGTACGTGATCGATTTGCCCGACTCAAGCGGCAGCACGCGTGTCAGCACTGCGGTGGCGCGCCCATCCGTCACAGCGCTCTGCTCCAGCGGAAACTCAAATCCAAAGAAGAAGTTTCCCGCCACAAACGGCGAGCCCTTCACCGTGCCCACCACCTTGGCTTCCGGCGCGGCAAAGTCAAACATCCGCACCTCGGCAATCTTCGCCGGTTGTGCGCCGGCCTTCAGCGTCACCTCCTGGCGCACGTAGTTCGTGCCCGCGCGCTCAACGGCGCACCAGTGTGCCGTCACATCTTCCTGGGCAGCGCTGAGGTCTGCGCACAGTTCGCGCCCCGCCAACCGCTCCGCATGGCGCGAGGCTGCCGGATGCGGCGCAATCGCCCGCTCCATCGGCATCTCTTCCAGCTTCATCTGCGAAGCAGTGATCACCCGGCCGTCGTCAAACTTCAGGCTGAAAGCCTCGCCCGGCTTCAGCGCGGCGCCATCCGCTCGGTCCACCACCTCGGCCACTTTCAATGCGCCGTCATCCACGGTGAAGTACGCAGTCACCCGCTCACCGCGCAGCGTGTAATGCCGCGCCTGGGCCTGTGCCGCGCGCTCGCTGCCAAACATGCCCACCGCGCAACCTGCCAACGCCACATAGCCTGTCCAACGCCACACATTCACTCCGCGCATGCGCACAAAACTCCTTTTTAACCATCAGCGCAAGTCTACACCAAAAGAAAACAAAAACAACAAAAAGGTTGAATTGGCAACTCTCGCTCCGCTACACTCATCTCCGTCAATTTCTTTCGCCCGCAGACCCTCCCCAGCGGCGAAAATGGAGTCCTCATGTGCCCTGATGACAAATTTGTAGCGATGGTCAACGCCAAGGTGGAAGTCGATCTGCGTCTCAGTGACTTCACCCCACGGTCTGAGTTGAAGGTGCCTGTACACACAATCAAGCGCCCTCGCTTTCCAGTCATTGATTATCACAACCACCTCGACTCCCTTGAGCCCGAGGCCGTGCTTCCCATCCTCGACGCCTGCGGCATCGAGAAGATCGTCAACATCACCATGCGCACCGGCCAGGAGGCGCTGGACACCCTCGACCGCTTCCACCGCACCGCGCCAGACCGCTTCGCTTCCATCGGCTGGATGGACTGGACCGGCATCGAACGGCCGGACTTCGTGGCCCTCACCCTCGATCGCCTCGAGCAACTCGTCGAGCATGGCGCGCGTGGCATCAAGTTCTGGAAGGACTGCGGCCTCTCCGTGCGCGACGCCTCCGGTCAGCTCCTGCGCATCGATGACGAGCGCCTCGCACCCATCTTCGATAAGGCTGCCGCTCTGGGCATCCCGGTCATGTTCCACACCGCCGATCCTGACGCTTTCTTCACCCCCATCGATCGCTTCAACGAACGCTATGAGGAGCTGGCAGCGCACCCCGAGTGGAGCTTCCACGGCGCGCCCGTCAGCAAGGCTGAGCTGCTTGCCCAGCGCAACCGCGTGATTGCCCGCCACCCCAAAACCACCTTCGTCGGCGCTCACATTGCCGAGAGCAGCGAGGACCTGGCTGCCGTCTCCGCCCTGCTCGATCAGAACCCCAATCTCTACGTGGACATCAGCGCGCGCGCCGCCGAGTTGGGCCGCCAGCCTTACACTGCACGCAAATTCTTCCTCAAGCATGCGGATCGCATCGTATTCGGCGCGGACCTGCTGCCGGAAGTTGAAATGTATCGCCTCTACTACCGCATGCTGGAGACCGCCGACGAGTACTTCGACTACCCAACGCATGCCTCGCGCCAGGGCCGCTGGCAGATCTACGGCCTCTTTCTGCCCGAAGATGTACTGCGCAAGGTCTACCGCGAAAACGCGCTCCAGTTGCTCAACCTAAGCCCATGCTGATTCACTGGATGCGCCTCGGACTTCCGTGCTGGAATCCGGCCGCATCCACCATGCATCCTCAGCGCTGTTCTTTCGACTCTCGCCGTCGCAAGGCTGAACGCACAATGCCTCACCCCTGGGAAGGATACGCATCCCGGGGACATGCAGGAGACCTCATGAACCCTCGCACCTTCCGCTTGCTTCCGCTTCTTGCCGCTCTCGTTCTCTCGCTTCTTCCGGTGGCGCTGCGCGCCCAGGCCCAGCCCGCCAGCTCGCTCACCACGCTGATGCCGCTGCCCTCCACCCTCGTTCCCGGCACAGGCGCATTGCCCATCAACGCTTCCTTCACCTACGCGCTGCTCGGCCACTCCGGCCCGTACATACAGCAGGGCGCGGTGCGCCTACTGCGCCGCATCGAGACGCGCACCGGCATCTCCCTTCCGCTGGCCGCAGCAGCCAAGGGACAAGACGCCACGCTCACCATCAACGTCCTCACCGATCTGCTGGAGACCAACCCGCAGCTCGGCGACGATGAGAGCTACACCCTCGACATCACCGCGCAACACGCCCAGATCGAGGCCAAAACCTGGATCGGCGCCCTGCGCGGCATGGAGACGCTGCTTCAGCTCGTCGAGCCTTCCGGCAGCCAGTACGTTCTGCCCGCCGTCCACATTGCCGACGCACCCCGCTTCCCCTGGCGCGGGCTCATGCTGGACACGGGCCGCCACTTCCTGCCGCCCGCCGTCATCTATCGCACCCTCGACGGCATGGCCTCCGTCAAGCTCAATGTCCTCCACTGGCACCTCACCGAGGATCAGGGCTTCCGGATTGAGAGCAAGGTCTTCCCCAGGCTGCAACAGCTCGGCTCCAACGGCCAGTACTACACCCAGCAGCAGGTGCGCGAAATCATCGCCTACGCCTCGGCGCGCGGCATCCGCATCGTGCCGGAATTCGACATGCCCGGCCATGCCACCTCGTGGATGGTTGGCTATCCTCAGTTGGGCAGCGCTCCCGGTCCCTTCACCATCGCGGATCGCTTTGGCGTCTTGGACGCGGCCATGAATCCCATACGCCCCGGCACATACACCTTCCTTGATGCCTTCCTGGGTGAGATGGCCCGCCTCTTCCCTGACCACTACCTCCACGTCGGCGGCGACGAGAGCAACGGCAAGGAGTGGCGCGCCAATCCCCAGATTCGCGCCTTCATGAAGGCCCACCACATGCAGACCACCGCCGAGCTGCAAACCTATTTCAACCAGCGCGTCCAGACCATCCTGGCCCGTCACCACAAGCAGATGGTCGGCTGGGATGAGATCCTCAATCCCAAGCTCCCCCGCCAGGCCGTCATTCAGAACTGGCATGGCCTGGAGTTCCTGACCAACGCGGCCAAACAAGGGCACGACACCATCCTCTCCCACCCCTACTATCTCGATCACATGTACTCCACCGCCGAGATGTTTCTCGCCGATCCGCTCCCCGCGGACTCCGGTCTGACGCCTGACCAGGCCCGCCACATCCTCGGCGGTGAAGCCTGCATGTGGGCCGAAGACATCATCCCTGAAACCGTCGACTCGCGCATCTGGCCCCGCGCCGCTGCCGTCGCCGAGCGCTTCTGGTCTCCCGCGACAGATCGCGACGTCAACAACATGTACAGCCGCCTCCAGGTCGAGTCGCTCCGTCTGGAAGCCGAAGGCCTCACCCACCTCTCCGGTCCACCCCGCATCCTGCGCAACCTCGCCGGCACAGAACAGATCGCTCCACTCCAGCTCTTTGCGGATACCCTGCAGCCCGTTGACTTCGGCATCCGTGGCCACGAGCAGCGGCCCTCCCCAGCCACAGTCTTTGACCGTCTCGTCGATGGCGTCCGTCCCGACACACCGCTCAACCATCAGTTCGAGCTGCAGGTGAACGGCGCTCTCCAGGGGAATGCCGGCGACGTTGCCAGCCTGGAAGCCCTCTTTCACGGGTGGATTGCCAATGCCCCCGCCCTCGATAAGCTGGAGGCCGGCTCACCCCTGTTGCAGGAGGACTCCGTGCACATCGCCGCATGGCCCAAACTCGGCCAGATGGGTCTGGATGCCTTGCAGGCCATGCGCGCCCACAAGGCCCCGCCCGCTGGCTGGCTGCAGCAACAGGAAGCCACGTTGAAGGCCGCCAATCCACGCAGTGAATTGGTTGATTTTGTCGTGCTCAAGCCCCTGCAGAAGCTCGTGGAAGCTGCCGCGGCATCACCGGCTGGGAATTAAGCGCTCCCGGCCTTCTTAGAACGACACATCCAAGGGCGCCGTCAACCGCATCACCGACTGGTCGCCGGTCATCCGCTTCCACGCCGCGC
Source organism: Acidobacteriaceae bacterium (assembly GCA_027452125.1). Taxonomy (GTDB): domain Bacteria; phylum Acidobacteriota; class Terriglobia; order Terriglobales; family Acidobacteriaceae; genus Telmatobacter. The sequence continues at coordinate 1,291 of DAIDGZ010000139.1, read as the reverse complement.
GAAGGGCTTCCACCTTCGCGCGGTTTTCTTCTTTGTCGGGATAGGCAATCAGCAGCATCTTGCTCCGCAGCCGCTCCGGGGCAGTGTCTCCCTTGCCCTGCCACTGCCCATAGAGATCCACCACGCTCAGCCCGTCAGGGAAGCGCGGCGTCACCTCGCGATCCAGAAACTGCCGCCAGCGCCCTTCGCTCACTCCCTGTTCCGGCTGCGCAGAGTCCGCAGCCAGCGTGGGCGCTGTCGACGCAGTCCCGCCGCGACGCGCGCACCCCGGGGGTGCCAGTATGATCACTGCAATGAATAGGGACTTCTCCAGCCAGCCACCCTCCATGCGCACACCTGCGCATAGGGAGCCGGCGCGGAAGAAGAGCTTACGGGCTGGAAACGGGTCGTTACTTCTCCACTTCCACTCCACGCCAAAAGGCGACATATCCCTTGATCTTGCGGGCCGCCGGCTTGGGCGCCGGGTAGTACCAGGCCGCATCGGGATTGTCCTGCCCATCGATCAGCAGGCTCATGTACCGTGCCTGCCCTTTCCACGGGCACATAGAGGTTGTGGTGCTGGGGCGGAAATATTCACGCTTCAGGCTGGACTCGGGAAAGTACACATTCCCTTCCACTTCCTGGATGTCATCGCTCTCGGCAATCACTCTGCCGTTCCAAATCGCTCGCGCCATGTTCGATTCCGGTAAGTCTGCAGATTGGCTGGCTCGCGGTTCCTGTAACAGGAACCGCGCCCTGCGTTACTGGATTGGTATGACAGTACCAGAGATTCGTTTCTGTGGCGAGTCTGTTTGCTGCAGAAGGGTATTCGCCGGGTTACTTGACTGCCTTGATCGAATCGATGTGTACGCTCTTGGCCGACTCATCCACCGTGGCCTTCACCGTCACATGATCGCCATAGAAGCTTTTCACGACATCCGGGTTGTCGATCGCCCAAACCTGCTTCTTCGCGGCATCCACAAACACCGGCTTCATGCCGCCCTGAATGCACTTCTTGACGCAGGCCGCGCCGCTGCCTGCATGCTTCGCGCCGCACATCGAGTCAGAAATCCAGCCGCTGATCGAAGAATCAGCCGCCTGCGCAGCCACCGCGCCAAACAGCAGCGCTGCCATTGCCAGAGAAAGAACACGCTTCATGACAAACCTCCAGGGGAATCGGAAAAATTCGACTTCAGCAATCATCATCCTCCCGGAAGGCCATACTCCGCAAGCTCCGTGCTTTTCCGGGTTTCAGCAAACGGAAATCCAGCCTTCCACCTCGCTACCGGGCGGTAATCGAGGCGCGCATACC
>DAIDGZ010000138.1 GCA_027452125.1 Acidobacteriaceae bacterium | reverse complement strand
GATGCCGCAACTGGCGCCGGCATCTCGCTAAGCAATTTTCTACTGGCCCTGCTTCATCCGCTGAGCAAGCATCTGACGGTAGAGGCCGCACTGTGCGGGACGCTGTGGGCCGTGGCTGGCCTCGGCGCGGCAGTCCTCAGTGAACTCCATGTACTGCTGCATCCCGTTGAACTCCGGCCAGCGCGGAAGGCTGCTCACGTTGGGATTGCCGGTCTTCATGAAGTTGGACCAATAGGTCTGCATGCGGAAGGCGAGATGGCTGTCGGCGCGGCTGTAGTTGCCGCCCAGCCCGCCGCCCCGCGAAAAAGCTCCGAAGACATAGGGCAGTTCACCGGAGTGGCGCGCGCCCTGCGCCTCATGGCCCGGAATTGCGCGGTCAAACTGGTAGACGTACACCGGATGCTTTGCCTCTGTGTGCCACTGCGCCAGGGTGGTTGCCGGGCAGCGGAAGCGGGTGTCGGCAGACCACTGATCCGCGACACTACCATAGAGGGGATCGCGCATTCCCGCGCCTCCGTTGGCCAGCCCATACAGTTGCAGCGCCTGCGGAGCAAGACCGCCGGCGTATTTCTTGATTGCCGCGCGCAGCGAATCGAGAGTATCTGTGCTGCCGGACTCAATGGTGTTTGAGCCGATGAGCAGCGGAATCGGCGACTCCTGTCCTGCGGCAAAGACCGCGGCTGGCGCCTGCGGCAAGACCCAGCCGTCGATATCCGGACCAATCTGCGGATGGTGGCGCGGATCGGCCGCCACGGCGGCCTGCAGGATCACTTGTGTCGAGAGGCCGCGCAGATAGGGCAGCGCCGCATCGCCAGCCGGCGTGTGCAGGGTGACAGCAAAGGCTTCGCCCGCAGCCTCTGCCGCGCTCAACGGCGGAATCTTCACCAGTAGCGGCGTTCCGCTTTCGGCAATCGCCTTGTGGAACCAGCCTTTAGCGCGTGAGGTCATCAGCAGGCCGGTGTCTTCGGCTCCGGCAGACTGACCGCCGACGGTGATGTTTTTCGGGTCGCCGCCAAAGCGGGAGATATTCTCGATCACCCAGTGCAGAGCCGCAATCTGGTCCATGAGGGCGTAGTTGCCGGACTCATGATGCTCTGCTTCCTGGGTCAGCGCGGGGTGGGCAAAGAAGCCGAAGACGCCCAGCCGATAGTTGAAGGTGACCAGGATGACGCCATGATCGGGCAGTGTGCCCGTGGCGAACAGATCGCCCGCCCCCGAGCCTCCTACATTGGCGCCGCCGTGTATCCAGAGGAAAACCGGCAGCGGGCGCCGCGGACGCCAGATAGGGGTAATCACATTGAGATAGAGGCAATCCTCGCTGCTGGTCTCTGCATCGCGGCGGTTCCACTCGCCCAGCACCGGCTGCGCGCAGGCCGAGGCAAACTCGCGGGTATCGCGAATGCCGTCCCACGACCTGGGCGGCTCAGGCTCATGCCAGCGCAGCCTGCCCACCGGCGGTTGCGCATAGGGGATGCCCAGGAACTCCGCTCCGCCACCGGGCCGCGGGATGCCGCGGATCAGACCGTCCGTGGTGCGCACGACTACAGCATTGTCTGCATCGTCCTGGGCGCACAGCATGGGAGCCTTGAGTGCGCCCGCCAGCGCCCATGAGGCCACAACAACCGCAATCGACACATGCGGCAACAGGCGGCAGATTTGTCTGGCCATCTTCTTGACTCTCCCGGGACGCAGCAATCCCTTGTGGGCCATCCTATCAACCAGGGCGCTTTCTCCCGCAAGGCCTCAACTCTTTCCGCTGCATGGTTGGGCGTTGCGGCAGGAACTGAGGCTATTCTGTGGAGGATGCCAGAGAGTGCCACTGGCCTATGCGCAGCACCCCGGGAGGAACAGCTTTTGATTCGTCTTTTGATGCGCTGGACCCTGCGCTTGCTGCTGATGCTGGCGGTGGGATTCGTCCTGGTATATCTGGGCGACTGGGCCGTCTACAAGTTGCGCGGCTCGCCGCAGTCGAAGGTCCCAGTGAACCGCTATGTGGCGATCCCGCTCAAGGGGCGCAAGACGGAGTTCGACTACCTGGGCACGTTGAGCGTTCCCTGCTCCATCTCGCTGTTTCCCCAGGAAGGACAGAGCCCGTGCTGGCAGTTGCGGCGCAATCCCAACCAGGGAATTGGCCTGTAATCGGCTCGCGCAGCAGCAAGAGGAAACAGCCACGCACAGGAGCTAAGGCGATGACGCGGGAAAACTGACCTGCCGCATGGCTCGCGGGATGCCCCTTTAGCAGAGAGCGATCCCGCAGCGCCACTGGGCAGCGCGCTTCCGCACGATTAAGGATGCAAAACGAGGGTTTGCTGCAACTGGAAGGAGAGCACGGACTCCGCAGGCACGTTGATGTTCTTGCCGCGGGTCAGGTATTGTGCGAGCGCGCCGACGCCACCGCCGGCCAGTGTGCCAATGCCAGCTCCCCTGCCTCCACCGAATACCGCGCCGAGCAGCGCCCCGAGGCCAGCGCCCCCACCAGCATAGATGGCTGTGCGGCGATTCATGCCATAGCCGGCAGTGCCATTCTCCATCACGGACGAGGTGTCTACACGGTACTCCCTGCCGTTCAGCGTCACGGAATCCAGGCCCAGCGCCAGATCACGCGTGTTTGTGGCATTCCCCTCGTTCTGATAGCTCTGGTTGTTCTGATTTTGGGCAAGGTCCACGATGCGCAGTTTCGCCGGCGTACCAGCCGGAATCGCGACAGCGCCAGTGCTGTCGACAATATCCTGCTGGATACGGCCGGGGTAGGTCTGGCCAATTGCGTTCTTGGTGCTATCGATCGGGACGTCGGTCCGCACGGAGATCTGTGTCCCTGAGGGAATGACCAGGGCGCTCGTGGAGGTAGGCGCGCCACCAGCCTGCGGCGTATATGCCCCGGCGGGAAGGGTAGCATCGGTCTGTGCGCTAGCCGGCGCAGGCGCAACCTGGCCATATTGCGGCACAGGCTGCGCTGCCGAGGCAGCCTGGCCCGTAAAGATGATCGAGGAGATATCGCTCACCGGAAACACATATTTGATTCCGTTCGCGCCCCTGAAGGTGATGTGTGTTGTCCCTATCAACTTGCCTGAATAGGATTGTCCGCCATGGAGCGAGATGTGGTCAGCCACATTGGAGAAGACCACGGACTGCACATCGCTCATGGGAAAGGTGTACTGAATGCCGGCGCTGTCCTGAAACGAGAGCTTGCCGTTCGGAGCACTCGCGAAGGTTCCGGAGTAGCTTTTGCCATCGCGCAGAATCACATAGTCAGCACGCGCTGCCACGGATGCAATCAGCAGCAACAAAAAGGAAAGCACAACAGATTTTTTCATCTTGATCACCTTGGCCGGCGCCGCGCTAGGTTGTCGTGCATTGGAGGGGTAACCGAGCTTGCTGGCTTACATCCATGCGGCCCGGACATTGATACGTTCTCATACTGCCGACCCCGCTTGTCAACCTTCGCAGACGGCATTGGCGCCTTGCCTGCATGGGCTTCACAATGCTGTGGTGGCCGGCCGATGAATGCATCTCTGCCCAAACAGAAACAGGCCGCTCTGCGAGAGAGCGGCCTGCCTGGTTGGTGTCTGAGATGAAAGCTTAGTCACCGGAGACCAGTTCGCCTTCCTGCTTGGCGACCGGCTTGGCGGGAGCGATGGAGTCCAGGCTGACCAGGCCCTCCACCGGCTTCTCGCCGAGCACGTGCTCGCGATAGAGCTTAGCCATGCGGGCATTCTCGGCGTCCTGCTTCATCTTCTCTTCACGGGCACGCAGACGCTCTTCGCGGGCATTCTTGGCGATGCCCAGCTCGTCCAGCGTGTGGTTGGCCTCGGAGTTCACGTGCTCCATGTTGAGCACCAGCTCGTGGCCCACGTGCGTCATGCCCACGTTCTTGCCGCCGGCGAAGATCTCGTGACGGCCGTGCTCCTCATACCACTTGGTCAGAGTGGCCGTCATGTGCATCTTCTCGATAATGTTACGCCAGCCGATGCCGGTGTTATACGCGCAGAAGCTGATCTCGCCTTCCTGCGTGGCGTAGGGGATGATGCACTGCTCAGTACGGCGGAAGTCGTAGTTGAAGAGATCCTGGAACCACATACCGGCGATGAAGAGGAAGTTCCAACGATCCTGGCGGCGCTTCTGGATGTCTTCGAGGGTACGATCACCCTTGACCGATCCGTAGTTTTTGCCGGTGGCGTTGAAGGTCTTGTCCATCTTCTTCATCATGTCGGTGATCTTGAAGTGGGTCGGCGCCTGGAAGGGATCGTAGTTGCGCAGCAGGGCCAGGGCAAAGCCGATGACGGAGAGCCACTTGCCACGGGCTGCGTCGTTGACCTTGGCCAGATCCTTGGCCACCTGATCCATCTTCAGGAAGGCGGTGACGGGCACGGCTTCCTTGGTCTCCTTATCGATCATCATGGCCATGCCGATACCGCAGTTGGGATGGCAGCCGCAGGAGAGCTGGCCCCACTCGGCCTGGGGCCCGTGAATCAGGTCAGCCCAGTCAGAGAAGGTGCTCATGAAGGAGATGGGGAACCAGTCACGCTCGGGCACGCCGAAGCCCATCTGGTTCTTGATGTCGTGGGCCATGTGGCTCAGGGTGTAGCGCTGCGCGTAGCGGCGCTCATCCGTGATGTCCTCGTCGCGGCCGGTGAAGCTGACCGGCTGGAAGCTGATGAAGCTGATCTTCTTGGGATTGTCCAGGGCGAACTCGATGATGCGGCCGACCTGCTCGTTGTTGATGCCGTTGATGATGGTCGTCACCGGGACGATCTCCACGCCGGCTTCGTGCAGGTTATTGATGGCCTGGAGCTTCACGTCAAACAGGTTGCCCACCTTGCGGTGGCTGTTGGCTGCGTTACCGATGCCGTCGAACTGGAGGTAGACATAACGCAGACCCGCCTCGGCAGCGGCGCGGCACAGCTCCTTGCTCTTGGCAAACTCGATGCCGTTGGAGGCTGCCTGCACCGAGTTGTAGCCGACCTTGCGGGCGTAGGCAACGGCGTCCAGGAAGTAGGGGCTCAGGGTCGGCTCACCGCCGGAGAACTGCACGCTCATCTGACGCCGGGGCTTGATGGTGATGGCGTTGTCGAGCATGGTCTTGATCTCGTCCCAGGTCAGTTCGTGGACGAAGCCCACCTGGTTGGCATCCATGAAACAGGGATCGCACATCATGTTGCAGCGGTTGGTCAGGTCGATGGTGAGAACCGAGCCGCGGCCGTGGGTCACGGTGCTGGTGCCATGCTTGTGCAGCTTGTCGTCATTGTGGGCGCGGATGTCGCGGCCGGGGAAGCTCTCTTCCAGATGCTTGAAGAAGGCGGCATCGATGGACATCACGTCCTCGAAGTGACCGTGCTTGGGGCAGTCCTTGACCATGAGGATCTTGCCGTCACGCTCGATGATCTGCGCCTTGATCTCGCCAACCTTCTCATTCAGAAGGACTTCGTGGGGGAGCTTGCCGTCCAGAATCTGCTGGCGAATCTCCGGGACGCACTTGGGACAGAGCGAGTCGGTGGTACGCGGCCAGCCGAGAGGGGGCTTCTCTTTCTGCCAGCTCTTGAGCAGCGGCTTTTCGCTCCACTTGGGCGTGAAAGAGGGATTGGGGCTGATGCGGTTCAGCCGCTCGAAGACGCCCCATGCGCCCTTGGCTGCGTAAACCACAGCCTTCTCGGCGTACTTGACTGCTTTGGACATAAGATCTTGACTCCCTTCAAGTTACGTGGGTGATGGGGACTTGCTAACCCCTTATCTCGCACGCTGCAAGCAGCAGCGGAGACAGAAACTCATTGCAAGACTACTGCCTGCCACCCGGGCGGGAAAGGAAGCTGCAGCGAGCGGCAGAATCGGGGGCTGAACGGGGAACGGGGGGCAGCGAACGGGTGGGGTTTCTGCAGATGGCTGTAGAAGTTAGCGGCGGTTACGCCATGGAAAAACGCGAGCGCCAAAGCGGCCAGAAAAGCGCCCCAGATGCCGGCTCGGCATCTGGGGCGCCCGGGGGTTGAGCCTAGGTTGCAGCGGTGGGCGCTACCGCTCCCGCGCCGGCGTCCAGCTCAGGCCGAACGAGTAGGTGGGATGGTAGAACTCGCGCTGCGTGTCATATTTCGGGCTGCCGTAGTAGAAGCCAAACTCTTCGTTGGTCAGGTTCAGCCCGGAGACCAGCAACTTGAAGCCGCGGGGAAGCTGATAGCTGCCCTGCGCGTCGACCTGGGTGTGGGGGTAGTTGTAGTAATCCCCCAGCGGCCCGGTCGGTCCGCCAGGAGCTCCGTCGGTGTACTGGTACTGGTAGATGCTGGAGCCGTTGTAGTTGATGTTCATCTCCATGGCCAGCGGTCCGCGGTTGTAGGTGGGGCCGACGTTGAAGATGTTGGGTGCGTTCTGCAGCAGGCGCGGCTTATCGCTGCGTCCGGCGATGCCGCTGGTCTGCGAGCCGATGTAGCTGTAGTTGGCATTCATGCCCAGGCCACCGAGGAAGCCGGGCAGGCTGGTCCAGTGCTGAAGATACTGGAGCTCAATGCCGCTGATCCACGCGCTGCCGGCGTTGATGTAATAGGTGGCCAGATAGGTGCCCTGGTCGGAGGCCGGAGCGCCCGGCGGCAGGTAGTTGTTGAGAATCTTCTGTGTGCTGACCGGCGGCGAGGCAAGGTGTTTAAAGAAATACCCACCGGACAACACGCCGAAGGTTTTGAAGTAGTGTTCGTAGAGGAAGTCGATGTCGTCGCCGGTCTCCGCCTTCAGGTTCGGGTTGCCAAAGGCGACGGTGTACTTGTACGCGCCGTTGCCGCCGATGCCCCAGCTCACATCTTCCGCGAGTTCCGCCTCTTCAGGACGGGAGACGCCGCGAGCGTAGATGGCGCGGAGGTAACTGCCGGGCCCCGCGGGCATGCGCAGCGAGACGCTGGGCAGCAGGTTGTAGTAGGAGCCGGAGAACTTATTAGGAGTGGCGTTGCCGTTAGGATCGAATGCCAGGTTGTGCACGTTCTCCGTGGTGATCTCGGCGCGCAGTCCCAGCACCAGGCGGATGCGGTTGGAGAAGTCGGTCGTGTTCATTACGTAGAAGGCGGGTATGTGCTCCACCAACCCGTAGTTTGACGAGTCCACGCCCTTGTCGCTGTTGTCAAAAGTGAACTGGGTGGGGTGCTGGTCCACGTAGTTTTGCACGGCACCAAACCACACGTTGTAGCCGTCTTTGTAGGAGCCGTTGTAGTAGTTCGGCTGCTTGAGTTGATTGGGGAAGGTGCTCATGGGGACGCCTGCCCCGGCGCCGGCATAGTTGTAGTAGGTGTTGTACTGGTTGTTGTACTTGTGCATGCTGCGGAACTTGGCGCCGTACTCGAATGTGGAAGAATGGCCGCCTACGCTCCAGCGGAAGGCTCCCGAACCCTGAAGGCCAATATTGATCTGCTCTTCGTGACCCGGCTGGCGACGCGTTCCAGTAAAGACATAATTCTGAGGCGCGTTGATCTCGTCGAAGCACGCGGGGGCCCACTGCGGCAGGTGGTAGTTTGTGGTTCCGCTCTGATTGAACCGGCAGGCGCTGGTCGTGGAGATGTTTGTGAAGTTGCCCGACTCGAAGGGATTGTCTCCGAAATAGCCGGTTCCGATCGCGGCGCTCCATGAGTACCAGGTGTTGGTGAGCACGTGCATGCCGCTGAGCTGAATACTTCCTGAATAGATGCGGGCATTTTCCGCCTGATTGTAGTAACGTGGCGGCGTGTTGCAGGGCCCGGTGGTGGTGCCGTTGGCCGTGGCGCCGCTGCAGCCGGTGTTGCCGGGGACCAGCAACTGCACGCCCGGCGTGTTGTCGTTCAGCGAGTAAACGGATTTGTCGCCGCTGTCGCGGGTGTAGGTATACAGATAGCGGAGGAAGATGGTGGAGCCGGGCTTGATGCGATAGTCAAAGCTGCCACCCAGACCCCAGCGGGGACGATGAAACATGTAGGTGCGGATATCCATGGAGTCATCCCACACTACATTCTGGCCATTCGATAGCGTCGCCTGGTCCGGCGTCGGCTCCACGTCGTTGATGCCAGTGCCGTCAAAGTCATACTCTGCGCCGATGATGAAGCCCAGCTTTTTGCCGGCGCCGAAGCGCTGGCCCCAGGTGCCATAGATCTGTGCGTTCGGACGCCCGTTTTCAATGGGCGTGTAGCCACCGAGCGCGGTGATCTGATAGGTCGGCTTGTCGCTTGCGGTCTTGGTGATGAGGTTGATGGAACCGCCGATGCCATCGCCATCCATGTTGGCCGAGAGGGTCTTGCTCACCTTGATCGAGTCTACGATCCCCGTGGGCACAGAGAAGAAATCGAACTCGCGGATACCGGGATCCTGCGAAGGCATATTGAAGCCATCAACGGTGGTGTTGTTGAGTCGTGGCTCTGTACCGCGTACCGCCACAAAATTGTCCTGCCCCTCGTTGCGCGTCAGAGCAACGCTGGCCATACGGCCGATGGCATCACCGAGGTTACGGTCGGGCAGGCTGGTGATGGTCTTGGTGGGCATTACCTGGATCAGGTTGTCGGCTGCGCGCTCTTCGTTGACCGCTTCCACCTCGGCGGAGGCGCTTCCCGCGGTCACTAATACGCTCTGCTTCTGCGACGCCACCGCGAGTTGCAGACTCACAGAAGTCGCCATTCCCGGATTCACAGTGATGGTCTTCTTCAGCTTGTCAAATCCGATATAGCTGACGGCAACGGTGTAGCTGCCGGGCTGCAATCCGCTGAAATAGAAGCGGCCCTGCTGGTCAGTGGAGACGAGCATACCCTTCGCGGGAATGGACACCTGCGCTCCGCGCAAAACAGAGCCGGCAGAGTCCACCAGCGTGCCGGAGATTGAGCCTGTCTGCTTTTGCGCTCCGGCGCTATTGACGAGTAGAAGACTAAGCAAGAATGCAATCGCGATGCTGGCGCACTTGCGATGCAGGGATAGACGTTCCGTCATGACTTCTCCTTGAGATGAACACTGCACTCGCGTCATGAGAATCGCGAGAGATAGATACGGGAACAGACGGGAAGAGTGAAGCTGGAATCGATTACTCAATGAATTGCCACAAAATCTGAAACGTTAGATATCGCGCACGCTAATGCCTCATGCAGCGCGTGCTCGCGGCGACCGTCCGCCCTTTACTAGCTCGATATTGCGCACGGAATGTGCAGAACAGGTAAACGGACGGTAACAGGACTGTGAAAAATACCTTCGCCGTTGAGCGGATAAATCATAGTGCGACACTGCGTCGATAGCGCAACACGGTCTGGCGGGGAGACTGGGGCGTTCTGGGAGAATAAAGCTATAGCTGGCTGTTGAAACAGCTAAGGATTAGAGAAAGATGCAGACCTGTGTAGCGGTTATAGGAGGCGGGCTGGCCGGCTTGTATGCGGGCTGGCTGCTGCACGCGGCGGATATCGACTTCAGAGTGATTGAAGCGCGGGAACGGCTGGGGGGCCGCATTCTGACCACGAATGAAAGCCACATCCTGTCAGACGATGGCTTTGATCTGGGGCCGTCATGGTTCTGGCCGCAGATGCAGCCGGAGTTGGCAGAGTTGGTGCGCGAACTGGAACTGGATACCTTTGCCCAGCACAACGACGGGGACGTGCTCTTTGAGCGGATGTCGCGCGAGACGCCCTGGCGTTACCAGGCCACGCAGCAGGAGCCACAATCCATGCGCCTGGTGGGCGGCACCACCGCGCTGGTGACAGCTGTGGCCAGAGATTTACCCAGCGCAAACATCCTGCAGGCGACCCGCGTGCAGCAGATGACCTTGACCGCCACGGGGATCACGCTGACGATCGCACGCGCCGATGGTTCGGAGGAGAGCCTTGCAGCAGAACAGGTGATCGCCGCAGCACCGCCGCGACTACTGGCACAGATCGGCTTCTCTCCCTTGCTGGACGCCGCTACGGTGCAGCGCTGGCGCGAGACACCCACTTGGATGGCGCCGCATGCGAAGTTCTTTGCTCTCTATGATCGACCGTTCTGGCGTGAGACCGGGTTGTCGGGTACAGCACAGAGCTTTGTGGGGCCGCTCGGCGAGATACACGATGCCACTACCGCCTCCGGCAAGGCTGCACTGTTCGGCTTTCCCAGCGTAGGGGCCGATACGCGGGCGTCGCTGGGTGAGACCGCGTTTAGCCATGCCTGCCTGGAACAACTGGCGCGGCTCTTTGGCGCTGAGGCGCTGCGCCCACGCGCGACGCTGCTGAAAGACTGGGCCGCCGATCCGCTGACTGCTACTGCGGATGATCGCAGCGCAGGAGGACATCCGCAGCCTTCCACGGAACCGTGGGTTACCGGGGTGTGGCAGGAGCGATTGTCTCTGGGTGGCAGCGAAGCCAGCGCCACCGAGCCGGGATACATGGCTGGCGCAGTGAACGCGGCGCGGCGTGCGGTGGAAGCGGTTGTGCAGCGACTTAAGAAGTAGATCGCCTTCCTGATCTCCCATCCGGCTTCCCATCCAGAGCGCAGAAGCGCATTGAGGATGGGAAGCCGGCAGTGGAGAAAAACTATTTCTGCTCGCGCTCAGACGAACCATGCGGCATTCTTGCGGAGAAGCGTTCCACCATAAGCGGCATGAGGAAGAGAATGGCGAAGACGGTGGTGATCATGCCGCCAACCACGACACGGGCCAGAGGCTGCTGCGCCTGAGCGCCGATGCCATTGGAGACGGCAGCGGGCAGCAGGCCTATTCCGGCAGCCATGCAGGCCATCACCACCGGACGCATCTCATGCAGACAGCCATTACGCAGGCCCATCTCAAAGCCGTCTTCCTGCTGGGCGCGACGGATGCCAGAAAGAAAGACGACCGCACCCAGCGTGGCCACACCCGTGAGTGAAGTAAAGCCGACAGCCGCGGAGATGCTAAACGGCGTGTTGGTGATGAAGAGCGCCAGCACACCGCCGATCGCGGCAAAGGGCAGCGTGCCAAGAACAATGAGCGCGTCATTCCAGGTGCGGAACTGGATATAAAGCAACACCAGGATGACAGCCAGACTGACAGGCACGATAAGAGCGAGGCGGCGCTGCTCTTTCTTCAGGCTGTCAAACTCGCCAGCCCAGGTGTACTCGTAGCCAGTGGGCAGATGGACCTGATCGGCGAGGCGGTCTTGCAGATCGTTGATGGCGCTGGCAAGGTCGCGCCCGCGCACACTGAACTTGATGGGGATGTAGCGGCGGCCGCCTTCGTGGTAGATCATGAAGGCGCCATTATGGATGGAGACGTCGGCGATGGAGCCAAGCGGCACCTGATTGCCATCGGGCGTGGGCAACAGGATGTTTGCAATCTCCTCCGGGGTGCTGCGGTATTGGGGTGCGTAGCGAACGGTGAAGTCGAAGCGGCGCTCGCCATCGATGATCTGCGTGACCGGCGCGCCGCCCACCGCAGCCTGCACCACGTTGTCCACATCCTGGGGTTGCAGGCCGTAGCGCGCAGCCCTGGCGCGATCGATGGAGACCAGAAGGCTCGGCTGGCCAGTCACATCAAAGACGCCCACATCCGTGATGCCCGGAACCGACTTCATGATGCCGGAGATGTGATCGGCGAGGCGGGTGAGCTCATCAAAGTCTGTGCCGAAGAGCTTGAGCGAATTCTCACCCTTGACGCCGGACATGGCTTCTTCCACGTTGTCCTGAATGTTCTGGGAGAAGTTGAAGTCGATGCCTGGGTATTGGCGGAAGCTGTGCTGAATGGCGGCAATCAGCTCATCCTTGTTGCCGTGGAATTGCGGACGCCATTCGGATGTCGGCTTAAGGTTGGCAAGAAACTCAATGTTATTGAACGTGCTCACGTCGGTGCCGTCATCCGGACGGCCCATCTGCGAGATGACCTGGGTGACCTCAGGGTAGGCGCGCAGAGTAGCACGGATGGCGTCAGCCAGCCTGGCCGACTGCTGGAACGAAATGTCCTGCTGCATGTCGGCGCGAATCCACAGGTTGCCTTCTTCCAGGGCGGGCATGAATTCGCCCCCGACGAAGTGGAAGAGCACAAAGGCCCCAGCCAATGCAACGAGGGCGATGGCCCAGGAGATGCGCGAGAAACGCAGCGCGCGGCGGAGGCCGCCGGAGTAGTGATGGCGGAAGAAACGGCTGAGCCAGGTCTCGCTGGGCTCATGGCGAATGTCAGTGGGCGCGGCAAGCGACCCTAGTACGGGAGCAAAGATCAGCGCGAAGATCAGCGCGCCGGTGAGCGCGAAACCATAGGTGACGGACATGGGCGCGAAGATTTTGCCGGGAACACCCTGCATGGTGAAGAGCGGAATGAAGGCTACGAGGATGATGAGCGTGGCAAAGAGCACAGGCCGTGCGGCATCGGAGACGCCCGCCAGAATGAGATCCACCACCTCTTCACCCTCGACGCGGTTGGAGACGCGTCGATGCACACTCTCCAGCACCACGATAGAGGCATCGACGAGAATGCCGAAGTCGATGGCGCCGATGGAGATGAGGTTGGCGGACTGACCGGTGAGCACCATCATGCTGAAGGCAAACAACACCGCGAAGGGGATGGTGACAGCGGCAATCAGCGTAATGCGCCAGTCACCCAGCATGGTAAAGAGCACCAGCGTGACCAGCGAGAGGCCCATGATGACTACGTGCCGCACGGTAGAGGTGGTCACATTGATGAGATTGGTGCGGTCGTAGATGGTGCTGATCTTCATGCCCGGGGGTAGAAGATTGCCATGATTCAGAGTGTTGATCTTCTGGCGCAGGGCGGCAAGCGCGGGCAGCGACTGCGCACCCTTCTGGAGCAGCACGATGCCCTCGACGATATCCGGCTGGCTGTCGCGCCCCACCTTGCCCAGGCGCGGCTGATAGCCCTCCTGCACAGTAGCTACGTCACTCAGGAGCACAGGTACGCCGTTGCGCTCGGCAACGACGATGTTGCGCATATCGTCGATGGAGTGCAACAGGCCCACGCCGCGGACGTTGACGCTCTGGCTGCCCATGGTGAGGTAGTTGCCGCCTGCGTTGGCGTTGCTGTTCTGTACGGCGTTGACCACCTGCGTCATGGTTACGCCGTAGGTAAGCAGCCTGGCAGGATCGACCTCGGCCTGGTACTGGCGAGTGGTGCCGCCGAAGGTAGCCACATCGATTACGCCCGGCACCTGCTTGATTTCACGAACGACGAGCCAGTCCTGTGTAGCCTTCAGCTCATTCAGCGAGTAGGCGGGTCCGGTGAGCTGGTAGCGGTAGATCTCCCCGACGGGCGACTCCGGCGAGAGCTGCGGTTGCAAATTGGCCGGCAGGGTGACCTGCTGCAGGCGATTCAGCGCCTCCTGGCGATCGACAAAGTAGTTGCTGTCGAAGCTGAAGTACATCTTCACGTCGCTGAGGCCGAAGATGCTGATGGAGCGAATCTGATCGAGCTGCGGTGTGCCGTTGAGGCCTGTTTCCAGCGGCCTGGTTACGAGTTGCTCCATCTCTTCCGCTGACCAGGAGGGGTTCTGCGTGATGAACTCCACCATAGGCGGCGAGGGGTCGGGGTAGGCCTCAATGTCGAGCTTGGTGAAGGCGTAGATGCCCACGGCAATGGCCGCAAAGAAGATAATAAGCACGACATCGCGATAGCGGAGGAGGGTCTTGACAATCTTTTGCATCGCTAGCGGTCCTCCGAC
>DAIDGZ010000137.1 GCA_027452125.1 Acidobacteriaceae bacterium | reverse complement strand
GAGAAATTCCCCAAGGAGAGTTGAGAGATGGGTGTGCGTTCGCGGAGAGATTTCTTGAAGACAACTGGCGCGCTGGCCGCAGCGGCCTGCGTGGGTACGGCACGGCTGGAGGCGGCGCCTCCCCACGTCCCCATGGGATTGCAGCTCTACTCAGTCCGCCAGCAGCTTCCGGTGGATTTTGATGGAACCCTGAGCAAGCTGCACGAAATTGGTTATCGCGCGGTGGAAGCGGCGGGCTACTACGACCGCACCGCGCCGCAGTTTCGCGCCGCCATGCACAAGGCCGGCCTGCGCTGCGTGAGCACCCACCACACCCTCGCGCAACTGGAAACGCAGTTGGAGCAGTGGATCGACTACGGCAAAACCCTGGGCCTGGAGTACATCGTGTGTTCCTCCTCGGGCAACATGCACCGCGATCCCGAAGCCAAGGGCCCCAAGACCCTCGACGACTGGCGCTGGTGCGCCGAGCAGTTCAACAAGGTCGGCGAGAAGATCAAGGCCGCGGGCATGACCTTTGGCATACACAATCACACGCCGGAGTTTGAAACCCTGGACGGCGTCGTGGTCTACGACGAGCTGCTGCGCCTGACCGATCCCAAATTCGTGGTCTTCGAGATGGATTGTGGCTGGGTCCACGCCTCAGGCCATAACCCGGTGGACTACCTGAGCAAGACCCCCGAGCGCTTCCCGCTCATCCACGTCAAGGACATGGTGGTGCGCCCCGGCAGCCCCATCAAGATGACCGCGCTTGGCCAGGGCGACATCGACTACGCGCCCATCTTCAAGGCCGCAACCCACCTCAAGTACTTCTTTGTGGAGCAGGAGCGCTTCGACATGGAGCCTTTTGCTGAGCTGAAAGTGGACGCCGACTATATCCGCAAGCTCAACGTGTAACGGTCATCCCGCCCGCTTTTCCGATAGGCTGGAGGTATGAAGGTCTTTGACGAAAAGCGGGCGGAACTGGAGCAGTTCGAGTTCATGATGGGGTTAGAGCGAGGCCGGCTGGCAGTAGCGCTGGACCTGCTCACCGACTCCCTGATCCTGGTCGGGCAGCACGGCGTCTACTGCACATCCAGCCGCAACCCCTCCAAGCCGGCGCTGGACCTCCAGGCCGTGCTCGGTGGTCTGGAAGGTGCAAAAGAGCTGATCCAGTCGGTCATGGAAGAGATCAGAAAGAGCCGGGAGCAGGGCCTGAGCCAGCAGTAGGCATACAGGCCCTGCCTTCGTTAGGGCCTGTTACCCTGGCTCCCCGCCTCGACGGTATTCACCAGCACGCCCAGCCCGGCAATCTCCACTTCCACGCGATCTCCCGCCTCCAGCGGTGCCACGCCGGAAGGCGTACCGGTCAGAATCAGGTCTCCCGGCTCCAGCGTGAAGCTGGCTGAGATGTACGCCAGCAGCGTCGGCAGGTTGAAGATGAAGTCATCCGTCGAGGCATGCTGCCGCACCTCCCCATTCAGACGTGTCTCAATGGTCAGCCCGGCCTCCGGGTTCACCTCGTCGCTCACAATCGGACCCACCGGCCCAAACGTGTCCCAGCCCTTGGCCCGCGCCCACTGCAGGTCCTTCTTCTGCAGGTCCCGTGCTGAGATGTCGTTGGCCAGCGTGTAGCCGCGTACCGCCGTGCGCCACTCCTCCGGCTTCAGGTTCTTGGCCCGCCGCCCAATCACCACTGCCAGCTCGCCCTCAAAGTCCACGCGCTCTGAGGCTCTCGGCAGCCGCACCGTTCCGCCCGGCTCCAGCAGGCACGAGGGCGGCTTCAGAAACAGCAGCGGCTCCGCCGGCATCTCATTGCCCAGTTCCTTCACATGGTCGCGATAGTTGCGCCCCACACAGATGATCTTCTGCGGCGTCACCGGGGGCAGCAGCCGCGCGCAGTTCAGCGGCATCGGCTCAAAGCTCTGTGCCTGCGCCTGCCCCATAGCCAGCCGGTAGGCCAGGTCCTCTTCTGGCGCCGGCGCGGGCCCGGTGATCCACAACTCGCCGCCGCGTTCCTCCACCGTCCCGTAGTGCGCCTGCTCATCCAGCAAAAATCGGCAATACTTCATCCCTGCTTCCTCCCCTTATTCCTCGCTTACTGCTGCGGCATGGTCTCCTGCGCCGCGGCGGAACGCGCGCTCTCCTGCCCGTTCTGGCCCACCGCCGTCACCGCATACGCATAGGTGTGTCCGGCCTGCGCCGTCCCGTCATGATAGGCGGGCACGGCCACCGGCTTGGCGCCGCTGATGCGCTGCCAGGCGCCGCCAGTCTCGCGCCGGTACACCACGTATCCCGCCAGGTCCTCATCGCCATCCGGCTGCCAGTTCAGGTCGATGCCCGCGCCGCCGCTGGCCTCACCGGCCACAGCCACTGCGGCCAGCCCGGCCGGAACCGCCGGCGGAAACACATCCCGCACCAGCACCGTCAACGGCGACGACCACGCTCCATCCAGTTCCAGTTGTTTGCCGCCTGCCTCTACGCGGGCCACGCGCTGAGCCTGGTAGACATAGGTCTCGCCAAACTGTGCGGTCTTGTCCAGCGCCCGCCCGTCCTGCGGCCCCGTCTCCACCAGCAGATTCTCCAGCGCCGGCTCCGGCGGCGCTGCCAGTGCATCCTGCTGCCCCTTCGACTTCTTCGTAGCTGCCTGCGCCACCAGCTTCCGCTGCAGCCGCACCAGTCCTGCCGCGCCCGCCACCGGCGTCCAGCGCAGCACCACGCCATCCTTGCGCACCTCGGCCGTCAGGCCGTCAACGCCCGCCGGAGCAGCCCCGGCCAGCACCGTTGCCGCATTCGACGGGCCCGCCGAGCGCCCTTTGCTGTTCTGCAATTCCACAACATACGCGAGCGGCCGCGGCGTCCCTGTGGCCAGCGCCGCGGGCAGCGCATCCACAGTGTGCCCGGACGCGCCCGGTGCCACCAGCCCCGTATCCAAGCACTGCTTCGCTCCCTCCGCCTCCCGGCACACCCGCACGGAAACCGCGTCCTTCAGCAGCAACTTGTCGGTGGTCCGGGTGGGCATGGTCCACGCCAGCGTCACCTGGTCTCCCGCGCGCACGGCGGTCAAATTCTCCACCGGCATGGGCAGATTCAGGGACGGTGGCTGCGGCGCGCCCGGCATCCCGCAGCCCGCCAGCGCGCATGCCAGCCCGCCGGCCCACATCGCTCCCATCCATCTCCGCACATCGCTCATCGCCTCTCAGTCTAATGGAGCCGCGCCCCCGTTCGCCGTCGCAGCCTGTTTCCGCCCGTGAATTGCCCGGGTGCGCCCGCCGTCACAGCGCAAAATACGATTCCGCGCTACGCTGTAGTCACAACGTGGAGGGGCAGCCATGCGCAGGAAAGTTGTGGCCATTGTGGGCACCTACCGTAAGAGCGGCATGAGCGGCGCAGCCGTAGAGGCCGTGCTGGAGGCCGCGCGCGAGAGTGGCGCGGAGACGCATACCATCTACCTCACCGAGCATCCCATTGAGTTCTGTACCAACTGCCGTGAGTGCATGCAGCAGGCCGGCGCCGAGCGCGGCCGCTGTGTGCAGCACGACGGTCTTGAGCCCATCCTTGAGGAGATCGAAGCCGCCGACGCCATCGTCCTCGGCACTCCCGTCAACTGCGGCGATGTCACCGCCATCTTTCGCCGCTTCATGGAGCGCCTGGTCGGCTTCGGCTACTGGCCCTGGGGCCGTAAAGCCCCGGTGGCGCGCATGAAGACCCGCCGGCGCAAGGCTGTCTTTGTGGCCACCTCGGCCATGCCCGGATTCATGATTCCAGTGGCCACAGGCGCAAGCAAGGCTCTGCGCATGACCGCCGATCTGCTCGGCGCGCACCCGGTGGGCCGCCTGTGGATCGGCCTGGCCGCCATGGAGCCGCATCAGCCGCTGCCCAACCGCGCCCGCAAGCGCGCTCGCCGCCTCGGCCGCAAGCTAGCCGCCTGAGGCCAGGCTGCCCCGCACCCGCTCCATGATGCCCAGGTAGTACGCCAGATTGTGGATGGTGTTCAGCGTGCCAGAGAGCGCCTCGCCCGCCTGCATCAGGTGCCGCAGATAGGCCCGTGAGTAACGCCGGCACACCGGGCACCCGCACTCCGGATCAGGCGGATTCTCGTCCTCGGCATACTGCTTGTTCTTGATGTTCACCCGCCCCTGGCTGGTGAAGAGCAGTCCGTGACGCGCCGCCCGCGTGGGTAGCACGCAGTCCATCATGTCCACGCCCATCCGCGCATACTGCTCAATCTCGTCGGGATAGCCCACGCCCATCACGTAGCGCGGCTTGTCTTTCGGCAGCAGCGGCAGCACCTCGGCAATCATCTCCTGCGTCAGGTCCCGCGGCTCGCCCACGCTCAGCCCGCGAATCGCGTAGCCGTCAAAGTCCATCTCCACCAGTTGCTCGGCGCACTGCCGCCGCAGGTCGGTGTACATGCCGCCCTGCACAATGCCAAAAAGATTCTGCGTTGCCTCGCCGCGCGCACCGTTCCACGGAACCTCGTGGCGATGCGCCCGGTGATGCTCCAGTGAGCGCCGCGCCCAGGCCATGGTCAGCCGCAGGCTCTCCTCGGCCCGCTTGCGGTCGGCGGGATACTCCGTGCACTCGTCAAAAGCCATGGCGATATCCGCGCCCAGCGCAATCTGCACATCCATCGAGTGCTCGGGCGTGAACATGTGGCTGCTCCCGTCCAGGTGCGAGCGAAAGCGCACCCCGTCGTCCGTCACCTTGCGCAGTGCATTCAGGCTGAAGACCTGGAAGCCGCCGGAGTCCGTCAGCATCGCGCGCCGCCAGCTGATGAAGCGATGCAGCCCGCCCATCCGCCGGATTGACGCATGCCCCGGCCGCAGATACAGGTGATACGTGTTGCCCAGGATGATCTCGGCGCCCAGCGCCTCCAAAACATCTTGTGCGACGGCCTTCACCGTCCCCTGCGTGCCCACCGGCATGAATACCGGCGTCTGCACCGTCTGGTGGGGTAGATGAAGCTCCGCCCGGCGCCCGCCCGCGGCCGTCTCCGCACTGATCTCAAAAGTAAGGCTCACCAGAGGATTTTACCGGGCCAGGGCATGCCACCCCTCGATGCTCCGCAAGGTGGAAGGCCGCTCTCAGCGCAGCATATTCCCAATCACCACATCCAGCCCGGCCATCAGAACCGCCGCGGCGGGAATCAGCAGCAGCGCGTTCTTCAGCCGCGCCGGGTCTGGCCCGGCCAGCCAGCCAATCACCCGCGAGCTCACCGCCAGCCCGGCCCAGCCGCAGGTGATGGCAAAGCCGATCGCCGTGGCGCTCATCTGCGGAAATGCCGTGCCCACAATGGCCAGCGTTGTCGGAAACACCGGAGCCATGGCGATGCCGGCAAGAAAAACCATCGCCGCCGCAGCCAGTGGATTGCGTACCCGCAACATGAAAAACGTTGTCACCGCCATGGCCAGCGACGACGCCAGCGTCACCCGCACCGCATCCACGTGGATGAGGATAGGTGACACGCCCACCCGGCCCAGCAGCAGCCCCAGCGCAAAACCCAGCGAAAGGATGTTCAGCGCGCGCGACTCCGGGATACCCTGCGCGATCAGATGGCGCGGCAGCCAGTTCCACACCCCCACCTCACACGAGATGTACAGGAAGAGAAACAGCCCAAGCAGAAACAGCAGCGGACGCCCCAGCACAGCGCCGGCATGCGCCAGTTGCAAGCCGGCATGCCCCGTCGGCGCCGGCATCTGCGTCACGGCGCTCACTGCCAGCGCGCCCACGGTCAGCGTAGCCACGGTCAGGCACAGGCGCAGCCAGTTTTTCTTGAAGAGGTTGGCGGCGATGAACGGCGTGGCCAGGCCGCCCAGCCCAAAGAAGAGATTCACCAGGTTCAGAGCCGTGGCGCGATGATCCTGGCTCACCGCGCTGACCAGCGCATTCGCGCCGGTAACCACGATGCCTCCGCCCATGCCCAGCACAAACAGCAGCGCGGCAATGGAGCGAAACCCGCCCGCACGGGGCAGGGCAAACAGCGCCAGTGCGATAAGGCCAAGCCCCAGCAACAGGCCCACCTTGTCGCCCTGCGCGTCCAGCAGCGGACCCACGCCCACGGAAGCCAGCATCAACCCCACAGCCTGGGCAAACGCAATGGCGCCGTTCTGGCTCGGCGTCAGATGAAAGCGCTCCGACAGCTCGGGAAGAATCGTGCCGAGCATGGCGGCGATCATGCCATACACAAAGATGGCAACTATGGCGGCGAAGATGAGCATGCAGGCGCTCCTGATGGGGATGGCGGAGTAGCCTGTTCTTTGTACAGCATGCGCGGCTGGGTTGGGAATAGCTCCCCGGACTTTTCTTCCTCAGGAGTTCCCCCGCGCCCCTCCATGCGAATTTCAGCCCTGCGCCGGTGCCCGCTCGTGCAGAATCATCCAGTTCACGCCAAATTTGTCGCGCAGTTGCGCAAACCGGTGCGCAAAGAAGGTCTCCTCCAGGGGCATGAATACTTCGCCACCCTCCTTCAGCGACTCGTAGATCCGCTCCGCCTCCGCCGAACTCTCCACGCTCAGGCTCAGGTAGGCGCTGCGCATCGGCTGCACAAGTTCCGCAGGACCGTCGCTGGCCATCACAACCGTTCCACCCAACTCAAAGCGCGCATGCAGCACGCCGTTCTCCAGGCCCCGGGGAATGTTCCTCGGCTCCGGCATCGTGTCAAAGCCAAACTTGACGACTACCTTGGCTCCAAGATGCTTCGCGTAAAACTCCAGCGCCTCGGCGCATGTGCCGGGAAAGTTCAGATAGGTGCTCAACTTCATCGCGTGTCGTTTCCTTTCCGGGATTTTTCTGTTGTTGGCTTGTCTTGCCGCTGGAACGGCGGCAGAATCGGCCGTGGATCACGCTCTTTCCAGCGGCGGTAGGTCTCGGACAGCACCGCGGCGCGGTTCTGCTCCATCTGCTCAATCACCGCGCACGGTGCGCCCGTCTCCTCGTGATGCGCCGCCCAGATCAGCAGTTCCAGCAGCACCGGCGCCAGCGCGATCCCTTTCTCCGTCAGCCGATAGTGGATGCTGCGACCGTCCTCTTCGGCTGGCTCGGTGGTCAGAATCCCCGCCTCGCCCAGCTTGCGCAGCCGGTCTGCCAGAATATTGGTCGCAATCCCCTCGCCCGCGTTCTGAAACTCACGAAACGTCCGGTAGCCGCGCACCATCATGTCGCGCACAATCAACAGCGACCAGCGATCGCCAAAGATCTCCAGCGAAACGCTCACCGGGCACCCGGATCGGGGTGTCTTTCCCTCTTTCCCCGCCATACTCCCTCATACTGGATATTAGGCATTTCGCTTGCATGTTGCAAGTGATTCATGGTACTCCTATTCTTGTCGCTGGCATTCCCCCCGGCCTGCAAGCGCTGACGGCCCAGCCCAATCCATCCCCGGAGGTCCCATGAGCGCCCTGGAACACTCCCCGCGCATTACCCCGTTTCTCTGGTTCGACGGTAATGCCGAAGAGGCTGTTGATTTCTACCTGAGCGTCTTCAAGAACTCCCGCCGCCTCTCCGTGTTGCGCACGCCCAGTGATACCCCCGGGGCAGCCGCCGGGCAGGTGCTCACCATCGCCTTCGAGTTGGATGGCACGCGCTTCACCGCGCTCAACGGCGGTCCCCACTACAAGTTCACCCCCGCCGTCTCCTTCGTCGTGCACTGCGAAGATCAGGATGCCATCGACTACTACTGGGAGCGGCTCGCCAAAGGCGGCATGGAGATTCAGTGCGGCTGGCTCGTAGACAAGTTTGGCCTCTCCTGGCAGATCGTCCCCGCGCGCATCGGCGAATTGGTCTGCAATCCGAAAGCCATGCAGGCCATGATGGGCATGAAGAAGCTCGATATCGCCAGCCTCATACGCGCCGCACAGGCATAAGGAGCAGTCCCGTGCGAACTCTGTTTAGTCCTGCACAGGTGGATGAGATCAAGCAGCGCTTGCAGCGGCTACACCCAGGCAGCCCGCGCCAGTGGGGCAGCATGAATCCCGCCCAGGCACTGGCGCATTGCACGCTCGGCATTGCCACCGTCACCGGCGAACTCCGTCCGCCGCGCCTGCTCATCGGACGCATTCTTGGCCCCCTGGTCAAGTCCGTCGCTTTCCGCGATCACGAACCGATGCGCCGCAACGTGGCAACCGCCCAGTGCCTGATCGTCACGGACGAACGCGACTTTGACACCGAGCGAGACCGGCTCTGCGCCGCCATTGACCGCATGGCCGCCGCAGGTCCCGGCGCTTGCACCACTCATCCCCACATCTTCTTCGGTCCGCTCACCCCCGAAGAGTGGGGCATCCTCACCTACAAGCACCTCGACCACCATCTGCGCCAGTTCGGCGTCTAGATCCTCCGCGGCCGCCCCTTATCGCGCCTTGGCAGCCTGCGCCGTTCTTACAATTCCCCTCTGCAAACCCCCTCTGATTTCCGCCTTCCCGTCCCGCCCCATCTTCTCTTTCCTCTGGTATCCTGATTAGTTTTCCCCGGCTCAGGAGGGCCCCCACAATGGAGCAAAGAGCGCGTAAGCACCATCAGGACCGTGTGGCCGAGACCCTGCGCACCGAGATCGGTACCATGATCGAAGGCGAGCTCTCCGACCCCCGCATCGGCTTCTGCTACGTGAGCGAAGTAGCTCTCAACCCAGGCGGCAAGTCCGCCCGCGTCTACGTGGCCATGGACACCTCAGTCCCCGACATCGCCCGCGCCGAGACCGAGACCATTGCCGGCCTCGAAGCCGCCAAAGGCTACATCCGCTTTGAGTTAAAGGAGCGGATGGGCGTCCGCCACGTCCCCGAGCTCACCTTCATCGCCGACCGCTCCGGCCGCTTTCAGGCACGCATCGACGAGCTTCTGGCCCGCTCCGGCAAGCGGAAAAAGTCCATGAATCCCCCCACCAGCCCACAGGGAACAGAGGCCTCGCTGCAGTAACTACGCATGGATGCCCTCCACCTGAACTCGAACGCGCGCGCCGCCCGGCACTCCGCCGCGGATGCCGGTGGCAAGCCTCGGCACGCGGAAGAGCCCAACGCTGCAACCGATCCCGTCGAACAGATTCTGCATGCCCTCCGCTCCGGCGAGCGCTTTCTGGTGTGCTCCCACTCCCGGCCCGACGGAGATGCGGTGGGCAGCATGCTGGCCATGGGCATGCTGCTCAAACAAATGGGGAAACAGGCCGATCTGGTCACCGCCGACCGGGTCCCGCCGCTCTATCGCAGCCTGCCCGGCGCCGCGGAGATCCGCACCGCGCTCCGCGTCCACGGCCCCTATGACGCTGTGATTCTGCTCGAGTGCGATGGCCTGGACCGCACCCGGCTGCTCGGACTCGACGCGTTCGTCCAGATCAACATCGACCACCACGTAAGCGGTCGTAACTTCGCCCAGATCAACTGGATCGATTGCAGTGCCGCCAGCGTGGGCGAGCTGGTCTACCGGCTGGCGCTGGCCGCCGGCGCGCAGATCACGCAGCCCATGGCCACCTGCCTCTACACCACCCTGCTCACCGATACCGGCGGCTTCTGCTACGGCGCTCTGGCCGACACCACCTTTGAGTTGGCGCGCGACCTGGTCCGCGCCGGCGCCAACGCCGTGGCCATCGCCCGCGAGGTCTGTTTCTCCACCCCGCTCTCCAAGATGCTGCTCCTCGGCGCTGCGCTCGGTAACCTGAAGACGGAAGCACAGTTAGCCTGGCTATGGGTAACCCAGGACGATATGGTGCGCAGCGGTGCCAGCGAAGAAGACTGCGAAGGCATCGTGAACTTTGCCCTGGCCGTGCACGGCGTAGAGGCCGCGGCCTTCCTCCGCGAGCTTCCCGAGGGCCGCATCCGCCTGAGCCTGCGTGGCAAAGGCCATATCGATGTCGCGGCCATCGCCGAGCACCTCGGCGGCGGCGGCCACGAGAACGCCGCCGGCTGCACGCGCGAGGGGCCGCTCGAGCGCGCCACCGAAGAAATCCTGCGCGAGCTGCGCCAGGCCGTCGAGGCGCTCGGCGCTTCCCGCCCCGAACAGGCTTGAGAATCGGGATAAATCTGTTAGCCTTGAGCCAGTTGTACAGCCTGGCATCTCCCGCCGCAGGGTGCGGTGGGATAGCTGCAGGTCGGGACGTGTCCTCCATGACCCGGTCCAAGTTCATGAGTGTTCGCCCGCGCGAGTCAGGCGTTCCCTGCCCGTTGGAGTGATGCTGAAAGTGGAAACTACTCTGCAATCCTCTGCCCCGAACCCCCGCAACACCTGGCGTTCCCGGCTTCCGCGCTGGACCACAATCGGCGAAGTGGCAGTTTTTCTAGCGTTTACCGTCTTTTTCCTGGGATACGGCGTCACCCCCTACCTGGGCGGCGACGGTCTGGGACTGGTGGGTGCCGACGAGCCTCGCTACGCGCAGATCGCCCAGGAGATGCTGGCCCGCTTTGATGCCGCGCACACCCTCAAGCAGCGCCTGAGTGCCTGTGTCACCCCCTACCTCTATGGGCATCCCTGGCTGGAAAAGCCCGCCCTCTACTACTGGCGGGCCATGTTCCTGTTTCAGGACTTCGGCGTCCACGACTGGAGCGCCCGGCTGCCCTCCGTCACCTTCGCCTTCATCATGGCCGGGCTTATCTACCTCCACATGCGTCGGTTCCGTCCCGGCGGCCATCTGGATGCCGCGCTGATTACCGTGGCCTGCATCGGCATCATCGGCTTCGCCCGCGGCGCTTCCACTGACATGCAGCTGGCCGCACCGCTCGCTATCGGCCTGCTCGGCTGGTACGCCTGGTACGAGACCGGCTCCAAGTTCTGGCTCTATGACATCTACTTCTTCACCGGCCTCGCCACGCTGGCCAAAGGGCCCGTGGCCCCCTTCCTGGCCCTGTTGATCGTGGTTGCCTTCGCCTTCCTCCGCCGCGAGTGGCACATCATCGGCAAGTCCTTCTGGTGGCCGGGCATGCTGCTCTACTTCGCCATGGTGCTGCCCTGGTTCATTGCCGTGCAGCATCAGAACCCGACCTTCTTCCGCGAGTTCTTCCTGCAACACAACCTGGAGCGCTTTGCCACCAACCGCTTCCAGCACGAACAGCCCTTCTGGTACTACCTGGTCGTGGTCATCCTGGCCATGATGCCCTGGACGGTGATCGCCATCCGCGCGCTGATCGACGGGGCGCAGACCTCCGTGGCAGAGTGGCGGCTGCGCCATTCACGCAGTGAGAAACCCGCCGCCAGCCGCCTCGGCGACGCCTTCCCGGAATTCCTCGTGCTCTGGGCGCTCATTCCCATCGTTTTCTTCTCGCTATCGCAGTCCAAGCTGCCGGGCTACATCCTGCCCGCGCTGCCGCCCATTGCCATCCTGACCGGCGACTACCTCTTCCGTCGCCGCCAGCCGGGGCTGAATCGCTGGATTCTTGGCGGCCACGCCGTGCTGTGCGGCGTCATGACCATGACCACGCTGCTGATTCCCTGGTTTGTCGCCCATGGGCGCGCCTGGCCGCCCGCCCGGGCCATTGTGGCAGCGGCTCTGGCCGCGCTCGGCGCCTCGCTGCTTATCCTGGTGGTCACCAATGCCTTCGGCGTGGCCCGGCTGCGCCTCGCCACCACCTCCGTGCTGATGGTGCTCATGCTGTTCCTTTACGGCGTGGGGCCGGTCTTTGGCATGGGTGAGATCCCCGCCACCAAGCATGTCATTCAGCTGCTCGACGGCACCTACTCGGCCCGCCCCATTGCCACTCGCCTGGCCGCCATGGCCCCGCCCGATGAGACCGTCGCCGTCTTCCGCGTCCGTCGCGAGACCGAGTATGGACTCTCCTTCTACCGCAACCGCGCCGTGGTGAACTACGAGCAGGACGGCGTGCCCGCCGGGCAGCACCTGCTGGTCGCCCGCGTCACCGGACGCGGCGGCGTGGACCTGCACACCCAGGCCGACCTGCAACAGTACCTCGAGGACCGCCACTACGAGCTGCTCTTCACCTGGCCGGAGCAGGGGCTTGCCGTCTATCTGGTCAGCAGCAAATAGAACCCGCGCCGGCGCCCGCAAGTTAGGGTAAAGTGGCGCTGAGCAGCAACAAGCATGGCACAGGCGCCAAATGCGCCGCCCACGGATCACCGATGACAGCGGACGACTCCATTGAGGTCCTCGACCTTCGCCACTTTCCCGCAGCAGCTCTGCAGCCGCTGCTGGAAAGCGAAAGCGCGCTCTGGATGGAGCGGCTGAGCTGGGACTTCCGCAACTCCGTACGCCTGCTCAAGCAATACCTGGACAGCCACATGCTCCCCGGATACGCCGCCCTCGAGCAGGGGCACATCATGGGCTACACCTTCTGCGTCTATGAAGAAACCAAGGCCGTGGTGGGCGACGTCTTCGCCTTGCCCGGCGGCGGCCCGCAAGCCCATGCCATGGAGCAGAAGCTGCTCACCCACTTGCTGGAAACCCTGCAATGCTCGCCCCAGGTGGACCGCATCGAGTCGCAGTTGCTGCTGCATCCCGCCGGCCTGCACTCAGAGCTCTTCCGCCAGGCCGAGTTCGATCTCTACCATAGGCTCTACATGATGCAGCCGCTCGCCGGCCGCGCCCATCATGCGCCGGTGCAGCTTCCCGCCGGCCTTACCCTGCGCCCCTGGCAGGAAGGCGACCTCACGCCGGCCGCCCGCCTCATCGCCGAAGCCTACCGCGATCATCCTGACAGCCTGATCAACGACCAGTATCGAACGGTGCACGGCTCCTTGCGTTTCTTGAACAACATCGTCCGCTACGCCGGTTGCGGAACCTTTGCGCAGCAGGCCTCGTATGTGATCACCGAGCCGCATGGCAGTGAGTTGGCCGCGCTGGTGCTCAGTTCCCGCGTCAGCCAGCAATGCGGCCACATCACGCAGATCTGCGTCCACCCCGCGCACCGGCGCAAAGGCCTCGCCCGGACCCTGCTCACCCTCGCCGCGGCCAGCTTCCTCCAGCAGGATGCGCAGGCCATCTCGCTCACTGTCACAGAGTCCAATACCCAGGCCATCGATCTGTACCGCTCGGAGGGCTACGCCGGCACGCACGTCTTTGACGCGGCTGTATGGCAAAGAACGCCGCTGCGCTGGTGAGTGTTGATTTGTATGGTCTAGCGCGCGATCAGGAACATCAGCCAGCTAAGCACAATCGTCGAGCCCACAAACAGTGCAAAGCAGTAGAGCCCATAGCGGAACATCCGCTGCGGCGTATCGCGCATGGTGATGCCGAAGACCGTCGAGGCGAACAGGGCAAACAACAGCACCGCCGTAAAGTGGGAAGGCTGAAACATTACTGTTTCCTCCCCGTGCGCAGGTTATGCGCATCCACCGCGGCAATCACGTTCAGCAGCCCGGCCACCACGATGAACTTGGTGCCGTAGTCCTGCACCGCGGTCTGCACATGCGGTGCGCCCAGGCCGGCCATGCGGCTGAGGAAGAAGAGCAGGCCGTTCCCCAGGTCGCCCACCATGCCCAGCATGTCCAGAATGTCCTGCGCGCCGGTGTAGAGCTTGCCGTGCATGGCCAGGCCAAGAGCAAACATGCTCACGATGGAGAGGGCCAGCAGCGCGCCACGTCCCCACTTGCGCAGCAGAAAATGCCCGGCGCCGGGGACGAGCCATCCGGCGATCAGCGGGAGATACACAAAGCCCTGCTGCGAGCTCTGCGGCGAGGCGGCTTGATTGGACACGGTTGCCATTCCTTTTTGACTATATCGCATGAAGCAGGGGGTGCAGGTCGGCTCTCCTTGCCGGTTCTATCCGGATTGTGCCGTTCCCTGCCGCTTGAGCTGATTGCCCAGCACGTCCAGAAAGCGGTTGATCAGCGCCACACTGCGCCGCAGCTCCGGCTGGCGAAACTGCGCAAGCAGCGAAAAGAGCCCCGGCGGATCGATCACCGGCTTGCGCTCGCTGCCCAGCGTCTCCCCCACGGCCACAGCCAGGCACTGCAGCAGATCGGGATTGATGGAGCCAAGCATCTTGCCCAGGATCATCGCATTCCGCAGCGCGCGAATCGACTCCGGCGTCTCTGCCGCGCTGGTCACCGTCTCCACCAGCTTGTCGCCTGCGCCAAGCACGCCGCGCAGCGTCTCGAAGATGTGCTTCTCATGCAGTTGCTGGATCAGCTCGTAGGCATCCAGCAGCGCCTCGGCATGCGCGGCCGGCGCGCTCTCCAGCCGCGTCAGCAGCTCCTGGCGCGGGTCGCGCTGCGGCAGTTCAAGCGGAATGGGACGTGCCATCGACTCTTCTCCTTTTCTGGATCATCCAGCGCTGCTCAATGCCTCTGAATCTGCACCAGCCCGTCGCCGGGCTTGCGATAGTCGGCGCGCTTCCACTTGCGCTCCACCTCCACGCCCTTCTGCGGCGTGGGATGGCCAAAGCGCGGATTGGCCCGCGGCAGCGGGCTTTCCCCGTCCGCTTCCACCACCTGCATGCGCACCGACGTTTCCTTGTACGCGGGGGTGTGCGTGGCCTTGTCGGTATGGCTGCTGGTAAGCCGGTTCACCGGCTCATCGGACGAGTTCATCGGCATGTACAGCTCGCTGCCCTCCACGCGATCCGTCACCAGCGCCTGCACGCGCACCGTTCCATAGCGCGAGCTGAGTTCCACCAGGCTGCCGCTCTTCAGGCCGCGCTCCTGTGCCAGTTGCGGTGACACCTCCACAAAGGTGCACGGCGTCCGCGCGCGAATCCCCTCGGTGCGATACGTCATGTTGCCTTCGTGAAAGTGCTCCAGCAGGCGCCCGTTGTTCAGGTGCAGATCGTACTCCGCATCCTGCGGCTCGCTCGGCTCTGACCACTCCAGCGGCACCAGTCGCGCCTTGCCATCCGGCGTGTGGAAGCCCTGCGTATACAGCAGCGGTTGATCGCTGCCATCCGCTTCCACCGGCCACTGCAACGTGTTGTAGCCTTCCAGCCGGTCATAGCGCACACCGGCCATCAGCGGCGTCAGTTGCGCCATCTCCGCGCAGATCTCCGAGGGATGCTGATAGTTCCAGCCCGCGCCCAGCCGGTTGGCCACGCTCTGGATGATCCTCCAGTCCGGCTGGCTCTGGCCCAGCGGCTCAAACACCTGATACAGCCGCTGAATGCGCCGCTCCGTGCTGGTAAAGGTGCCCTCCTTCTCCAGGCTCGGGCTGGCAGGCAGGATCACGTCCGCATACCGGCACGTCTCGGTAAAGAAGATGTCCTGCACCACAAAAAACTCCAGCCGCGCCAGCCCTTCGCTCACAAAGTTCGCATTGGAGTCCACCAGGCTCATCTCTTCGCCAAACAAATACATGCCCTTGAGCTTGCCCTCGTAGATGGCATCGATCATCTCGTGGTTGTTCAGCCCCGGCTGCGCGGGCAGCTTCACGCCCCACGCCTTCTCAAACTTGGCCCGCACCTCGGGGTCGGCCACCTTCTGATAGCCGGGCAGATTGTCGGGCATAGCTCCGTGATCGCTTGCGCCCTGCACATTGTTGTGCCCGCGCAGCGGATACGCGCCAGTCCCTGGCCGCATGTAGTTGCCCGTCACCAGCAGCAGGTTAGAGATGGCCGTGGACGTATCGGAGCCCATGCTGTGCTGCGTCACGCCCATCGCCCACAGCACGCACATGCTGTTCGCAGCTGCAATCGCCTGCGCCACCTCGCGCAGGGTCGCGATCGGCAGCCCGCAGCGCTCGCTCGCCATCTCCAGGGTGAAGGGCTCCAGGCTCCTGCGAAACTCCTCCACGCCATTCACCCACTGCTCCAGAAACTCCCTCCGCGCCAGGCCGTTGTCCAGAATGTAGCGCGTGACCGCGGAGAGCCAGATCAGATCGGTGCCCGGGCGCGGATGGAAAAAAATGTCGGCGCGCTCGGCCATCTCATGGCGCCGCAGGTCCGCCACAATCAGCTTCTGCCGGCCCTCTTTGTGCGAGCGCTTCACCCGCGTTGCCAGCACCGGATGGCTCTCCGCCGTGTTGCTGCCCACAATCAGCACCAGCTCCGACTGCTCAATGTCCGCAATGGACCCAGAATCGCCGCCATACCCCACCGTGCGGAACAGGCCCACCGTGGCCGGCGCCTGGCAATACCGCGAACAGTTGTCCATGTTATTGGTGCCGATGACGGCGCGCGCCAGCTTCTGCATCAGATAGCTCTCTTCATTGGTGCACTTCGACGAAGAGATAAACGCCAGAGCATCCGGTCCTGCGCTGTTTTTGATCTGGGAAAAACGCTCCGCGATCCGATCCAGCGCCTCGTCCCACGTGGCCTCGCGAAAGCGCTCGCCCTCGCGAATCAGCGGCGTGGTCAGGCGGTCCGGGCTGTTTACATAGCCCCAGCCAAACTTCCCCTTGACGCAGGTGGAGATGCCGTTGGCCGGCCCCTCGGCCGGTTCCACCTTCAGGATGTGGCGGTCGCGCGTCCAGATATCGAAGCTGCAGCCAACGCCGCAGTAGGTGCACACCGTCTTGGTCTTGCGGATGCGCGACTCCCGCATGGCCGCCTCAATCTCAGAGAGCTGCAGAATCGAACCATACCCAATCTCCGGTTCCACGCCCTTGACCACGTCGATCATGGACTTCAGTGCCGGAGCAGGCAGCGCGCTGAAGTAGCCGGCCTCGCCCAGCATCGATTTCTCCATCAGCGCGTTGCACGGACACACCGTCACACAGTGGCCACAGGAAACACAGCTCGACTCGCCAATCGGCGCGCCGCCGTCCCACAGCACCCGCGGATGCTCATCCTCCCAGCGGATGCTCAGCGTCTCATTCACCTGCACGCTCTGGCACGCCTGCACGCACCGCCCGCACAGAATGCACTGGTCAGGATCATAGCGGTAGAACGGGTTCGACATATCCACGGCATACGGCTTGGGCGTGTAGGGCATACTCTGATGCTCCACCGCCAGTTGCCTCGTCGTGTTGTGTACCGTACAGTTGCCGTTGTTGTTGTCGCACACCGTGCAATAGAGCAGATGGTTCCCCAGGATGCGATCGAAGGCCTCGCGCTGCGCGGCGTCCGCGCGGGGCGACGCGCTCTGCACCGTCATGCCCGCCGCAGCCGCTGTGCCACAAGCGCGCACCAGCTCGCCGTTCACCTCCACCATGCAGGTGTCGCAGGTCTGGATGGGACCCAGCTGAGGGTGATAGCACACCTGCGGAACCGGAACACCGCTGCGGTTGATCACGTCCAGCAGGCGCTCGCCCGCCGTATAGGAGTGCGTCTTTCCATTCAGGGTGATCTGCGGCATAGGGATGAGACCTCGATGAAAGATCACTGCAACTTGGCACACACAGCAAACGGTAGAGAAGAAATGCGGATGAATCGCTGCAACCGGATCAAAAAATTGCGCACCGCGCTCGCGCGTTCTTCGCAGTTGGATGACGCTCCGCGGTCTTCAGGTTGCTAGGCAGCGGTCTGCGCCAGCATAGATCACAAAGCGCCTGCCCCGCACAAAGCCCACCAGCGTCAGTCCCAGTTCGCGGGCCAGTTGCACGGCCAGGCTGGAGGGCGCGGAAACCGATGCCAGCACCGGAATGCCCGCCGCCAGTGCCTTCTGCGCGATCTCGAAGCCGCCGCGCCCGCTCACGGTCAGCACATGCTGGCTGAGCGGCAGCCGCCCCTCCAGCAGGGCCCAGCCAATCACCTTGTCCACCGCATTGTGCCGCCCAATATCCTCGCGCACCACCAGCAGTTCGCCGGCCGCATTGAACAGCGCCGCGGCATGCAGTCCGCCGGTCCGGCTAAACACCTGCTGTTGCGCGCGCAGCCGCTCCGGCAAGCTGCACAGCAACTCCGGATCGATGCGCAGGTCAGGATTGGGTGCACGCAGGCCGCGCCGCCGGATAGCCTCTATCGAGGCCCGGCCGCAAAGACCGCAACCGGAACTGACGGGCAAGGCACGCCGCACGCTCTCCGCGTCATGCGCCTCCTCGCTCAGTTGCACATCGACTGCGTTGCCCGGCCTGCCCTTGCTTCCGGAAATCTCCTCCAGGGCCAGCAACTGCGCGGCTTCGTCAATCAGTCCTTCGCTCAAAAGCAGTCCCGCGGCCAGCTCGCGGTCATGCCCCGGGGTACGCATGGTCACGGTAAACGGCTGAGAAGCAATGCGAATCTCCAGCGGCTCCTCCACCGCCAGCGCATCGTCCACCCGATGCACGTGCCCCGCATTCCACTCGGTCACCTGCGTGAGGGCAATGCTCGATTGCGCGGGAAAGACGGAGCGCTTCATCTTCCCCAGCCTATACCGGCGCCCAGGCAGACCCAAACCAGACCGCATCACCAGGAACGCCACGGTTGAAAGTAACCATCAATGCGGTTACCAAAATGAACCAGAGAGTGCGTTGGGCAAGCTCTGCTGTGTTAAAAATTGACCTTCTCGGAAGCCGGCTACGGGCCTGCTTCGTTTTTGACTGAAACAACATTTAACCCACTTCTAATTTATATAGATTAAAAACAACGACTTATACCTGCTTATTTCCTATCCGAATGTTTTCAATTCTCCCCGTATGCGGCTTTGCTTTTTCGCGGATACTCGTCCCGCTCCCCCAAAAGTGCTATTCCGGCGGTGCTCGGGTAATAGTTACTGTTGGCTTCGACGATCCATCGTGATTGTCCTATTCTTCAGCACGAAATTTTTCTGCGGCAGGCTTGTTATTTTTTGGGGACCTCCGCAGCGATTCATGCCTCTTCCCCCGGAACCTCGTTCCGTTGCGGCATGAGTCAGCCTGGAAAGTCCTACTCGCGTCTTCATTTGTTTTTGTACTCGATAAGAAATTCGCCATGGGCATGCGCTGAATGAAACACCCACCGCTGCCCGGCAAAGGGATTTCCTGGAATGCACAGCCGTTTCCAGGCAGGAACATGCGCGCGCAGACACGCAGCGGTAAGACACCAAGCAGACACGCTGCACATCTGGCAGCCGGGCAAGCGCCGGAGCCAGGCATACGCACTCAGAAAGTTGTCTCCCCGGATGATGCGACTGAAAGTACAACACGCACTGGTCTGGCTGGCTCTCGGCGCGTTCGCCGCGCTCAGCCACGCGCAGACGACCACCAGCAGTTCGCTGGTGGTCTCCATGACCGTGCAGTCCAGCATCAGCCTTGAGTTTGTGAATGTCGCCGGCGCCGGCACCCAGGGAACCTGCTCCATCACCGGAGCCAACACCAGCACCGCCTCGGTGAACTTCGGCATCGCCTCCATCGCTGGCGACAACCAGAGCTGCGTATCCTTCTCGAAGCAAGGGCCGAACTACACACTCTCCAACAACATCTATGCGCTGGTCACGCAATCCAACCTCACCAGCAGCAACTACAGTCTAACGGCATCTCTCGGTACAGCTCCCCCAACCGGTGTCACCTGGGCCATCAACAGCGCAACGTTGACCACGGCTTCCACCTCGCTGACGACCGCGGGCTCGTATGGCTCCAACTACGCAATGTACCTGCAGGTCACCGTTGCGAATACTGCCGCAACGGGCAACATCGGCACCACCATCAACTTAACCGCGACGGCAAACTGATGAAGACTTCCACGATGCGCACAATCCGATTCGCGATGCTCTTGGCGCTTGCCGCAGCCGGCGCGGCGCTGGCAAGCGCACAAAGCCATCCCTCCGCAAGCGGCTCGTTGACGGTTCTCCTGCAAAACGGCTCAGGCCTGCAGATGGTTCTCTACTCTGATCCCTCTGGAGTCACGCTGGGCAATGCAGGCACCTCTGCGGCGTCGTTGGGCTTCGGCACAGTCGGCGCCTATGGCTCCCTGGCCACGAATGTCACCCGCACCAATGGCGCCTCCAGCTTCACGGTGTCCACGCCTTTCGATATCAACGTGCAGGCCAACGGCCTTACCAGCACCAGTTACACGCTCTCCGCATCGCTGGCCAGCGCGGCCCCCACAGGCGTCACCTTGCAGCTCGATTCGGTGACGTTGACCACCACCAGCCAAACCATTCAGGCAAGTCAGGGTTACGGCAGCAACATCTCGCACACCTTGAGTGCCATCGTCTCCACCGCGGCCTCCGGCTCCGGCGGACCCACGACCGGCACGCAATTAACCTCCACCATCGACTTTGTGGCCACGGCGAATTAGCCTCAGCCTCCCCCAGAATGAAAGGAAATCGTCATGCACATGCAAACGAAGTTGATCTCCCGGTATTGGCTGCTCGCCTGTGCCGCACTTCTCCTGCCGCTCACCGCCACACAGGCCCTGGCGGCTGCCAACCCTTCCGCCACCGGCACCCTCACCGTGACCGCGACGGTTACCAGCTCCATCCAACTGCTGTTTAACACCGGCTCGGGCGGCGTCACGCTGACCGGCGCCAACACCAACGCCGCCACACTGGCCTTTGGCAGCCTCTCCGCGTACGGCACCGCGCCCAGCAATGTAACCATCAGCACCACGAGCACGCTCTGCTCCAACTGCTTTGTCGCCAGCACGCCCATCTCTCTGGTGGTCAACCAGGCTGACGGCAGCAGCTCCAACTTCACGCTGACCGCCTACGCCTCCGCCCCAAGCAACGGCGAAGTGCTGGCCGTGGGCAGCAGCGGTGCCCTCTCCACCAGCAGCGGCACGCCCACCACCATCACTAGCTCTGGCGCCTACGGCAGCGGCGGCAACACCCTCCCGGTGTACCTGGGCATCCCCACTGCCACCGGCAACAACACCGGACTGAGTGACACCATCAACTTCGTCGCCACAGCCAACTAGCACGCGGATGGTTCTCCATGGGGTCTTGCCGATATCTGCTTCTGACCGCGACCTTGCTGCTCAGCGCCATGCCCTCATGGTGCGGATCGCGCCTGGGCAGTGTCCACAGCCTGCCCTTGCGCATGGCGCAGCCGCAGCACGGCAGAATGAACCTGCAAACCGATGGAGAACTCTCCGTGGAGTTTCTGCCCCTCACGGATGGCCCCAGAATCTCCGGGGCCAATTCGGTGGGTGTGTTGAATCTCGGTGCGGTCTCTTACAGCGGCCCGGCAAACGCCCACGGCGTGCAGATTGAGCGCCAGGCGCATGGATTCACCGTGGCCACTCTGCTCGGCGTGCGCATCGGCAAAAGCCAGTTGGGCAGCAGTGGCACAGCATCCCTCAAGGTGTGGCTGGATCAACCCGTCCAGCCCTACCGCATCTTGTTCGACAATGTTCCCCTGACCTTGCAGCCGGTCTGCGTCAACGCGCAAACCCAGATTGGCATCGTAACCCGCCATCAGTTGAAGATCCGGGTTCCCTCCAACACAACCGACAAGCAAGCGCAATTGCAGACCGTCATTTCCATGCAAGTCGTCAGAAACTGATGCCTTTTCAACTTCCCCGGATGGAGCGTCAAGCCAGATGATCAATCAGACAGGAATCTACAGATCGGCATTGCTTCGCGCAGCTTCACTCGTCGCCGTACTGGCGGGCATGCAGTGTGTCGCGCCGTCCGCTCGAGCGCAGGCCTCCCTGTCGCTGACCCCAGCCGTGATCATGGCGCAGGGAACCTTTGGCCAGAGCTTGACGCAGCGGCTCACCATCAACAACCAGACCTCCAACGTCTTCGACTTTCAGATGGTGGCCCAGGACATTGTGGTGCGCGATGGCAAGCGCGTCTTTATGCCGGCCGGCGCCATGCAGAACAGCATCGCCGCCACCGCCGTATTCTCTCCCCGTGAGATCGTGGCGCCTCCCAACTCCAGCGCCTCCGTTGAAGTCACAGTTACCATCCCGCCGCACACAGACATCCGCGCCATCGCGGCCATCTTTCGCGCCACCAATGGTCTGCATGCGGAGTCCGGTCACGTCGGCCTTGTCGCCTCCATGGGCACGCTGCTCACCTTCAATCTCAGCAAAAGTGTGGCCATCCAGGCCGATCCGATTCACGTCAATCTGCCCACCGATACCACCAACCTCAGCTTCGATCAGACTCTGCAGAACACCGGCGCGGAGCCCATCATCCCCAAGGGCGTGGCCGCCATCCTCAACGCGCAGAACCGGCTTGTGGGCAAGGCAGCCTTCGGCATCCAGCGCCTGCTCCCCGGCGAAAAACTGGCCTATCACGCCGAGTTCTCTGATCAGCTCAAGCCCGGCAGCTATCACGTGCTCTGCACCTTCCAATATCAGGACAAAACGGAATCTCAGCAGACTGACTTCATGGTGAAATGAACCGCATCGGCCTGCTCCTGCTCTTCTGCGCCGCTGCGCTCACCTGTGTCATGGCGCAGGTTCAGCAGACCACGTCCTTGATTGTCGAGGTAGGACACTCGGCCTTCTTTACGCGGCCCGGAGTCACCGCCGCCTACTCCATGGACAGCAACACCGTGGACGCGGCTGCCGTCGCCGGCGGCTTTCAGCTCGTCGGCAAAATGCCCGGCACCGCCACCGTGGTGCTGGTCACGGTGCAGGGAACCCACACCATCAGCGTCACCGTTCCCGAAAACAGGAAACTCCGCGCTCTACAAAATCAGGACTTCCAGGCGGGCGAGCAGACCGTCGAGTCCGGCGAGTATGAGTTTCGCTACAACAACAGCCCCAACCAGATCACTAACGTGCAGAACGTAACCCAGCTGCAGGGCGACCGCACAATTCACGTCGAGGTGATGAACACCAACCTGTTTCCCGCCGGAGGCCAGGAGCCGATTGGCTTCCCCATGCTCTCCTATGAGATCTCCACGCCCGGCCGCCGCATCACCCTGGTCGACAAGATGATGAACAACTCCGACCTGACCATGTCCGGCATTCTGCTGCGCGGCCTGCATGTGGAAAAAGGGCCCTGGGAGTTCCACGCCGGCGTCACCTCCATCACCGAATTTCAGGACTTCCTGCTCCCCTCCAATCGCTATGAAGTGGCCGGCATCTCCCGGCACTTCAAGCTCAACGCGCATGCCCGGCTGGAAGGCAACTTCTACTACTTCAAGACAGACACCAGCGTGAACACCAATGCCACCACCGGCGGCATCGGCACCCTGCTCTATCAATTTGGCAAGGGAGAGGGCCTGCACTACTCCGCCGAGGTCGGCATTGGCAATGGCCTCGCCCTGGCCGGCAACTTCGACCACGACACCGTCCGCCAGCAGTTGCACGCCGACTTCCACTACCAGTCGCCCAAAGTAGCCTCGCTCTCCATCAACATGCTGCACGGACGCACCGCCAACCTCAACTGGCACTACAAAGTGGGCAGGCGTCTGCAGCTTCAGGCCTTTGCCAGTGATACCGCCATCAACCTCAGCACTGAGCGGCAGCAGGTCGATAGCACCACGCTGAATCAGACCTATTGGGTTACGCCGCACCTCGGCTTCAATGCCGGATTCACCGCATCCCGCTTTGTCGCCATCCTGCCGTCGGCGCCTTCCGTGCGCAGCCAGGGATACCTGCTCGGCCCGCAGTTGCTGTGGAAGCATTTTGGCGGCTCGTTTCAATACCAGCAGTTGCGCAACAGCGGTACGACGCCGGGCAGCAACAACTTCCAGTACAGCGTGCAGGGCTCGGCCCGGCATGTCAGTATCTCCGGCTTCTACGACTCGCAAACCGAAACACCTGTCTTTGCTCCGGTCGTTAGCGCGCAGACGGATCTGCGTGATCTGCTGCGCCATGAGACGGCAGCCGCCCTCTCCCCTGCGCAGATGAGTCAACTGGTGCGCGACACCTCGGTGCTCACCGCACAGGGCTATATCGCGCCGTTGACCGTGGGCGTGGTCGCGCGCCGCCAGCAATACGGCGCAACCATCGACTGGTCCAGCGAGAAGGCGGGCCATCTCTCCTTCACCTCGCTCGTCAACACAAGCTCGGGCGGCCAGTTGGCCAGCATGCGCATGGTTACGGGAGGCGTCATCTGGACCCGCAAGTACGGCAGCAGCAACCTGCTCAACGCCGGCTTCTCCCTCTATCGCAGCAGCACCGGCGGGCAAAGCAGCATGCAGCCCGTCGAGCAGGTCTCCTTCCAGCATCAGCTCAACTCCGTGCCGCGCTGGCTGGTCCCCGGACGCCGCGGAAAAATTGACGGGCATGTCTTCGTCGACAAAAACTTCCAGCAGAACTATGCAGCCGGCGACCGCCCGCTGGCCGATGTGCTGGTGTATCTCGATGGACGCCGCTCCACGCACACCGACAGGAATGGCTACTACGTCTTTCGCGGAGTTCCCTGGGGCATCCACCGCGTCGAGGCGGACTATCGCAGTGCCCAGGCCTTTTATTACACCAGCAGCTCGCCTAAGTCCGTCACCACCGGCGGCGCCGCTGACTTCGGCCTGAGCTTTGCCAAGGGACGCCTGTTCGGCAGCTTCGTGAATGATGCGGGTGAAGGCATGGCCGTCTCCTTGCAGATCAGTGGAGGCGGCATCCAGCGTGAGGCCAGCACCGATGGCGATGGCAATATCGAGGTCGACGGCCTGCCGGACGGCGCCTACACCATCCATCCGGACTTCTCCAGCCTGCCGCCGGGCTACTCCGCGGCCGATCTTGATGATCAGACCGTGCCCGTCTCCGCGCAAAAGGCTGGGCACTTCGAGTTCCGCATTCAGGCGCAGCGCAGCGTCTCAGGGCAGGTACGCCTCTACGACCCCACCACGGGAAAAGCCACCCCGCTCGCCGGCGCCCTGGTCACCATCACCCAGTCCGGCAAAAGCATGCACACCGATGCGCACGGCCGTTATCTCTTCCGCCAGCTTGCGTCCGGCGCCTGCACCGTAAGTGTGCAGTATGACGGCAAGAGTTATACCAAGGCGGTCTATCTGGCCACCACGCCCGATATTCAGCGCAGCGTGGACATCGTGATCACCCATGCCTCGCAGGCTCTGCCGCCGCGGCCCGATCCTGGAGATGTCGGCAAGACCCGGCCCGCAACCCCGCAGCGCCACGCCGATGCCTAAAGCCGCGCGCGACCTAAGCGCAAGGCCACGCAAATCGACCGCGGCGACCATGAACAGGCAAGTAATTAAGGTGGGGACAAAAAGCAGGCGTGTGCTCAGCGAAGGATGCGCATGCCGGCACGGCTCGCTGAACCTGCTCCGCTAAGAGCATCCATGCCGCACCCGGCAACGCGGTCAGCTCGGCATCATCAGGCCAGGGCAACCAGATTTTCTACGCTGCGCTCGCGCATCTTCTGGTACAGTTCGCCAACCGCATACTTCTTGAAGTGTTCTGACTCGCGATGCGCCGCCAGCGCCTTCTGGTCCACATACTGTTCGTAGATCACCACCGTGTCCGGATCATCCTCCAGGTGGTGGGGAACATAGCTGACGCAGCCCGGCTCCAGGCGAGACGCTTCAGCCAGCTGACGGAGAACCTCGGCCATTTGCTGGCGATCTTCCGCAGCAAATTTCAAACGAACATTAAAGCTCACCATAGTTGTTCGGCATCCTTGCAGGCAGCCGCGCGCAACGCGCCGCTCCCTGACTCTTCTCTGTGTGCTACGCCTTCATCTGGTCGAGAGCCGCGGCGAACTCCGGCAGGATCATCGTCTGGTTGCGATCCGGTCCCGTGGAGACCATGCCAATGCGCGCTCCGCTCTCCCGCTCCTGGAAGCGCAGATACTCCTGCGCCTCTTTGGGCAGCTTGTCGAACTCGGTAATCCCCTCGGTGGAAGTGCGCCAGCCCTTGAGCGTGGTGTAGCGCGGCTTGATCGACTCCAGTCCGCGCACATCGGCCGGCACCTCGTCCGTCACCTTGCCGTCAATCTCGTAGCCCACGCAGATGGGAATCTCAGCCAGTTCGTCCAGCACGTCCATCTTGGTGATCACCAGCCACTCCGCGCCATTCACCTGGTTGCTGTAGCGCAGCAGCGGCATGTCCAGCCAGCCGCAACGCCGCGGCCGCCCGGTTACCGCGCCATACTCGTGGCCGCGCGCCCGCAGCGTCTCCCCCACGGCGTCGTGAATCTCGGTGGGGAACGGCCCTTCGCCCACGCGCGTCACGTAGGCCTTGGTCACGGCAATTACCGTGCCGATGCTCGTCGGCCCCACTCCGGTGCCGGTGGCCGCGCCGCCCGCCGTCGCGGAAGACGACGTCACAAACGGGTAGGTTCCGTGGTCGATGTCCAGCATCGTGCCCTGCGCGCCCTCGAACATGATGCTGCCGCCCTTGGCCAGAATCCCGTTCAGCAGTCGCCCGGAGTCCGTGACAAAGTGCCGGATCTTCTCCGCCGCCGCCGCGTATTCGTCGTACATCTGCGCCGGGTCCAGCGGATCGGTGCCGAACAGAGCATGCGCGATCGCATTCTTCTCCGCACAGGCCGCCTCAATATGCGTCTTCAGCAGATCGGGGTTGAGCATGTCCACAACGCGCAGGCCGCTGCGCTTCATCTTGTCCTCGTAGGCCGGCCCAATGCCCTTGCTCGTCGTGCCAATCTTCTGCCGCCCCGGAGCGCACTCCGCGGCCAGCTCGATCATCCGGTGGTAGGGCAGGATCACCTGCGCCCGGTTGGAGATAAACAGCTGCTCATCCACCGCCACGCCCAGTTGGCGCAGCCGGTCCACTTCGCTCAAAAAGGCGATCGGGTCCAGCACCACGCCGTTGCCGATAACCCCTTTGCAGCCCGGGCGCAGCACGCCGCAGGGAATGAGCTGAAGCACAAACTTCTGCTCGCCGATGATGACCGTGTGGCCGGCATTATGGCCGCCAGCGTAGCGTGCCACGGCGGAAAACCGCTCGCTCAACACATCCACAATTTTGCCTTTGCCCTCGTCGCCCCATTGGGCGCCAAGCACCACCGCTGTCTTTGCTCTCATCTTGTTCCTCTGGAAGATCGGGCCTCAGGACTATCCTCGCGCTAGCGGTCTCGCCCAAGACACACAAAGGCGGCGCAGGCCACACGGGTCCGCACCACGTTCACGTCCTTACTAATGATAAACCCACTGTCGGTAACAGAACAGCATGCGTCCCGCTCGCCTCCACAGTGCAACCGCATCGCTTGCGGCGTCTGCTGCCGCCTGCAATCCGCCACTGCGAAACACAACGTCCCGCACCCACCAGACGCTGACGATCGTAGCCGCCACCTGTTATAGTTCTCTCGCGTTCATTTAAGTTCAAAATGCAGCGAATTGCATCAAAGGGAGACGGAAAGATGGATTGGAATGAAAGCACCAGACGATCATTTCTGAAGCAGTTTGGCGCCGCCGGGGCCATGGCGCTCGCCGCCGCCAAAGCGGAAGGCGTGGGCCTGCCCGCCGCACAAACCGCCGCACCCGGCAGCTCACCCACTGACCTGAAACAGGCCGCCACCCGCCAGCAGCGCATGCAGTGGTGGCACGACGCCAAGTTCGGCATGTTCATCCACTGGGGCCTATACAGCGTCATCGGTCAGCACGAGTGGGCCAAGGAGTTCCAGGGCATTCCCATTCCTCAGTACGAGATTCTCGCCAAACACTTCAAGCCCAAGCCCAACGCCGCCCGCGACTGGGCCCGCCTGGCCAAAAAGGCCGGACAGAAGTACATGGTGATGACCACCAAGCACCACGAAGGCTTCTGCAACTTTGACACCAAGCTCACTGACTACAACGCCGTGAAGCAGGGCCCCGGCCGCGACCTCGTCCGCGAATATGTGGAAGCTGCCCGCGCCGAAGGCCTGCGCGTCGGCTTCTACTACTCGCTCATGGACTGGCACCACCCCGACGGCGCAAAGTGCGCCACCGACGAGGCTGCCCGCCGCCGCTTCGTCGACTACACCCACGGCCTCATCCGCGAGCTCCTCACCAACTACGGCAAGATCGATGTCCTGTGGTACGACGTCGCCTGGCCACTCGATGCCAAGGGCTGGGAATCCGAAAAAATGAACCAGATGGTCTTCGAGCTACAACCCGACATCATCGTCAACAACCGCAACAGGCTCGAAGGCGACTTCTCCACGCCCGAGCAGCACATCCAGGCCTCCGAAGTCGGCCGCGCCTGGGAGACCTGCATGACCCTCAACGACAGCTGGGGCTTCAACCGCGGCGACGACGCCTGGAAGACCCCCAAGGTCATCGTGGACAACCTGGCCACCGTCGCCAAGGGCGGCGGCAACTACCTCCTCAACATCGGCCCCGAGCCCGACGGCTCTATCCCCCCGCAGACCGTGGCCATCCTCGAGGAAGTCGGCCAGTGGCTCGAAACCAACGGCAAGGCCTTCTACGGAACCGAGCGCTGCAACGCCGGCGGCAACGTCAACGCCAACTACACTCGCCGCGGCAACACGCTCTACGTCCACCAGAAGTTCTGGCCGGGCCACACCCCGGCGGCCGAATGGCTCAGCTTCTACCAGCCCGAGGCCGTCATCGCCATCGGCGGACTCAAGCCCAAAGTGCTCTCCGCCAAACTGCTCAAGACCGGACAGCCCCTCAAGTTCAGGCAGGATGAGTTCAGCCTCCAGTTGACCGGCCTGCCCGTCCAGGCCCCCGACCAGCCAGCCACCGTCATTGAGGTCGAGTGTGACGGCGAGCCCATCGTCGATCACGGCGCCGAGCGCCCGCTCTGGCCCCGCTACAAGGTCGGCATCAGCATCTAGCCTGCCGCCACCCCACCCGCAGCCCCCGCCTTTTCCCTGCGCAAGCCGGACAAAGGCGGGGGTTGCCAACTCCTCGCCTCCCCCAATTCCCATCCATTACACTTCAGGGAACTGCACTCGCGCGGCAAGGATTCCCGAATGCCCCAACTCTACGCACTTGTTCTGGCTGTCATCGTCGTAGCCCTGCTCGGGGTTGCCCTCCAGCGCACCTTCCGCGTCAAAACCAAGGCCGACTACCTCGTCGCCGGCCGGTCGCTTCCCGCCGTCGTGCTCGTCCTCACCCTGCTCACCTCCTGGATCGGCGCCGGTTCGCTCTTTGCCGGGGCTGAGAACGCCTACAGGAACGGCTTTGCCGCGCTCTGGCAGCCGGCCGGCGGCTGGCTCGGCCTCGTGCTCATCTACTTCATCGCCCCCCGCGCCCGCAAGTTCGCCCAGTTCACCCTGCCTGACCTCCTTGAAGTCCGCTACAACCAGGCCGCCCGCGTGCTCGGCACCATTGCCATCCTCTTCGCCTTCACCGCCATCACCAGCTACCAGTTCCGCGGCGGCGGTGACGTGCTCCACCTCATCTTCCCCAACGTCGTCAGCTCCAACCTCGGCACCTTCATCATCGCCGCCTTCGTCATCGTCACCACCGCCATGGCCGGCATGTCCTCCGTCGCCTATATGGATGTGGCTATCGGCTCGCTTGTCACCGTCATCTGCATCCTCGCCGGACCCATGCTTTACCTCAAAGCCGGCTGCTGGGCTGGCCTCCACGCCGCCCTCCCGCCTCAGTACTTCCAGCTCTTCGGCAACTACCAGCTCAGCCCCACCGGCATCCGCGAGTCCACCAGCATGGGCTTCATCCGCGCCATGGAGTTCCTCGTCCCCACCCTCCTGCTCATGCTCGGCAACCAAGTCATGTACCAGAAGTTCTTCTCCGCGCGCAGTGAGAAGGACGCCCGCCTCTCCGTCGTCGGGTGGACCGTCGGCACCATCATCCTGGAAACCCTCATCATCGCCATCGCCGTCTTCGGCCGCGCCCTCTATCCCGCCGGCGAAGTCGCCCACGCCCCCCGCGAAATCATCCCCTACACCGCGCGCCACGGCCTGCCCGCGCTCATGGGTGCTCTGCTCCTCGGCGCCGTCTTCGCCAAGGTCATCTCCACCGCC
>DAIDGZ010000136.1 GCA_027452125.1 Acidobacteriaceae bacterium | reverse complement strand
ATCATGATGGGCAGTTCGCGGTTGCGCGCCGTCAGTCCATCTTCCTCGTAGACCTCGCGAATCGCCACCAGCGCGGCTTTGGCGTTAAGTGAGTCAAAGATGGTTTCCACCAGCAGCAGGTCAGAGCCTCCGGCGATGAGCGCACGCACCTGTTCCTTGTAAGCCTGCTTCACTTGGTCGAAGGTGATCACGCGGAAGCCCGGGTCCTCGGCATCCGGCGAGTTGGAGAGCGAAACCGTGAGCGGGCCAATGGATCCGGCGACGAAGCGTGGCCGGCCGGTCGCATTGGCAACACGGTCAGCCCACTCGCGGCACTGCCGGGCAGACTGCTCGTTGATCTCCCAGGCTAAGCCGCTGAGAAACTTGTCCTCGAGGATCTTCTGATAAAAGGCAGGATCTTTACGGCCGCCGTGCTCGCGCGGATCTTCGACAAAGAATTCGCTCTGCGAGATGCTGGTGGAGCCAAAGGTGTTCGTTTCGATGATGTCGGCGCCGGCCTCAAGAAAGCGCCGATGAATGTCGCAGATCATCTCTGGCTGCGTCAGCGAAAAGAGGTCGCCGTTGTTGAGCA
The DNA here is from genome assembly GCA_027452125.1 of Acidobacteriaceae bacterium. GTDB lineage: Bacteria > Acidobacteriota > Terriglobia > Terriglobales > Acidobacteriaceae > Telmatobacter. The sequence goes on along the minus strand of DAIDGZ010000136.1, from coordinate 8,195 downwards.
GATCCTTGGTGGCGTCTTTAAAACGCTGACCGCGAATATCCGCCTCGGTCATGCCGTAGGTGCGGATGGTGGTGCCCATGGCGCCGTCGATAATAGCGATGCGGCTCTCAAGAATCTTCTGCAGCGGATGGCGATGAATCTGGGTCATTGTCTTTTGGATGATCCTGGCTTGCTGGCAGGTGCACAGGGCAGCCTGCGTTGTCGTCTCTGGCCGGACTGTTACGGACGGCTTCTCAACTCCCCATCACGCGCGGGAGCATGTCCTGTCTTGCACCAGCAAAAACAGCCTAAGATCAAGAATATGGGAGATTAAGCGGGATATTCCAGAAAACCTGGGTAAATGGCGCGAGGAGGGGGCCAGGGTGCCGGGATTGCAGGCTCAACGGGATCATCGCGGACGGTCTATGCCGGGGCGCAGGAGTCTGACCCCATCGGGAAGCCACTATAGACTGAAGTTTGGATAGAACACCATGAGATTTTTTGGCGGCAAAAAGACAGAATCGCAGACAGAGCCCGCAGCGAACGTCACCGATTCGGGTGAGGCTCCGGTAGAGGAGCGCAAACTGGGCCTGCTTGAACGCATGAAGCAGGCTGTGTCGCGGACACGCACCTCGCTCTCCGACAAGATGGAGGGCCTCGCCGCCCTGACCCGCTCCGTAGACGAACGTGACCTGGAGGAACTGGAATCGGCGCTGCTGACCAGCGATCTGGGCGTGCAGACGACCACAGCGATCCTGGATGCGCTGCGGGAGCGAGCCAGGCGGCAGGCAATCGAGGGCGGCTCAGAGCTGCGCGCACTTTTGAAGGAACAGCTTGTGGCTATCCTTCGTGCCCCACAAGGCGCTCCGGCTGCTCCACAGATGCCGCCCAGGGTAACCTTCCTGGTGGGCGTCAACGGCACCGGCAAAACCACCAGCAGTGGCAAGCTGGCGGCGTGGAGCCGGGCGCAGGGACGCAGCGTGCTGCTCTGCGCGGCCGACACATTCCGCGCGGCGGCCATCGAACAGCTTGAGGTCTGGGCTGGCCGGTCAGGCGTGGAGATGGTGAAGACCCGGCAGGGCGGTGACCCGGCTGCCGTGCTCTATGACGCGGTGGCCATGGCCAAGGCGCGCGGCATTGAGGATCTGTACGTGGACACGGCGGGTCGCCTGCACACCAAGACCGGCCTGATGGACGAGTTGGACAAGATGCGGCGGACGGCGGCGCGGCTGGTCCCCGGCGCACCGCATGAAGTGTTGCTGACTATGGACGCCACCACCGGCCAGAACGGCCTGCAGCAGGCGCGCCAGTTTACCCAGGCGGCGGGCGTCACCGGCATCGTGCTCACCAAGCTGGATGGCACCGCCAAGGGTGGCATCGCCGTAGCCATCGCCCGTGAGCTGAATCTTCCGGTACGCTTCGTCGGTGTCGGCGAGCAGATGAACGACCTGCTGGAGTTTGACGCCGAGGCGTTTGTGGATTCGCTGGTGGCGTAGGAAATCAGCCAGTAAGCACGTTAGCGAGAGTTTGCAATAACGAATGCAGGAATGAATACGCAGGACCAAGACGTTCTCTGGATGCGGCGCGCGCTGGAGCTGGCGCGGCGCGGCATCGGAGTCTCCTCGCCTAACCCTGCCGTAGGCTGCGTGATTCTGGATCGCGCGGGGCAGGTTGTCGGCGAGGGCTGGCACGAGTATGCCTTGCGCGACCATGCCGAAGTAGCCGCGCTGCGCATAGCCAAAGAGCACGCCGGTGAGCGCCTGAAGGGCGGCACAGCCTACGTCACGCTTGAGCCCTGCAACCACACCGGACGTACCGGCCCCTGCAGCGAAGCGCTGATCGCCGCCGGTCTGGGGCGCGTGGTGGCGGCCACCATTGATCCAAATCCCGCAGTGGCTGGCGGGGGTATGAGACGCCTGCGCGATGCCGGGCTGGAGACATCCGTCGGTGTCTGTCAATCCGAAGCCCGGCGGCTCAATGAGGGATTTGCCCGCTGGATTCAGCACCAGCGGCCCTTCGTTCTGATGAAGGTGGCCATGACGCTGGACGGGCGGATTGCGCCGCAGGCCGGCAAGCATGCCCCAGGCGAACCCTACTGGATCACCTGCGAGGAAGCGCGGGCCGCAGTGCAGACTTTGCGCTGGCAGGCTGATGCCGCCATGGTGGGTGTGGATACCGTGCTGGCCGACGATCCGTTGCTGACTGACCGCAGCGGCATGCGGCGCAGAAGGCCGCTGTTGCGCATCGTGCTGGACTCCGCACTGCGTATGCCACTCGACTGCAAACTGGTGAAGACGGCAGCCGACGATGTGGTGCTGTTTACCGTCTCCAGCGATCAAGAGCGGATTGCCGCGCTGCGCAGCCGGGGCGTGCAGGTGGAGACATTACCCGCGGAGGCCAGACGCGTACCCATCGGCAAGGTGCTGGACAAGCTGGGCCAGGAGGGCGTGCTGATGCTGCTCACCGAGACGGGAACGCGGCTGAATACGGCGCTGCTGGCAGGGGGCTTTGTGGATCGAGTGCACTTCTTCGTCTCGCCGCAGATCATGGGTTCAGATGCAGTGCCTGCGTTTCGCGGAATGACCGAGGCTCTTCGCATGGCCCAGGTTGAGGTGGAGCGCTACGGCAACGACCTCAGCCTGAGTTCCCTGCTGCGCGATCCCTGGCCTCTGGGCTGATCCCCGCCAATGAAAACGGCGAGAGCGCCGGATGAAGCACTCTCGCCGTGAAGGTCCTGCCTTGGAGGAGAACAGGACCAGCTCGAAAACCTGTTACTGGCCGGCAACAATTTGCTCGGACTCCAGCCGCGCGTGTGCATATTTGCCATCCAGCCGCTGGGTTACCTGCGAACCATACTGTACCGTGCGCAGAGCGCGCATGGTGCCCAGCTTGTCAAAGCTGAGAACGACACTGCGCTCATCGGCTGTGGAATTCCCCGGATGCGCGAACCAGAGGAAACCCTGCGCCTTTCCTGCCAGAGTGACCGTGCGGCCCGCATGATCATGCCGGATCATGTACTGGCCCGCCGGGCAGACAGTGTTGCCCACCATGAAGTTGAACGGGACATTGACCGTGGCTGCAGCCATTGCGCTTTGAGCGGCGACAGCCATTGCCAGGAAAGCTGCGGAAGCCAGAACGTGTGTGCGGAGCGTGGTAAGCATGGGTGAAACCTCCTGTCTGAAACCCAACTTACCGGCAAGCAAAAATTAAGTTGTCAAAACCCCGTCGAGAAATCGTCAAGTTTTCGCAGAAGAAATTCCCTTCACTAAGAAACTGCGGGAATGGCGGCGCGTACCTGCTCCAGTTCATTGCGCAGACCGGCGGAGACGGCATGGTGCTCGTCCCCGGCCAGGCGCTCAACAATCCTGACGGCGTGTTCCAGCAGATCCGCAGCCTCCGCGAAGGCCTGACGCTGCTGTGCCTGGTAGGCAGCCGCATGCAGTGCGGCCGAGGCTCCCTGCCAACTGCCCGCCGCCTCGTAGTGCTGGGCAATCTCGCGCCCCACATCAGAGGAGTGGCCCGCAAAGAGCCGGTCCAGTTGCTCGGCAACGCGGATGTGGCGTTGAGCGCGCCGCGCGGGTGCCTGACGCAGGTACAGCACTTCGCGATAGAGGCCGTGAACAAATGCGTAAAAGGCTGAGAAGGTGCCGTCCGGCAGCTCGTCCTGACCCGCGCGCTCCACAAAGTAGACCTGGCGCGCAAGACGATCGCAGGCCTCTTCGGCCTCAGCCACATCCATTTGCAGCGCTGCGGCTACGGCCCAGGCTGGAAAGGCAACCTGCATCAGGCTGGCTGCCTCCAGAACGCGCTGATCGGCAGGACTGAGGCTCTCAATCTCCAGCTCGACCAGCTGCGCCAGTTCCGTCGGAACACCGGCCTCGCTCAGGGGTTGCGCTGCGGAGAGCCGCCAGCCGGCCTCGCTCTCCGCAGCCGCGCGCACCAGAAAGCCCTTGGCCAGCAGGTGCTCGAGGATAGCGATGACAAAAAGCGGATTGCCCTCGGACTGGCGATAGACAAACTCGCCAAGCCCCGCGGGTAGATCCGGCTGCCGCAATTCATGGGCCAGGAGCGCATCTACCCCAGCGGCGGCAAGAGGCGACAGTGCCACCTCTGCGCAGAGCTTGCGGACGCGCAGGTCATGGCTGAGCCGCTCCGCGCAGTTGCCCGCGCCGCGTGGACGGCATGTAGCCAGCAACAGGAGCTTGGCTGGAGTCTGGCGGCGGACCAGCGCGGCGATGAGGTTGATGGTGGACTCATCCGCCCAGTGCAGATCCTCGAAGAACAGGCAGACTGGCGAAGCCGAAGCCAGCTCTTCCAGAGCCCGGCAAAGATCGCCTAATTTGCGCTCCTGCGTGGAACTGGCGGGTACATCGCAAATCTCGTGTGAGCGGCCCAGGCGGGCAAGCCAGGCGGGCGCCATCCTGGCCAATACCGAACAGACACGGTCGCCATCCGGTGAGGCGCAAAGCTGCCCCAGAGCCTCCATCACGGGGTAGTACTCCTCCGTGGAACCGATGCCCTGGATGCACTGGCCGCGGGCCTGCAGGATCGCTTGACTGCCCTGCAGTTGCTGGCAGAAACCCGCAGCCAGCGCGGTCTTGCCAATGCCCGCTTCCCCGGTAATAAAGACGGCGCGGCGCTCCCCGGCAAAGGCACGCTGGGCCTCACGATGCAGGCGCGCCAGTTCACCATCGCGGCCCACCAGGGCGGATGGCGCAACGGGCGTTGGGTCCGTCTCGCGAACCGAAGTGAAGGTCGAGTTCGGATCCCCGGTCCCGGTCACCGGAGCAACAAAGCGATAGCCCCGCTTGGGCAGGGTCTGAATGAAGCGGGGCTGCCCTGCATCATCGCCCAGCACCTTGCGCAGCTCAAGCATGTAGGTGCGCAGCACCTGCGGCTGAACAAAGGTGTCAGGCCACAAGGCGTCCAGTAGTTCGTCATGGGTGATCAGGCGGCCAGGATTGTCCACCAGATAGCAAAGAACGGCGAAAGGCTTTGGGGGTAGATCGATCTGCACCGTGCCGCGCCAAAGACAACCGTTGCTGGCGTCAAGCCGGAAGGAGTCAAACTGCTTCATGCTTCGGGACCTCGGGATAATTCGGTTCCAAACCTCCTGCGGCAGGCTTCATCCGGTACCTGAGCAGGCGAGCCGCCTTCCTAGCGGAAAGATCGGCACGTCTGGTCTTGCGCGGTGCGCCTCCAACGCCCCGCTCTCCATTGTGCGCCAGAAGCGCAGGCTGGTGGAACACACAACCGGCGGACCGGCATATTCCGGTGTCCGCAGAAAGATACGCAGAGACGCGCGCACGTGTTCCGGATTCAATCTCCGTATGCCATCTATGACCTATTTTTAGCGTTAAACGACTTGTTTTATACTCATTATTTACATTGATTCGTATTGATTCGATGGATGATGGATCAAAGAAATGCAGTGCGGCTTCCCCGTCGCGCTCCGGGATGGATATCTGGATGAAGAGTGTTGGTCTCGCAGAAGCGGCAAACTACGGTCGTTGCGGCCTGCGGTTTGCAGGATATCTGGCTCTGGCATGGACCATGGTCTGCGGCGCGCAGGCGCAAACCGCCTCAAGCCTCTCCGGCGAGGTAACGGATGCGAGCGGTGCGGCGCTGGCCGGGGTGCGAATCCTGGTCCGTAACCAGAACACCGGGTCGACGCGTGCAACCATCACCGATGGCGCAGGGTATTACCAGGTGGCCGCGCTTCCTGTGGGAAATTATGCGGCGATTGCCGATCGTAAGGGCTTTGCGGAAGCCGCTCAGACCGGGATCCACCTCGCGGTAGCGCAGGATGCCGCTGTCAACCTGAAATTGAAGATAAGCACCGTGGCGCAAAAGGTGATGGTGCATGCGGATGCCGCCGCGGTCAACCTGACCACAGCAGACATCTCCGGGCTGGTCAGCGAGCGCCAGGTGAAAGATCTGCCGCTGAATGGGCGCAGCTTTGACCTGCTGATGACGCTGAATCCGGGTGTAGTGAACTTTACCGCCGAAAAGGTGGGCGGCATAGGCGTCTCGAATTCCACCGTAGGCAACGACTTTGCCGTCTCGGGCAATCGGCCGCAGCAGAACCTGTTTCTGCTCAACGGGGTGGAGTTTACCGGAGCAGCCGAGAACAACATGCAGCCCGGCGGCGCCAGCGGACAGTTGCTGGGCGTAGACGCGGTGCGCGAGTTCAATGTGCTGCGCGACGCCTACAGCGCGGAGTATGGCAAGCGGCCCGGAGCGCAGGTGCTGATTGTGACCCAGGGCGGAACGAATCAACTGCACGGCTCGGCATACGAGTTTGTGCGCAACGGCGCGCTGGATGCGCCAAACTACTTTGCGCGAGGTGCCGTGCCGCCGTTCCAGCGCAACCAGTACGGTGCATCGCTGGGTGGACCAATCCAGCGGGACAAAACATTCGCTTTTGGGAACTTTGAGGGCTTCAACCAGCATCTGCATCAAACGGGCGTCGACCTGGTTCCGGACACCAACGCGCGCAATGGGCTACTCCCCTGCAAGCTGGTAACGCCGGCGCCCAGTCCCTGCCCAGCTTCGGGACTGGTGAGCGTGGGCGTGGCTCCTGCTGTGAAGCCGCTGCTGGCGCTGTGGCCCACGCAGAGCGCCGCCGGAACCGACTACGGCGGCATCGCCCAGGCCTTCAACAGCCCCCTGCAGACGATTCGCGACGACTTTGGCACGATCCGGCTGGATCGCTCGCTGGGTAGCGCGGATACAGCCACGACGGTGTACACGATCGATGACAGCGCGGACGTAACCCCCACGGCCAGCAACCTGTACAGCACCGATCTGGAGAGTCTGCGTGAGCAGGTGCTCAGCGCAGAGGAGACGCACGTGTTTTCTACCCGTCTGCTGAATACGGCGAGAGTTGGCTATTCGCGCGCAGCATACTTCTATACCGGCGAACCCACGCCGCAGACGCCTGCGGCGAGCGTGCCCGGCTTTGTGGCTGGCCGCCCGGTAGGCGCAGTGGTGGTCGGCGGCAGCGCGGCCGCGAATCCGGCAGCGCAGGTCAGCCTGACTGGCAGTAACATCGGCAGCAACCTCCACCTCGTGCGCAACCTGTTTACCTACGAAGACCGTGTACAGGGCCTCCTAGGCCGGCAACAGTTAAGCGCGGGCGTGTGGCTGCAGCGGCTGCAATCCAATGAAGATCTGGCGCTGACGCAGTATGGACAGGCGACGTTTACCGGTTTGCAGCAGTTTCTGGAGGGCACCGTGGGCAGTTTTGCCTACGATCCGGCACCCACGGAAATGAACTGGCGCTCGCTGCTGGGCGCCTGGTACGCGCAGGACGTCATCCGTTTGCTGCCGAATCTGACACTCTCGCTGGGTTTCCGCGCGGAGTTCACTACCGGATGGAACGAGGCCCACGGACGTGCGGCAACCTTCGTTTTCAGTAACGGTGTGATCCAGACACAGCCACGGATTAGCGCCTCGGCATTCACCATCAACCGGGCAAAGTTCCTGCCGCAGCCGAGGTTTGGGCTGGCATGGAGCCCTCATGCAGGCGGAACCGTAGTGAAGGCAGGCTTCGGCATGTACAACGACCTGCAGGACGCATTGGGCTATCGCATGGATCAGAATGCGCCATTCAACCCGTCGTATGCGCTCACCAACCTGCCCGTGGCCAGCCTGCCCCTGCCCACAGAGACCATTCCCACCAGCGCCAAGGTGGCCCCGGCAGGCGTGCAGCCGGACATGCACACCCCGACGCTTCTTTCCTACTCGTTGCGAGTGGAGCAGGAGCTGACCCCGAACACGGTGCTGACCCTGGGCTACGTGGGCTCGCATGGCTATCACCAGATAGTGAGCCTGGACGACAACGAGCCAACGCCCACGGTGTGTCCCGGCGTTCCCTGCCCCGCGGTCTACCCCGCCAGCTTCCCCGCTCCATTAGCGGGAACACCGATACCCTCCGGCACCTACTACATTGCTCCCGGAACCAGAGCGGCAAATCCGGTGCTGGGCGCAGCCTGGGCGTGGTTCTCCATCGGTACAGCTTCGTACAACGCGCTCCAGGTAGAACTCAACCGCCGCTGGAATGCCGGGCTGCAGTTGCGCGGCTCCTACACGTGGTCTAAAGCCATGGATGACGGCGATAGCCTCAATGCCACCGCGGCAGGCAATGCGCCGGGACTGGTCGCCAATCCATTCGACATCAAGGGCGACTGGGGACCGGCGACCTATGACCTGCG
>DAIDGZ010000135.1 GCA_027452125.1 Acidobacteriaceae bacterium | reverse complement strand
GCGACGAGGAGCAGCGCCTCGAGGTTGCGCAGCATCTTGTCGGTGCGCCAGTCCTTGGCTAACTCGACGGCGGCGCGGTTGAGGTTGCCGGCGTGCTGCTCCAGCTTGGCCTCAAAGCGGGCGAAGAGCGAGAAGGCGTCGGCGGTGGAACCCGCGAATCCAGCGAGGATCTTGTCCTGGTAGAGGCGGCGAATTTTTTTTGCTGAGTGCTTCAACACGTGGTCGCCGAGCGTGACCTGGCCATCGGCGGCCATAACCACCTGGCCGTTGCGGCGCACGCAGATGACGGTGGTGGAGCGAATGCGGGGACGCTGCGCTGCGGTAGTGCGATCGTCAGATGCCAAGTAAACCTCCGCGCACGGGCACGGTCCGCGCGGTGGCTACGAGCCCGATGCAACCTAGAGTATAGGACATCGGGCTGAGCAGAGAGAGGCAGGCGCGGCTGCTCCGAAGAGGACGCCGTGACGATGTGCAGCCTAGCGGAGTGTGGCCAGGACACGGCTGAGTACGGCGCCGAGGCCTTGTGTGCGATCGTAAAACGGCGCCTGGGCATCGGCGGTGGCGCGCTGGCAGGCGGCGTAGAGACTGGCGTCGAGCGCGAGCTGGCGGAAGGCCTCGACGAAGCTGTCCAGATCATCGGCCTGAGCGCGGAGCGCGGCGGGGCCGAGCAGTTCCAGCGCGGGGACCACACTGCTGAGGACGACGGGGCGACCAGCGAGCACGGACTCGGCAGCGGTCATGGCGAGACCTTCTTTGAAGCTGGAGAGGGTGGGCACGACCATGGTGTGGGACCATGCGAGCGCTTCTATTGCTTCATCTTCACTGCGGAGCGGCTGCTGGAAACGCACCAGCGCAGCGAGGTTGCGCGCGGCGATGCGGCGCTGTAACTCCGCGGAAGCGCTGCCGGGGCCGATGATGCGCCAGAGAAAGCAGCCCGGCATCTGCTGTTCGAGGCGCTCAGCGAGGTCAGTCAGAAAGAAGACGCCTTTGTCGATCTCGATGCGGCCGAGAAAGAGGACGTGGAAGGGCTTGCGGTTGGCGGCTGGCGCGGGAACGCGGCTGAGGAAGCTGGTGCGGTATTGCGCGCGACACTGCAGGACTGCTCCGTGCGGCCGGGGGGCCAACAGGCGAACCTGCCTCTCGCACTCCGGCGAGACGCAGACGGTGGCGGCGGCTACATGGCGGAAGAACCAGCCATCGGTCTTGCGCAGCAGGCGATCGATGGTCCGCTGAGGCGGATGATCCATGGGCCACAGCGCGTTGTGCAGCACGGCGATGACAGGGATGCGGAAGAGGCGCAGCGGCGCCAGCATGATCCAGTGCGTGGTGCCGGAGTCGACGATGACCGCGGCGGGACGCTCACGCAGGGCACGACGGAGCAGACGCATGCCATAGAGAGCCAGGCCGAGGTGATGGCGAATGCCGCCGGCAAAGTAGAGAGCGAGGCGCGGCAGGTTCTCCATGCCGTGCGGGCCGACGCGTGTGGCATCAGGGCGCTCATGGCAGGAGATGAGCAATGCGGCCTGGCCGGTGAGGTCGCACTCATCCACAAACTGGCGGGTGAAGGACATGGCCATCTGGAAGGCGGCCTCGCGACCGGCCTGAAGATCCTTGTATTGCCCGACGACGTCGCCGGGGCCCACCGCATACAAGACGCGGCGGCGCGACGGCGCGGCGTCTTGTACCGGCTGGGCCGCAGTGCCGGTTTCCATCGTTACATCAGGCCGTGCCAGAAAGACCATGGTGCATGCTATCTCCGGGGAAGTTGAGGGAGTTCCTCCATACTACAGGCGGATTATGGCGATTTCCTAGCTGAAAAATGGATTCCCACAGGATGGAGTTCGCGGTGCGGCAGGGCTGGCCGGTCCTGCGGTATGCTCAAGTTGGGAACCGGGTGGGGCGGTTCTCCTGTCCAGATGAACCTCCAGATTGAAGGTAAGTGGGAAATTACCGCGGGGCTTGCCGCGATGGCCACGGTGGCCGGGCTGACGATGTGGCTGATTTTGCGCCGCCGTCAGACGCCGGACGAGGTGGAGCGCGCGCGGCGGCAGTTTCTGGTGCAGTCGGGCCGGCTGGTGGATGGGATGCTGCTGGACATTGTCGAGGTTGAAGCCGAGGATGGGCGCACTCTGACCATGCTGCTCTACTGCTATCGGGTAGCGGGTGTGGACTATGAGTGCGCACAGGATGTGACGGCGCTGCGCGACGTGCTGGACCCGGCGCAGGTGCGCGTGGGCTTCCACTGCTCGATTCGCATCCAGCCGGGCAATCCGCAGAACAGCATTGTGGTGGCGGAGAACTGGACCGGGTTGAGGCTGGGCTACCGGCCGCTTCCGCGGATGCAGGAGGCGCCGCCGCTGGAGGCAGGGCATCTGCACGGCAGCCACGGCTGAGCCGGTTGGAGTGGTGGTGGATACCCAACCCCGGTTAGACTAAAGGCATGCATGTCCACGCCCAATCCGAAGGGCCGGGGGCCGAGAGGACCAAACTCGTACTCCGCATCTCGCTGGTAGCCACGCTGGCGTATGTGGCGGTGACCTTTGTGGCGGGACTGCGTGCGCACTCGCTGGCCCTGCTCTCAGAGGCGGGGCATAACCTTTCCGATTTTCTGGCGCTTCTGTTGAGCTTTGCCGCGGTCTACTTTCAGTCGCGGCCGGCGGACAATGAGCGGACCTATGGCTATCAGCGGGCGGGAGTGCTGGCGGCGTTTGTGAATGCGGCGAGCCTGGTGGTGATTGCACTATGGATCGGCGTGGAGGCGGTGCATCGACTATCGACTCCGGTGGCTGTGCATCCGCGCACCATGATGGTGGTGGCAGCTGCGGGCGTGCTGATGAATGGAGCGATCGCCGCGCTGCTGTGGGGTGTGGCGCGCGATGTGAATCTGCGTTCGGCGTTCCTGCATATGGCGGGGGACACGCTTTCGACGGCCAGCGTGATTGCCGGCGGCGCAGCCATTCTGTATACCGGCATGAGTTGGATTGATCCGGTGCTCTCGCTGGGGATTGCCGCGCTGATCTTGTGGTCGAGCATCGGCATCGTGCGGGAGACGCTGAATATTCTGCTGGAGGGGATGCCGCGGGGCGTCACGCTGGCGGATATTCGCGCGGAGATGCAGCAGGTGGAGGGCGTGATCAATGTGCATGATCTGCACGTTTGGAGCCTTGGCTCGCACTCGCGGGCACTCTCCTGCCATGTGACGATCGACGATATTCCAGTCTCAGAGTGCTCGGGGATTCTGCAACGGCTGAACTGCCTGCTGCATGATCGTTTCCAGATTGGCCACACCACCATCCAGTTTGAAAATGAGGGCTGCGCCCAACTGGAAGGATGCGTCACGCCGGTGGAAGAACTGGCGGATGCAGGTGGACATCATCATCACCATCATCACGGTCACGCGCACTGAGGGCCAGGCATCCGGTTGAGGGCGCCAAATGCGGGGTTTGTCCTCTGCGGCGGACCAATCGCGTATTCTGAGTCTTTCCGGTTCTTCCCTGGAGGTTCCGTTGCTGAGACTCAATCGCGCTGCTGTTACCGTTCTCGCGCTTGCCTTATTTCCTTCCATTTCTGCATTGCTATGGTCTGCGCCGCGAGGCACGGGCGATGAGGCTACGGCTGCGCCGTCTCTTGCGGCGCTGGATGGGGAATACAGCAATCAGGCCGATCCCGGCACTCCCATCAGTTTTTATGCGCAGGACGGCAAGCTGGTGGCGGAGTCGTCGCGCGGCGTGCCGACGCGGCTTGAGCGCGGGGGGGCGCTGGACTTTGCCGTGCCTGACGCGGGGAATACTTTCCGCTTTGTACTGGGTGCTGACGGCAAGGCCACGGAGGTGCTGCACTCCAGCGAGCCAGATGTGGTGTATACCCGTACCGGGCCGGCGGTGCATCACGTCTTCCACGATTACAAGCGCAGCGAGGCGATGATCCCGATGCGCGACGGGGTGCGGCTGCACGCGGTGATCCTGATGCCCAGCGATATCAAGACACCGTTGCCGTTTCTGATTCAGCGCACGCCGTATGGATCGGATGGAACGACGCGCGCGTCGTTTTTTGGCAGCCGACCGGAACTGGCGCGGGATGGCTACATCTACGTGGTGGAGGATATTCGCGGACGCTATGAGAGCGAGGGAAAGTTTGTGATGATGCGGCCGCTGGCCGATCATAGCGATGCCAAAGCGATTGACGAGAGCACCGATGCGTATGACACGGTGTCGTGGCTGCTGAAGCACGTGAAGGGCAACAACGGCCGCGCGGGGTTTGTGGGCACCAGCTATCCGGGGTTTCTGGCCATGATGGCGGGCATCGATCCGAATCCGGCGGTGAAGTGCGTGTCGCCGCAGGCGCCGATGATCGACGTATGGCGCGGCGACGACTTCTTTCACAATGGAGCGTTTCGCCAGACATATGGCTACGACTACGTGAAAGATATGGAATCGAGCAAGCAGTTTACCCAGGACAGCTATGGCAAGGATGCGCATGGCGATCCGGTGGATGGCTACGACTATTTTCTGCAGCGCGGGGACTTTGAGCAGGATGTGAAGCAGTCCGGCTCAAAGCTGCTGCCGACATGGAAGCTGTTTCTTGAGCATCCGGCGTACGACGACTACTGGAGGTCGCGCGGGGTGGAGTGGCACTTGAACAGGGTGGCGGTGCCGGTGCTGAGCGTGGGCGGGTACTACGACCAGGAAGACATGTATGGCCCGCAGGAAGAGTATGACAAGCTGGAGCCGCATGATACGCAGCACGACAACTTTCTGGTGCTGGGGCCGTGGCGGCATGGGTACTGGGCGTCGCCGGCGTGGAGCCTGGGCAACCTGAAGTATGGCGAGCCGATTGGCACGGAGTTTCGCGCGCGGATTGAGGCGAAGTTTTTTGCGCATTACCTGAAGGGCGCGCCGGGCTTCGAGTTGAAGGACACGGCGAGCTTCGAGACGGGATCGAATCGGTGGCGCTACTTCATGCACTTTCCGCCGCGACAGTCGCGGATGACCAGCCTGTATCTTGAGGGCAACGGAGCGCTGGGGTGGACGGCGCCGGCCACGCAGGCCAGGACCAGTTATGTGAGCGATCCAGCGAACCCGGTTCCGTACCGGCATCGGCCCATTCAGCCGACGTATAGCCCTGGCTCGCAGTGGTACAACTGGCTCACCGAGGATCAGCGTTTTGTAACCGGGCGCAAGGACGTGGCGGTGTGGCGGATGCCGGTGCTCAAGCATGACCTGACACTGACCGGCGAAGTGGTGGCCGACATCTATGCCGCGACGACGGGCACGGACAATGACATGGTGGTCAAGCTGATCGACGAGTACCCGCAGGACGACGCGGACCCGACAATGCGCGGCTACCAGTTGATGACGAATGAGGAGATCTTCCGCGGGCGCTATCTGAATGGCTTTTCGACGCCCACGGCGATCAAGGCAGGGGCGGTGCGGGAGTACCGGTTCAGCCTGCATGACGTGGACCACGTCTTCAAGGCCGGGCATACGGTGATGGTGGAGATTCAGAGCACGTGGTTCCCGCTGTATGACCGTAACCCGCAGACTTTTGTGCCGAACATCATGACGGCTAAACCCGCGGACTACAAGGCGGCGACGATCACCATCTATTCCGGCCCAGGGCATGCGTCGAGCCTGCATGTGCCGGTGATGGGGCAATAGAGGGGCAGAGCCGGCGCGGTTTCTCAGGAGGCGCCGGTGGGGCCTTTGGCGTCGCCGCCAGGGTCGCGCCTGAACGGTTTGGGGTTTCGCGCTAAAATAAAGGAGCAATGACCCTCCATCAGCCCATTCCGGCTCTGCTTTAGCGGTTCCCGCCGCGCATACCCTTGTTGTGTCATTTTTCTCAATCCCAATTCAGTGAAAAGCCATGCCGGCTGGCACGGACCGCGGAAACAAGGCCGTGCTCATGAGGAACTTCGATGATTGACCGTTTGGAACAGATGGAGCAGCGCTATGACGACCTGCAGGCGCAGTTCGCGCTGCCTGAGGTGATTGGCGACCACGAGCGCTACCAGAAGACCGCCAAGGCGCTGCGCGAGCTGGAGGCGCCGGTGGAGAAGTATCGCGAGCTGAAGCTGGTGCGCCAGGGACTGGCCGATGCCCGCGCCATGCTGGCGGAGAGCGATCCCGATCTGCGCGCCATGGCGGAGGAAGAGATTGCCTCCCTGTCCGCGCGGGAGCCGGAGCTGGAGGAGCAGCTGAAGGTGCTGCTGCTGCCCAAGGACCCGAACGACGAGAAGAACGTGGTGCTGGAGATTCGCGCGGGAACGGGCGGCGACGAGGCCTCGCTGTTTGCCGCGGAGATCTTCCGCATGTACACGCGCTTTGCCGAGCAGCACCGCTGGAAGGTTCAGGTGACGGACCTCTCCGAGTCTGGCGTGGGTGGCTACAAGGAAGTGATCGCCATCATCGAAGGCGACCGCGTTTATTCGCAGCTGAAGTGGGAGAGCGGCGTACACCGGGTGCAACGCGTGCCGGCCACGGAGACGCAGGGGCGCGTACATACCTCAGCGGTGACGGTGGCGGTGCTGCCCGAGGCCGAGGATGTGGACATCAAGATTGAGACCAAGGACATCCGGATTGATACGTTCTGCTCCTCGGGACCGGGCGGACAGAGCGTGAACACCACATACTCAGCGGTGCGCATCACGCACCTGCCGACGAATACGGTGGTGAGCTGCCAGGACGAGAAGTCGCAGATCAAGAACCGTGAAAAGGCAATGCGCGTGCTGCGTTCGCGGCTCTACGAGGTGGAGCAGGAGCGGCAGAATGCGGAACTGGCGGCGGCGCGCAAGTCGCAGGTGGGCTCGGGCGACCGCAGCGAGAAGATTCGCACGTACAACTTCCCGCAGAACCGGCTGACCGACCACCGCATTGGCCTGACGCTGCACCAGCTGGACCTTATTATGGAAGGCCGGTTGCAGCCGGTGGTGGATGCGCTGGTGGTGCACTACCAGGCGGAACAATTGAAGGCCAGCGCGCAGGCGGCCTGATGACGCTGGCGGAGTGGCTGCGGCAGGGGGAACAGCGGCTGCTGGGTGGGCCGCATCCGGAGCGGGCGCGGCGCGATGCCGAGCTGTTGCTGCTGCACCTGCTGGGCCGGAATCGCGCCTGGCTGATGGCGCACACGGATGAGCCGTTTGGCGGCTGCACGGCCATTGGCTACGGCGCGCTGCTGGATCGCCGCGCTCAAGGTGAGCCGATTCAATATATTACCGGCGAGACGGAGTTTTACGGATTACCTTTCCGGGTGACGCCGGATGTGCTGATTCCCAGGCCGGAGACCGAGCACCTAGTGGAGAAGGCGCTGGAACTGGCAGGAGCCTGGGCTGCACCGCGGATTGTGGATGTGGGCACGGGATCGGGCGCCATTGCGGTGGCGCTGGCGTGCCAGTCGCCGCAGGCGGCGATTACGGCCATCGATCTGTCACCGGCGGCGCTGCAGATGGCCCGGGAGAATGCGGAACGCAACGGCGTCGCGGGGCGGATACGTTTCTGCGAGGGCGATCTGCTGGGGCCTGTAGCGGGTGAGCGCTTTGAGCTGGTGGTGTCGAATCCCCCGTATGTGGCCGAGGTGGATCGGGAGATGCTCGCCGTTGAGGTGCGGGAGCATGAGCCGGCGCTGGCGCTGTTTGCCGGCGACGACGGGCTGGGGGTGTACCGGCGGCTGATTCCTGCGGCGTATGCCCGGCTGACGCAGGGCGGATCGCTGCTGCTGGAGATTGGGCAGGGACAATTCGATGCGGTGAGCGGTCTGCTGGCCGAGGTGGGTTTCGGCCAGATAGAATTTATCAGGGACCTTCAGGGGATTCGGCGAGTGGCGCTGGGGCGACGCGGCTGAATCCGCAGTCAATCCTTTTGAATCAGATCAAAGGGTCATCCAAAACTTCTGCAACAGCACACATGTACTGTGTGTGGCTACTTTTCCTTGGAAAGGAACGATATCATGCCAGCTTCAAAAGGTTATGCTGCGCAGAGCGCGCAGTCCGCACTTGCTCCGTTTGCGTTTACGCGCCGCGATCCCGGCCCGACGGAGATCTCGATTGACATTCTTTACTGTGGCGTTTGCCACTCGGATCTGCACATGGCGCGGAATGAGTGGGGGCAGTCCATCTATCCGCTGGTGCCGGGCCACGAGATTGTGGGCCGCGTGACGGCGGCGGGCAGTGCGGTGACCAGGTTCAAGGCGGGCGATGTGGCCGCGGTGGGTGTGATTGTGGACTCCTGCCGGCACTGCACGCCATGCGAGCGCGGCGACGAGCACTTTTGCGCAGAGGGCGCCACGCTGACCTATGCGGCGACGGACCGCGTGGATGGCTCGATCACAATGGGCGGCTACTCCAGCAACTACGTGGTGGATCAGCGCTTTGCCCATACGGTTCCGGCGAACCTGGATCTGGCGGCGGTGGCTCCGCTGCTGTGTGCGGGCATCACCACCTACTCGCCCCTGCGGCACTGGAAGGTGGGACCGGGGATGAAGGTGGGCATTGTGGGCCTGGGCGGACTGGGACACATGGCGCTGAAGTTTGCGCACTCCTTTGGCGCGCATACGGTGCAGCTGACCACGTCGCTGAAGAAGAAAGAAGATGCGCTGCGGCTGGGCGCCGACGAGGTTCTGCTCTCCACGGATGAGAAGGCGATGAAGGCCCATGAGGGCAGCTTCGACTTCATTCTGGACACGGCCTCGGCGCACCATGCGCTGGACCCGTATCTTGCGCTGCTGAAGCAGGACAAGACGATGACGCTGGTGGGCCTACCGGAGCAGCCGCCGGTATTCAATGTGTTCTCGCTGATCACCAAGCGTGCTTCGGTGGCCGGATCGATGATCGGCGGCATGCCGGAGACCCAGGAGATGCTGGACTACTGCGGCCAGAAGAACATCACGGCCGAGGTAGAAGTGATTCCGATCCAGCAGATCAATGAGGCCTTTGAGCGGATGCTGAAGCAGGATGTGAAGTACCGCTTCGTGATCGACATGAGCTCACTGAAGTAACTGGGCATACGGTGATCCGCTGTGAGCAAGCACGGCGGATCACCTGCGCGGCAAGCATAGAGTTTGTCTGAAAAGATACAGATGTGTCTTGTGCTGCGGCATTCTCTGCGGGCGAGAGGGCTGCGCGACAGCTATTCGTTTAAGATAGAGATCGAGCGAAAGTGGCGGAATTGGCAGACGCACCAGACTTAGGATCTGGCGGGGTAACCCATGAGGGTTCGAGTCCCTCCTTTCGCACCAACTTCCCTGAAAACCATGAGACTCAGCGAGTGGCAGCCCAGACGTGGTAGCTGTTCATGAGAAACTGTGCGCCGAGGATGAACAGCCAGATGCACAGGGCGCAGCGGAGCGGGCGGCGAGGCACGCGGCTGCTGAGCATGGTGCCGAGAAGCGCGCCAAAGACGCCGCCAGCGATGAGTTGCAGCAGCAGCTGCGGATTGTCAGCGTGGGCGAACCAGTGGGCGCCGCTGCCGATGAGCGAAACCGTAAAGCCGAAGAGAATGTCAGTGCCTACGACCTGCGCAGGCTCCAGCGGGGTGAGGCCGAGCAGCGCAGCCGAGCCCAGCGCGCCGGCGCCGGCAGAGGAGAAGCCGACCTCAGCGCCTACGGGAAACATGAGCCAGGGAAGCAGGTGGCTGCGGTCAGCAGGTTTGGTCTGCCTGCGCGCGGGGCGGAAGGAGTAGTAAATCTGCCAACTGGCGGTGCTGACGAGGATGATGCCGAGGATGGCATTGAGCAGATTCTGCGAGTTGGCGGTGACCAGGTGTTGCAGCAGCAGAGAGCCGAGCAAGACGCCGGGGAGGCCGCCCAGCAGCATGTAACCGAGGGTACGCCAGGCGACATTGCCGCGCACGATCTGCGCCGGAGCGAGGATGAGCTTGACCGCGGCGGAGAACATGAGGCCGATGCCGACGGCGATGTGCGCAGGCACGCCGAGAAACAGCACCAGAATGGGCACGGTGATGGTGCCCGCTCCCACTCCGGTGAGCGCGATGAACAGAGCTATCGCAAATCCAATGAGGTACTGCATCGCCTTTTCCTGTTTCCCGTGTTGCTGATTTTCGATCGTTTTACGACTGGCTGGAGGGCGCGGCCTGGATGTGGATGCCGCACTCGACCTTGCGTCCTGCCCAACGGCCGGAACGCGGATCGTTGGGATCGAGCGGCAGCGTGGTACAGGGTTCGCAGCCGATGGAGGTGTAGCCGCGCTCATAGAGCGGCAGCAGGGGAATGCCGAGCTGTTCGCAGGCATACCAGATATCGCGGGTGGTCCACTCAGTGAGCGGGGCCAGCTTGAGCACCTGCTTGCCGCCGGGGAGAGCGAACATAGCGCGCTCTTCCAGCGCGGTGCGGCTCCTGGCCTGTTCACGGCGCAGGCCAGTGATCCAGACGCGATAACCGGCTACGGCCTTGAAGAGCGGCTCGACCTTGCGCAGACCGCAGCAGCGGTCGGGCGCAGTCTGGTAAAGCAGGCCATGCTCTGCCTCCTGCTCGGCCACGGTTTTGGCGGGGAGCAGGTTGATGAGGTTCAGCTTCCACTCCTGCGCGATGCGGTCACGGTAAGCGTAGGTTTCGGCAAAGTGGTAGCCGGTGTCGAGGAAGAGCACGGGGATGGCCGGATCGATGGCGATGGCGAGCCTGGTGAGCAGCACATCCTCTGCCTGAAAGCTGCAGGTGAGGCAGACATCGCCCTGGCCCGTGAGTTCAGCGGCGAGCGCTGCGCGAACCTGTTCGAGCTTTGCCGCTACCTCGGCTTGAATCTGTTCTGTTGCCATTAGAGGCCCGCCTTTTCAGAGGGGATGAAGACGCCGGCGTTTTGCAACAACTGATGGACGGCGGCAACCACGCGACCCGAGTCGGCGGCATCGAGGTTGAGATGTGAGCCTTCGGCACGGACGGTGAGGGTTTCGCTGTCACTGGCGCGCGCCACAAGGGTGATGAGGCCTGCATGAGTCTGGATACCGGTGATGACCTCAAGCAGGGTGGGATGGAGGAGGAAGGCGTCGTCGTCGGCGTCGATGCGCGCGGTGGCGGCGCCGACGGCGAAGAGCGAACGCTCGACCGAGTCAATGAGGCCAATGGGGCCGGCCAGTTCGATGACGGCGCCGCGGTGTCCCCAGCGGGCTTCGCGCTCGCCGGCCGTGACAGGACCCCAGATGTCAGGATGATCGCCGGCAACGGCGTCACTTTGCGCGGAGATGATCATGCCCGCGGCGACGGTGCTGTTGGTCTCGGCATCGATGAGGATGAAGGCGCCGGAGGCGCGATTGTCCTGATAGGCATCGAGGGCGATGGGGCGCAGCAGGTTGAGGGAGACGACGCCGATGTCGTTCATGAGCAACGTGCCGGCGGGCACGTGCGTGAGCGCAGCCAGATCTGTGCGGTGCTCAATGGAGGAGAGGAAGGCGGGCACGGTGTGGCTGGTGTGCTTGAGCAGATAACGGCGATGCCGTTCCAGCGGACGACGGTCCATCCACACGAGCGCGGCCTTCAGGCTGCGAGCCACAGTGGCCGGAGCCTGCGCAGCCACGAGCAGGTCGCCGCGGCTGACGTCGATCTCACGGTCGAGCACGAGTGTAACGGAGAGCGGTGCGACCGCCTCCTGCAGGTCACCGTCCCAGGTGACGATGCGCGCGATGTTTGCGGTGCGGCCGGAGGGCAGTGCGACGACAGCGTCGCCGGGGCGCACGGTGCCAGAGGCAATTTGCCCGGCAAAGCCGCGGAAGGTGTGGTCGGGCCGGATAACGCGCTGCACGGGGAAGCGGAAGGGGGCGTTCTGCCCCTGCTGCGCAGGCGGCAACAGCTCCAGCAGCTCGAGCAGCGAGGCGCCGGTGTACCAGGGCATGGCGTCAGAGCGGTGCACGACGTTGTCGCCGGCCAGCGCACTGACGGGGATGAAGTGGGGCTCAACAGGATTGCCGGTGTCGGCTGCGATCTGATCGAGAACGCTGCGGAAATCAGCCTCGATGGCGCGGAAGGCCTTCTCGTCGTAGCCAATCAGGTCCATCTTGTTGACGGCGACGATGACGTGGCGCACGCGCAGCAGCGAGGCGATGTAGGCGTGGCGGCGCGACTGAATGAGCACGCCCTTGCTGGCATCGATGAGCACCACGGCGGCATCGGCGGTGGAGGCGCCGGTGGCCATGTTGCGGGTGTACTGTTCGTGGCCGGGCGTGTCGGCAATGATGAACTTGCGGCGCGCGGTGGAGAAGTAGCGGTAGGCTACGTCGATGGTGATGCCCTGCTCGCGCTCGGCGCGGAGGCCATCGGTGAGCAGCGCGAAGTCGATCTGGCCGGGCGCCGTGGTGCCCTTGCCTTCAATGGCGCGCACCTGATCTTCGTAGACCGACTGCGTGTCATAGAGCAG
>DAIDGZ010000134.1 GCA_027452125.1 Acidobacteriaceae bacterium | reverse complement strand
ATAAAACGCGCGTTTTTCCGCATAAATGCACGCGTTTTTCTGCCCGATTTTCATCGGCAAAGTGACTCGCAAGCCTCTGAGGCAACGGAGTTTACCCCAGCCAACCGCAGCCGCAAACCAGGCAAAAAGGGAGCCCACCCCTCCCCCCTGCCCTCCAAATCGTGAGCAGGACGCATACAGCTTGCCGTCGCATCAAAACACCGCGAGCAAGGGAGAAGGGTGCTCGTCTCCATCTGCGCGGCGAGCCGCCGCTCAGCCCACCAGTTCCAGGGCCTTGACCTTCACCTTGCGCACGGTCAGCCGTTCCACCAGGTCCTGGCGAACCTCGTAGCCGCGGCCCGGCGTGTCCGGGACCTCGATCTCGCCCTGCGGCGTCACCGTGATCTCCGGCTCCACAATGTCCTCGGCCCAGTAGCGCGCCGAAGCCGACACATCACCCGGCAGTGAGAAGTTCTGCAGCGTGGAGAGCGCCACGTTGTGTGACCGGCCAATGCCCGACTCCAGCATGCCGCCGCACCACACCGGGGTGCCCCGCTCCTGCGCCGCATTGTGCACCGCAATTGCCTCAGAGAAGCCGCCAACGCGCCCCAACTTCACGTTGATCACCCCGCAGGACTCCGTCTCAATCGCCGCCAGCGCATCGCGCCGGTTACGGATCGACTCGTCCAGGCAGATCGGCGTCTGCAGCCGCTTCTGCAGCACGGAGTGGTAGTAGAAGTCGTCATGCCACAGCGGCTGCTCGATCATCATCAGGTCAAACGCATCCAGCTGCGTCAGGTGGTCCACATCGCGCATGCGGTAGGCCGAGTTGGCGTCGCAGCTCAGCCGGATATCCGGCCAGCGATGGCGCACCTTCTCCAGGACGTCCACATCCCAGCCCGGCTTGCACTTCAGCTTGATGCGCTGATATCCCGCTGCCAGCTCCCGCGCGATATCCTCCATCAGCTCGGCAATGGTGGGCCGGATGCCCAGCGATACACCCGTGGGGATGCGGCGCATGACGCCACCCAGCAGATAGCCCAGCGGAATCCCCTCGCGCTGAGCCTCCAGGTCCCAGATCGCGTTCTCCAACGTGGCCTTGGCCATGTGGTTCCCGCGCACCCGGCGAAAGATGCGCGGACAGTCGCCGCCATGCTCCGGCGGATCGGCCATCAGCATGGGCCCCAGCTCCTGAGTCAGCATCTGCCACGCCGTATCCGTGGTCTCCTCGCTGAAATAGGGCCGCTCCGTCGCCGTACACTCCCCCCAGCCAATCAATCCCTCAGAATGAACCTCAGCCAGCAGAATGCGGCGATTCTTGGTCACACCAAAGCTGGTTTCAAACGGCCGCAGCAACTCCATGTGCAGCTCACGCAGAACAATCGCATCAATTTTCATAAGTTATGTCCGTTCCCTGGATTTGTTGGCCCAGCCGGGAGTTCTCCCAGCTCAAAGACACCGTTTCCCTGTGCATCCAGGGCGTAGCCGACGACGGCCAGCCCCTTTTCAAATGCCTCTTGAAACTTCCTGCGGTTCTCAAGCTGAACGGCAAGAGCGCGCTCCCGGTCGTGCTCGCTGGCCTTCCACTCATAGATGGAGGCCGGCACCGAAATCCGCTCCTGGACGATGTGCGCAGCGTACGTGCGCCCATCCAGAATCGCCTGCACCCGGGGTGAATCCAGATCCCATTCCGCAACCAGACGATCCGTGGGGAGCCCACCCTGCAGGCGAGATGAGGATACACCATAAAAATCCACCTGGTACCGACGAACAACCGCGCCCAGCCTGTGGATATTGAGGAAAGCGTTTTTAATCTCAAGCGGATCGAAGGTCCACTCCATGCGCCGGATACCCCGGGCCAGAGCCTCGCGCCGCTGCTCCAGCTTTAAGCGCCGGCCCAGCCCCCGGTTGCGATATCCCTCACGCACCGCCAGCATGTGCGAGTGCAGATAAGCCTGCGGCTCGCCAGGCCCTGTTTTCACCCCTGGAAGTGCCATCGCAAAGCCCACCAGACTCTCTGCACCTTCCCGGCCCGCTGTTCTCTCGTTGCCCGTTCCCTCGTTCGCTGCCTCGAAAGCTCCAATAACCTGGCCGCCAATCATCAGCGCCACCAGGAACAGCTTGCGGGGAATCACGTCCGTTGGGTCGTAGCCCCAGGTCTCGATCTGCAACTGGACACAAGCCTCCAGTTCCTCGAACCCGTGACAGGAGCGGACCAGAATCATCGCTGGTCCTCAACTGGCGCCAGTTTGCGTTTGGCCTGTTGCCACAAGGCCTCCAGTTCTTCCGGGGGCAGCTCTTCCAGCGGCTGGACCGACGCAGCCTCCATGGCTTGAAACCGTTGCCGGAAGCGCAGGTTGCACCCACGCAATGCCATCTCCGCATCGAGTCCCAGATGACGGCCCAGATTCACCACCGTAAACAGTAGGTCGCCGAATTCCGCTTCCATGGCCGCCTTGCGCGTCGGATCGCCCGGTTCCGCCTCGGCAGCCAGTTCGGCGGTCTCCTCCGCAACCTTGGGTAACAGCTCCCTCCAGCTTGGCCAGTCAAATCCCGCCTTGGCCGCCCTCGATCCCAGTTTGGCAGCCTCTGCCAGCGCAGGCTGCGCCCGCTGAACGCCGTCCAGACGCCCCGCCGACTGCTCAGCGTCATCGCCTGAGGCGCGCTTCTCGGCTTTTTTGATGTCTTCCCAGTTGCGTAACACCGCCGCACCCGAACCCTCGACATCCGCATCCACGTCCGCACGGTTGCCCGCCGCGCGCGAAGCCTCTTCACCAAACACATGTGGATGCCGCCGGATCAGCTTGCGGTTCAGGTGGTCGAGCACGTCACTGATCGTGAATCGTCCTTCGTTAGCGGCCATCTCCGCATAGAACAAGACCTGCAGGAGCAGGTCGCCCAGTTCCTCGGCCAGATGCGGCCAATCGCGCCGCTCAATGGCGTCAAAGACCTCATAGGCCTCTTCCAAGGTGTATTTGCGGATGGTATCGAAGGTCTGTTCCCGG
>DAIDGZ010000133.1 GCA_027452125.1 Acidobacteriaceae bacterium | reverse complement strand
TCGGGCGAGAAAGCCACAAAGAAGCGTGCCCCGTCCTTCCCGTCCTGCGCTGATTCCACGCAGAGCCCCAGTCGATTCTCCGTTTCGAGGATAGGAATCAGTACCTCATCAGTTGTCCCCGGGTACGTTGTGCTCTCCAGCACAACCAATTGCCCCTCACGCAGGTAAGGCGCTATCGCACGCGCGGTTCCAGTGATGTAGCTCAGGTCAGGCTGGTGAAAATCGTCCAGCGGTGTGGGCACGCAAATGACAATTATGTCCAAATCCCGTATGCGGGAAAAATCGTCGGTTGCTGCGAAGCCTCGGTGCCGTGCCGCCTGAATTTCCTGCTCGGTGATCCGGACGATGTAAGAGCCGCCAGCGTTAAGCGTGGCTACCTTCTTCGCATCGATATCGAATCCGGTAATACGAAATCCGCGCTCGCTGAAGAGCAGCGCCAGCGGCAATCCAACGTAGCCCATCCCGAAGATACCCACGTGGGCGGTGCGCGCCTCGATTTTTTGCTTCAGCTCGAGCGATCCGACCCCAGAAACGATGGCATCTGTCACTTCTTATCCTTTCCTGCGACCTTCGCAATTGGTGCGGGCCGTGGATCTTACTCTCACCCACTCAATCTGACACCAAATATCTCAACAGAACTCTGCTGTTCGCTGAGCTAGTTGCTCGCCTTCAAACTCCCATAGACGACGGAGATGTGCTGAGCTATGCAAATACCTTTCTCATCACACCATTGAGGGCTGTCTCTTTGGCTGGTAGATTGCCAAACAGCACACGAGCTAAAAGAATGGCGACTTCACTTGCATCGAGTAGATTGACGTCAACCCTCTGAAACGCATCACCGCGATCACAACCAACCGTTGTCCGGGAATGCGCTACCAGGCTTTCGGGGATGTTTTTGCTGAAGAACATCCACCTTGCCACCCAACTGCCACAGATTCAACTCAGCAGCCGGAAGAACTTGCGGAGCTCAGTGGCCGCTCACGCAAGTGACTCAGACATGCGCCGTAACTCTGCAGAGGCAAACTTAGCTTCGGTCAGCTTTCGCAGCAAAGCACAGCGCCGGTCGCTCTTCTACAACTCAGACTCGACTTGCGCAAAATAGCAATCATCATTCCCGCAAAATTCCGAAAAATTGTCCGCTCGACAACGGTCCAGCTGCATGCAATCTTAACGCCGCTGAAAACATCCCTTGCCACATACCGCCGTCCGTTCCAGAAAGATTGACTCGGCAAGCCCAGGCGGGCTCGCTCACGGCAATGACGTTATGCAATGAGCAGTTTTCGCAAACAAAAGCTTCGGCCGGCACAAGAAATGCATTCCCCGCCCACGCCGCTTAGCGCGTCAAGCGATCACCCCTGACAAACCCGCTCGGATGATCCTTCAGGACACAGGTATCGCTTCATCCATTTGGAGCGATTTCGGGCATAGCTTCGCCCTCCTCAACCGGCTAGAAAATTTCCATAGCTCCCGTTGAGAGCTCGCACCAGGCATACAACGACCGGCCATCAAGACCCGAGCAGCCCTCACAGAGCATACTCCCGGATACACGCCGTCACGAGCAAAATCCATACCCAAAAGCCCTCGGCCTCCGGACACAAACATCCAGTCAGCAGAGAACCCGAGCCTATCTCAGGGTAACAACAACCGCAAAAAACAACATCAATCCGCCAACAAAATATGAGACCGACTAGGAAGCGACCGCACAATAATTCCCGAAGCAGACCTTCCGCATAAATACGTCTCGTCAAGACTCCATCGAGATTTTGCGCGCGTTTCGACAGGAATTAAGACGGAGCACGCAATTCCACAGGCCCACGCACCTTCCTGTTCAGCTCCGATCCCAGTCCGTCACACAGCTTGTCGCACGCACACACCCCAGGTATCACGCCAATGGAGTACAGGCTTCGTACGACCAGCACCAAACCACCGACAACGAAAAGTCAATCTCTCGGGAATTCAGCAGCAGTAGTGCCACCGGAGCGATTGTCAGAGTAGAAAAACATGGCCGGGCGATAAACAACGAGGAAAAAACGGCCATACGATAAATCCGCCAGTCTCGGACATACCTGCGTGCACAGAGCCGGACCAGCTTCGCCTACAGCACGACTTACGCCTTTTTGACGGCGCTCATCGCCTTCTTCCAAACAAAATCAAATATATAGCCGTTCCCTTGCTGGGTCAAACAAAAAAGCAGCATTCTCGGGAAACATCTCGCCGGTATCCCGAAGAGGGAATTCAATATACGCACCAGTGCTGCCATGCGCCCGACAGACTCGCTCACACGGTCCCGAACGTATCGTCCCTCCTGCTCGCCACTCGCAGCACGCTGTCCGCTACACATTCAATCATTGCAGGGGTCAGCTCGGGATAAATCGGAAGCGCCAGAATATGTCGTGAAACCCTTTCCGACACCGGCAATGAAAGTCCCGGCGGCACCATCGCAGTAAAACATTCCTGCAGATGCAATGGAACTGGGTAATAAATTTCTGTCCCGATTCCCGCCTCCTTCAGCCCTTCGATCAGCGCTGCACGGTCTTCCACCAAAATCGCATATTGATTGAAGATGCTTACACACTCTGGCCGGATGTAGGGCGTTCGCACCGAGCTTCCTGCAAACAGGCGGTCGTACTGGGCAGCGTTTCTTCTACGCCCCTCAGACCACTCCTCCAGATGGGGTAACTTCACCAAGAGAATCGCCGCCTGTATCGGATCGAGCCGGAAGTTACCACCGATCAACCGGTAATAGTACTTTGGATTAGATCCATGATTACGCAAAAGAAGCATCTTTTCATAAAGCTTCTCGTCATTAGTCACGATCATTCCACCGTCGCCCGCGCCGCCAAGATTCTTGCTGGGGAAGAAACTGAAGCACCCGCACGTGCCAATACTGCCCGCCTTACGCCCCTTGTAGGTGGCGGTGATCGACTGGGCCGCGTCTTCGATCACCGCCAAATCATAACGCCGCGCAATTTCCATGATGGGGTCAAGGTCACACATCTGGCCAAACAGATGCACCGGAATGATAGCTTTAGTTCGCGCGGTAATCTTCGCTTCGATCTGCTCAGGATCAAGATTGAACGTCCCGGCATCGATATCGACAAACACAGGCTTCGCGCCCAGCCGAGCAACTGACCCGGCGGTGGCAAAAAAAGTAAACGGCGTGGTTATAACTTCGTCCCCGGGACCCACTTCCAGAGCCATCAGGCTGCAAAGCAACGCGTCTGTTCCGCTGGACACACCTACGGCATACTTACAGTCGCTGATCGCAGCTATCTTCTCTTCCAGTTCTGCAACCTTCGGACCGCCTATACAAACCTGTGAGTCCAACACCTCCGACACAGCATCGAGAACTTCCTGCCGCACGCCGGCAAACTGTGCTTGCAAATCCAGCAAGGGAACATCCATGCGGAAACTTCCTCTGAGGGCATCTTCAGCCGCGCTGAAGAAAATTTGAATTGGCCACGCGCACCAGTTGCCTGGCGCAGATCAACAACAATGATCCAGACTCTCCCGGATTGATCCCCAACAGAACAACCGGCTGTACCAGAATGACGCGGCCTTCTCTTCAGCCTGTAACTCCTGCACAACACTTTCTGAGACAATCCGCGCGCCGTTCCGTCAGTCGCACACATCCAAGACGGCTCAATATCTGCTGGCTAACTCGTTCAGCCGCATAACCAGAAAACACCTGCAAATCTGCCGGCGAATCACCAAGTCATACTTCATTGTCGCACTCTGCCCGCTGGAGCACTCATCGAAAGTCTGCATGGTGAATTGAGCGCTCATGCAGTTCACAGACCGCTGCGGAGGCGTTTTCCCGCGAAACCCAAAATCAGAAGAGTGATTCGCAAAAAGGAATCACACCTGCAGGAGAAGAATGCGTAGCTCTACCAGGCAGGACAGTTCAACAGCTCTACGCCGTACCTCAGGGCACGTAACCAGCGCAACAGCTCTTATCGCCATACCCGATGAACTTTCCCCATCAATTCAGTTTCGTCACACAATACCTTTTTCGAATATTTTTCGGTATGACTCCAACAGCGGACAGGGCAACAGAAGAGAGCATCCATCTCGCAGACGCCCGAGACCGCAGTTAATTTAGCTAGTGTCAGGCGGGAGAATCGGTACATCCCCACTCCCAACATATGGTCTGTGTGCACCGGGATGAAATCCGGATCGCTGGCAGCCGCGGTCGCGACGAGCTACGGGGATGTGAATTGCTAGCTGACGGCAAGGCAGACCTCCACACAACTCCGATATAAACATTTAACTTGGTCTTAACTCCTGTTGCTCGTGGAACCATTGCTTCGCAAACGTATTCGCATTAAAGAGTTAATCTATCAAGCACCCGAAGCATGCCATCCTGCTTCGGAAACGATGGTATATTGAGGTTGTCTGATACTTCTACGCACCGATGAAGCGCCGCTGAAGAGCGCGCTCAGATTGTGCAGTTCTCAGAGTGCAGGTCAGACGGAAGTATGGAATCACAGGGCTAACTTTCCCCAGGAGTGCCTTGCTTGAGTCACACACCCAATCCCGGCATTCTTGGTGACAGCAGAATTTGCACCGAGACGCTTTTATCTCAGGCTGGTGTTTATGCTCCCGCCGAATGGCATGCTGTGTATACTGCCCCCCGGCATGAAAAGCGGGTTGCGCAGCATCTCGAGCAGCGCCAAGTAGAACATTTTCTTCCCACCTATACCAGTCAGCGCCGCTGGAAAGACGGTTCGAAAGTCACACTGCAACTCCCTCTGTTTCCCGGCTACATATTCGTACGCATCGCGCGCAGGCAGCGCGTGCGTGTGCTTGAGTCGCCCGGCGTTGTCTGCATCGTAGATGGAACTGGCAAAGCGCCGGCGATCCTGCCGAAGGAGCAAATTGATGCACTGCGGAGTGGTCTGTCAGAACGCAGGGTGGAGCCACACCCTCTCTTGGTTGTGGGTCAACGCGGACGGATTCGCTGCGGCGCATTTGCTGGCATGGAGGGAGTTGTGATGCGACTCCGAAAAAACTTTCGTGTCGTACTTACTGTGGATCTGATCATGCAGAGCATGGCTGTTGAGGTAGATGCCCACGACTTAGAGATGATTCCATGCGAATAAACACAAACTCCTTCTTTCAATCCAGTTAGCTTGAAGTTTGCTGGAGCTTCCTGCCTTTCTTACGACAAAGTTACTGCTGCGCTGCCCCTGCGGACACCGGCGCGGCATGTCGCATATCTCCAGTCCTGAGGCAATGATGTCAGCGATGACTCCGTGCCGAGCTTTGCCTGCCCCGCGATATCATGACCGGTGCTCACTAACACCTGCCTCTTTATAGATAAAATCGATCGTTTCGCACACAACGATTGCTAAAATGCCAACATGTTCCCTTTTCAAGGTGTGCGATGAATCTGCGCGATCTCAGATATCTGGTAGCCGTTGCCGAACACCGTCACTTTGGCCGTGCGGCCCAGGCCTGCGGCGTCAGCCAGCCCACCCTGAGTAGCCAGATCCGCAAACTCGAGACGGAACTTGGCGTGATCCTGCTGGAGCGCACCAACAAACGGGTAGACATGACCCCGGCTGGACGGCAGATTCTGATCCACGCCCAGCGCGCACTGCACGAAGCTTCTCTGATGGAAGAGGTGGCCCGTGCTACACGCGACCCGCTCGTGGGTCCCCTCAAGCTGGGCGTCATCCCCACCCTGGCTCCCTATCTCATGCCACTCATCCTGGCGCCACTCAAGCAGAACTACCCCGGCCTGACCATCGAGCTATGGGAAGACCAGACGGCGTCACTCCTCGATGGGCTGCGCAACCACCGCCTGGATGCCGCGCTGCTGGCCACTGAGGCTGATGCCCCCGAGATCACCGAGCTGGCGCTCTTCACCGAGCCGCTGCTGGCCGCGCTGCCCCTGCATCATCGTCTAGCCGAATCCGAAGCTGTCGCGGAAGGGGAACTGGCCCACGAGCTCATGGTGCTGGCCGACGGTCACTGCCTGGCCAACCATGCTCTCGAGGCCTGCGGACGCAAAGCCAGCATGCGCAGTGAGTTGCAAGCCTCCATGCAGGCGGCCACGCTGGAAACACTGGTGAACCTGGTCGCCGCGGGATATGGCGCGACCCTGATCCCGGCGCTCGCAGCGGACTCCTTCGTGCGACGAGCAATTGTCCTGCGCCCGCTCCAAGGCCAGTCGGCGCGCACCATCCGCCTGGCCAGCCGTCCCGGATTTCCCCGCCCCCAGGCCCTCCGCGCACTGGAAAAGATCATCCGGCAGGCAGTTCAGGAAGTGGACCGCCAGGCTATCCGCGCCTGAACCTGCCATCTCTAGCAAACTCCTTTGCGGACACAGAAATCCGGACAGGACGCCGCTTGCGCGCACGCATCGGCACACACGAATTTCGGCCCGTCTTATCCACAAACGGCCTAGTTTTGCGCGTTGACCCTGCTTGCGCACCTCCTTACAGTCTGTAATCGGGACGTACTATTTCCCTCCCCCGGCCCCTGCCTGACGATGGCAGCCCCGGATGGCGGCGAAAGCCCCATGAAGTTCGCGAACCGGAGTGCACATGCTGAAACTGCGAAAGATCCACATCCTCGGCTTTAAGAGCTTCTGTGACCGCACAGAGCTGGCTCTGCCGGGCACCGGTATTGCCGTGGTCGTCGGCCCCAACGGGTGCGGCAAGTCCAACATTCTGGACGGCGTGACCTGGGTGCTGGGCGAGCAGAGCGCAAAAACCCTGCGCGGCACGCACATGCAGGATGTGATCTTTGCCGGTACCCGCGATCGCAAGGCCCTGGGCATGGCTGAGGTCACCATCACCATGGTCGATCCCGCAGCCTTCGAAGGCCCCATCCCCGTCGAGCCAGAGGTCGAGCTAGAGTACGACGGCCCCGAAGACTGGGACGAGGAAGATGCGCGCCGCAAGCGTGCCGCCGAGGCGGAAGAGATTATCGCCGCCGAGCAGCCCGGACAAGTGATTGAAGACGAAGGCGAGAACGCCGCACCGCAGCAGGCGTCCCTCGGCGAAGGCCCCCAGCCCGTGGTGCTCAAGATTCGCCGCCGCAAGTTCCGCACTACCCCGCAGAAGGGCGAGGTGATCATCACCCGCCGCCTCTTCCGCACCGGCGAAAGCGAATACCTGCTCAACGGCAAGCTGTGCCGCCTGCGCGACATTCAGGACATCTTCATGGGCACCGGCCTGGGACCGGAAAGCTACGCCATCATCGGCCAGGAACGCATTGGCCAGTTGCTCAGCTCCAAGCCGCATGACCGGCGCGCCATCATCGAAGAGGCCGCGGGCATCACCCGCTTCAAGACCAAGAAGCGCCTGGCCGAGCTGCGGCTGGAGTCGGCCAAGCAGAACCTGGCCCGCGTGGAAGACATCTTTGAAGAAGTCACGCGGCAGATGAATAGCCTCAAGCGCCAGGCCGCCAAGGCTGAGCGCTACGCCGCCGCCCGCGAGGAGCTGCGCGCCAAGCTCCGCGTCGTGCTGGCCAGCCGTATGGCTACCATGGATGCCGAGCAGGCCCGCCTCGAGCAGGAGATCGCCGCGCTCACTACCCGCATCGACGAGCAGGCAACAGAGATCGGCGCCCAGGAAGCCAGCCAGCACAGCCTCACCGAACGCGGCTACGAGCTCGATCGCGAAGGCCGTGAGGCGCAGAACCGCGCCAGTGAGGCCGCCCTGGAGCTGGAGCGTGCCACCGCCCGCGAACGCAGCAACACCGAGCGCATCAGCGACCTGGAAGCGCGCATCGCCGCCTACGCCACCGAGTTGGAGCAAACCCGGACCCAGCTCGCCGGCATGACCGAAGAGCGCGCCCAGCAGCACAGCTTTCTGCAAACCGCCGCCGAAGAGGTACGCGCCTTCCGGCAGCAGGTGGACGCCCGCCAGCAGGAGGCCCGCACCGCCGCCGAAGAGCTGTTCGCCATGGAGCGGCAACTCGAGGCCAGCCGCCGTCAGGCCATGCACCTGCTCACCCTGGCCGGCAACGCGCGTAACCATACCGCGCAGGCCGAGGAGAGTTTGGCCGCCCTGGAGCGTGAGTCCGAGCGCCTGCACGCTGAATTGGGCCAGGCTGGAAACGAGCAGGAAAACCTGGTCGTCCAGACCTCCGAGGCGCGCGCCCGCCATGAGGCCGCCATCACGCATCTGCGGGAGCTGGAGGCACAGCTCGCCTCGTTCCGCGAAACGCTGCAGGCCCGCCGCGCACAGGAATCTGCACAGCGCGCGCGGGTGAACCAGCTCCGTGGCGATCAGGCCGCGGCCATCGGTCGCCGTGACTCGCTCCAATCTCTGATCCGCAATCACAGCTACTCCACTGACTCCGTACGCAAGCTGCTCAAGCCCGGTGCGCTGGGCCAGGAGATGGCTCCTGTAGGCACTCTGGCTGACTTTCTTGAAGTCGCCGGCCAGCATGAAGGCGTAGTCGATGAGTTTCTGCGCGAGGAGCTGAATTACGTCGTCGTCGAAAGCTGGGGCGTAGCCGAAGAAGGCGTACGCCTGCTCAAGACCAGTGACGGCCGCGCAACTTTCCTCGTCCACTCCGACGCACAGGGCCGGTTATTTGAAGAAGGCGCCGGCGGCGTCAACGAGCCGGGGGTGATTCCGCTGCGTGATGCCATCAAGGTGCTCAATGGGTTCGGGCGCTCGCTGGAGGCGATCCTGCCCAAGCTGCGCTACGGCTACCTCACTGAGAGCGTCGAGCAGGCGCAACGCCTCGCCGCGCAGTACGGACATGCCTTCTTCCTCACCCCAGGCGGCGAGTGTTTCCACAACGCAACCGTCACCGGCGGCAAGCCGGCCAGCGAAGGTCCTCTGGCGCTGAAGCGCGAACTGCGCGAGACCGAAGGCAAGCTCGCACGGCTGGACGAAGAACTCGCTGGAGCCGAGGCGGAAGCAACCTCCCTCACACGCCAGATCGAAGAGCTGACGGCGCAGATCGAGACCTGCGGCGCAGAGCGCCGGCAGGCCGAGACGGAGGCCGCCAATCTCGGCGCCTCGCTCCGCCAGATGGAAGGCGAGGCGCAGCGCATCGAGCGCCGCTTCCAGGAGTGGACGGCCCAGGCCGCGCGCAACCGCGAGGCCTGCGAGGCCAAGCGTCAGTCCATCGAGCAGAAGCGCGAAGAAGCCG